>DATGIQ010000249.1:0-24403 GCA_035295665.1 Gemmataceae bacterium | reverse complement strand
CTTCGATCTACAAGTCTATGGCAAGGCTTTTGAAGCAGCGATGCAACGGATTGGGTGTTCCCAATGCTTCCCAAGGGGGAGACATAGGCGCTCACCGACCAGATTCGACGGTCCTCTCGCTCCGTGTGTGCAAATTTGGCGGAGGCTTGGCGCAAACATCGCTACACAGCAGCTTTCATTGTGGAGCTTTCCGATGCGGAGACGCAGGCTGCTGAGACCCAAGGCTGGCTCGAGTTCGCCGTGAAATGTGGCCATCTCGACCAGAAACCGGCGGCTGCGGTGTACGCGACCTATGGTGAAATTCTCCGCATGGTCGTGGTCATGACTAACTATCGTGAATCCTGGACCATCCGGCAGAAGAAATCGTAGTTGCTCCCTCTCGCCTTGTCTCCTTGTCCGCTCTGGCTGCGGTCTGCTAGCATACTTGTTCCGATGCGTTTGTACAGTTTGTGGATCGGGAGCGACCGGTCGAGGAAATCGATGCACGGATATCGACGTGCTTGGGTTGCGACCCTGACTCTGATCGTTGGCTTGGGAGCGGCGGCGGGAGTCAGCGCCTGGTGGTATCGCACCACGCGCCCCCTGTATCGGCTGCGTCAGGGCCAGGAAGCGCTGCGGCACGGCCGGCCGGACAAGGCCGATCGGTTGGCCGAATCCCTGGAAGCCGACGGTCATTCCGATTACGCTCATCTGCTCCGGGGTGAAGCCTTCCTGCGTGAGCATCAGTTCGACCAGGCCATCCACGAGTTCCAGCGGATCCAGGACGAAAGCGATCTCCGCGTCGAGGCCTCGGCCATCTATGGATTGGCTTTCCTGTCGGTGAAACGCCTGTGGGAAGCGGAGCAGCTCCTGCGTTACGTCGTGTCCAAGCAACCCGACCACCTCGACGCGCACCGCGGCCTGGCTGCCATCTACTACGATCAGGGGGCCTTGACGCTCGCCGTGCACCATGCCAAAGAGTGTGCCCGCCTGGAGCCGCACAAGGGATACCCGTTCTGGTTCATGGCGGTGATTTACAAGGATCTGGGGCAGTACGCCTCGGCCTTGGAAGCGTATCGGGAGGCTTCCCAGCGAGAGCTATCCAGCCAGCAAGCCGACGAAGTCCAGGAAGGATTGGCCGAGGTATTGACACTGCAAAAGGATTATGCCAGGGCGTTGGCCATTCTGGAGCAATGTCCCGCTGCGGTCTCCGCCAAGCTGATGATGCTGGCCTGTCGTGCGGAATGTCTCTGGGGACTGGGCCGCGCCTCCGAAGCGAAACAGCTCCTGGACAGTCTCCTCTCCAAGCAGCCACACGTTCCCGAAGCGCTCCGGCTACGGGCCAAGTTGTACCTGAGCGACAATGAGCCACAGAAGGCAGCGACATTGCTCGAAGAAGCGGTCCAGCACGATCGCCATGATTACCAGAGCCGATACCAATTGGCCCAGGCGTACCAAATGCTGGGTCGGTCAAGCGACGCGGCCGAGCAAGAACGGCTGTGCAAGCAGACCCAGGAATACTTGGCGGAACTCACGAGCTTGAACGAGGCAGTTGCAGAACGGCCCTGGGATGTGACCATGCGCAACCGATTGGCGAACGTTTGCGACCGGCTCGATAAGCACGATTTGGCAGCCATGTGGCGCCAGGCCGCCGCGGCTGCGCTCACGCCACTTGGCGGCAGTTCGGCCAACCGCCGCTGAACGAAGCGATCCAGCTCTCGACTCCGGCACCCCGAACCCTTATACCTACAACCATGCAAACGCTTGAACAATTGAAGGCGGTGTATGACCTCCCGTTGCCCGAGCTGATTTTTCGTGCCGTCGAGGTTCATCGCGCGCACCATGACCTTCGCGATATCCAGCGGTGTGCCCTCTTGAGCATCAAAACCGGCGGCTGCCCCGAAGACTGTGGCTACTGTGCTCAGAGCGCTTCCTACCCGACCGCGGTCAAGGCAACGCCCCTGCTCAGTGTCGCGGAAGTTGAGCAGCAAGCACGCCGGGCCAAGGAGTTGGGCGCGAATCGTTTCTGCATGGGCACCGCCTGGCGGGGACCCCGCGACGGCCACCCGTTCGATCGGGTACTCGAAATGGTCCGCGCCGTTCGGAACCTGGGCATGGAAGCGTGCGTTACCCTTGGCATGCTTACCGACGAACAGGCCGAGCGACTTCACGACGCCGGACTGACCGCCTACAACCACAATCTCGATACCTCCCGCCGGTACTATCGGCACGTGGTCTCGACACGGACCTACGATGATCGGCTCGCCACGTTGGCCGCGGTGCAACGGGCCGGCATTGCCGTCTGTTGCGGCGGCATCCTCGGCATGGGAGAGACTGAAGACGACCGGCTGCTGCTCCTCTCAGAGCTGACGAATCTCGACCCGCCGCCGGAAAGTATCCCGATTAACTGTTTAGTACCGGTTCCGGGCACGCCGATGCAAGATGCCGTCCCGGTCGATGCGTTCCAGCTGGTTCGCTTCGTCGCCACCACCCGTATCGCATTTCCGCGCGCCCGGGTACGGCTCAGCGCGGGACGCAATCGGATGAGCCGAGAGTTGCAGGTGCTCTGTTTTCTGGCGGGCGCGAACTCCATCTTCTTTGGGGAAAAATTGCTGACGACGGCCAATGTCGCCGCCGACGAGGACGCCGAGCTGTTCCGCGCTCTGGGAGTACCGCTCGCCGCAGGTAATGCATGAGTCTCCACGGCCGCTGGTCCGCCCTCCTGGATCGCCTCCGAAGCGAAGGACGCGTTCGCGAGCTGAGCCTTCCCCGTGGGATCGATTTCAGCTCCAACGATTACCTTGGCTACGGTGCAAGTTCCGCATCTTCAGGGACGGATTCCGCAAATGCATCGTTGCGAAGTGGAATGGCATCCCGGCTCTTGCGAGGGCACCAGGCCATTTGGGAGGAGGTAGAATCGGCCCTGGCCCGATGGCATGGAGCCGAGGCGGCCCTGGTGATGACCTCCGGCTACGCTGCCAACGAGGGGCTGCTGTCGACGGCTATCGAGCCGCACGACTGGGTCGCTTCCGATGCCTTCAATCATGCGTCGATCATCGATGGTCTTCGTTTGGCCGGCGCCGAGCGGTTTGTCTACCGTCACCTGGATCTGAACCATCTCGAAGCGGGCTTGCAGGCCGCCATGAAGACGTCCCCCGGGCCACGGCAACGGTTCGTAGTGACGGAATCGCTCTTCGGAATGGATGGAGACACGGCACCGTTAGACGAGCTAGTGCGGCTTGCGGAGCGGTACGGGGCATGGGTAATCGTGGACGAAGCGCACAGCACCGGCTGTTTCGGCCGGGAAGGCGCGGGCGTGATCGATGCCGCCGGTCTGCGGGCGCGGATCTTGGCAAGCGTCCATACCGGCGGCAAGGCCCTGGGGGTTGCCGGGGCATACATCTGTGGTTCGGCTCTGCTGAAGAATCTGCTGATCAACCGCTGCCGCCATTTCATGTTCACCACCGCGCTCCCCGGGGCCGTGGGTGCGTGGTGGCTCGATACGTTGAGGCGCGTGCAGGCCGATCATGCCGGTCGCCAATCGCTGCACGAAGCGGCAGCGATCTTCCGCAGTGAACTGGCCCGCCACGGGATTCCGGCTCTGGGCAGCCATTACATCGTCCCTGTTGTGCGGGGAGAAGACCGTCGAGCGGTGCAGGCCGCAAACCGGTTGCAGCAGGAAGGCTGGGACATTCGGGCCATTCGTCCCCCCAGCGTACCGCCCGGTTCGGCACGCTTGCGGATTTCGATTCACGCCGATCATCCCCAAGTGACGCTGGCCGCCGCTGCTGCCGCGGTCGCCGAGGCGATCAAGGACTCGAATTAGCGGCTGTTCGGCGCATCACGTGGTTCTCCCGCCGCTGACTGTTGGTGGCATATGACCGATTTTGTCGTTCTTGGAACCGATACCAACGCCGGTAAAACGACGTTTGCGCTGCTCTGGATGGCCGCTTTCTCTGCGCAGTACGAGTACTGGAAGCCGGTCGAAACGGGGGATTCCGACACCGAGCTGCTCCGCAGCTTGGTTCCCGGGGCCCATATTCATCCGCCACTGCTCCGTCTTTGCCACGCGGTGGCTCCGCTGCTGGCCGCGCGCATGGAAGGTGCGCTGGTCCCCCTAGCTTCCGAGATCCTGGCAGCCCGACCGGCCCCCACCCTCGACCCAGAGCGCCATTTGCTCATCGAGACGTTCGGCAGCCCGCTCTCTCCGCTCAACGACACGGAGCTTCAAATTGCCTTGATTCGCCAACTCGGGCTGCCGACCATCCTCGTCTCGTCCTCGGCCATCGGCGCGATCGGGCGGGTCTTGCAGTGTACGCAGGCCCTCCGTCTGCATCAGATCGAGCCGGCCGGCATCGTGCTCATGGGCCCGCCGGACCCCTTCGCCGCTCAGCAAATCGCCCACAACGAGCCGACGACTCACGTGCTTGCGCTGCAGCCCCCGGCTGCCTGGGACGTGGCGGGAATTGCCAAGGCTGCCCAGGAGCAAGTTAGCGTTCTCGAAACCCTGCATCCCTGTTTGACCATGGCGCCGCCGTCCGCAAGGGCATCAGGGAGACCCATCCGGCCGGAGCCAAGCCAAGTCCTCCCCGAACAGCAGTCGAGGGACCTTTTGGAACGAGACCGGCGCACGGTGTGGCACCCCTATACCCCGTTGCTCGATCCAGACCCCCCGCTACTCAGCATCGCCGCACAGGATGAATTTCTTCACCTGGCCGACGGACGGCGGGTCATCGACGCCATTTCCTCGTGGTGGACGATCCTGCACGGCCATCGGCACCCGACGTTGATGGCGGCCCTCGCCGAGGCAGCGGAATCCTTCGACCACGTGCTTTTCGCCGGTGTAACCCACGCACACGCCATCGAGCTGGCCGAATTGTTGTTGCGGACGGTAGGGTGGCCGGAGGACGGGCGAGCGTTTTTCTCGGACAATGGAAGCACCGCCGTCGAGGTAGCGCTCAAAATAGCCTATCAGTTCTGGTGTCACCAGGGAGAGCCGGGCCGAACCAAGTTTGTGGGATTCGAGGGGGGGTATCATGGCGACACGTTCGGGGCGATGGCGGTTAGCCGTGACCCAGTGTTCTTTGGAAGATTTGAACCGCTGCTCTTTCGGGCCGAGATCGTTCCGGTCTCGGTGGAGCGCCTGGAGGACACGTTGACGCGGCTCCGAGGCGAAGTGGCAGCCGTGATTATCGAGCCGCTCGTCCAGGGAGCCGGCGGCATGCGCATGCACACGCCTATGGTGTTGCGCAGCATCGCCGACGAGGTGCGGAGGCAGGGCGTCCTCCTCATCGCCGACGAGGTCATGACCGCGGGCGGACGAGCCGGTCCCCTCTGGGCCCACCAAGCGGCGGAGATCACTCCCGATCTCATCTGTGCGGCCAAGACATTGGCCGGCGGCGTGCTCCCCTTGGCTGCGACGCTGGTTGCCCCGGCCGTGGCTGCCGCCTGGGCAACTACCGACCGCAGCCGAACCTTTTTTCACGGGCACTCATTTACCGCCCATCCGTTGGCCTGTGCAGTGGCCGTGGCCAACTGGAAGATGTTGACGGCTGCTCCCAGTCCGGTGCCCGGACAAATGGAAGCCTTTTGGAAGACACGGCTGGAAGCTCTGCGGCAGGATCCGCATGTTCGCGAAATCCGCATTTGTGGAACCATCGCGGCCGTGGAGCTGAATACCGAGGGTGGATATCTGGCAACGGTCGGCCAACACCTCCGCCGCCATTGCCTGGAGCACGGCGCCTTTCTGCGTCCGCTCGGCTCCGTGCTCTATGCCATGCCGCCTTTTCGCACCTCTCCGCAATCCCTGGAACAGATCGCGGATGCCATGATCGGGGCCGTGAAATCCTTGGGTTGAATGTGCGTCCCGAGGTCGTTGCTGACCATCCTGACGCGGCAGCGAAGGAGCTTCGCTGCTGCGTCAGAATTGTGCAGCCGAATGATGCACGATCGAAACGAAAGCTGCAATTGCCTTGGCAAGTGATCCCGACTACCGTAAAGGCGAGAAGGGTTCGCGGCATGTGGCGGGCTCAGTATGAATGTACGATCCTGGAGGCTTTCCCCTGGCCGCACGCGTTTCGGAGCTTTTGCGTGCCTTCGACAGATTCTGCAACCGGGCGTCTTCGATACCCAGAACTTAGTCACGGTTCCGAGAGCCAAGCGGGTAAGGAAATTGGGAACTCTGACGGCGGCCCAACTCGCCGCCGTGGAGGTAGCCGTTCGATCGTGGCTGGGCCTCCAGGTCGTCCGGCTCCTTTGAGCCCTGCCGCAATTTACTTCTTCCGTTTCAACGACACGAAAGGCACTCATGGCCGCCTCTCCCGGACTTCAGATTGCCGTTTATACCGGCGTCTTTGATCCCATCCATTTGGGCCACCTCGACGTCATCCGCCGAGGCAGCCGCATTTTCCAACGGCTCGTCGTGGGCGTGGGAAATAACCCGGAAAAAACGCCGTTCTTCACCATCGAGGAGCGCGTCGAGCTCGTCCACCGAGTCGTGGCCCCCTACCGCAATGTGGAAGTCCTCCCCTTCACCGGCTTGGCGGTGCGCTTCGTGGGCCAGGTGGGCGCGCGGGTTATCCTGCGCGGCCTGCGCACCCTCAGCGACATGGAGTCTGAGTTCAGCATGTCGCTGACCAACTTGGCCCTTGACCCGGAAATCGAAACCGTCTTCCTAATGGCCAAGGAAGAATACTCGCACATCAGCAGCACCCTGATCCGCCAGATCGCCACATTCGGGGATGAGCTGATCGCGTTTGTTCCGCCCGAGATCAAGACTGCTCTCCAGGCACGGGTCCGGGAACGGCAGCGCCTGGGCTAGGAGTAACCCACATGACCAAACCGACGGATCCGCTCCATCTGTTGGCTGAGCTGTATGGCGTGCAGACCTCCTACTACGATGTGGTGGGCCAGCTCACCTTCGCCTCGCCGGACGCCCTGGTTCAGGTGCTGCGGGCCCTCGGCGCGGCGATCGAGAAGCCCACCGACGCACCGGCAGCATTGCGGCAACGCCAGCAGGAGAAATGGAGCCGGTGGCTCGAGCCCGTCACCATCGCCTGGGACGGTGCAACAACCGAATTGCTGTTCCGCTTGCCGGCGAAAGACTTCCCTAGTTTCATGGGGTGCAGCCTGGAGCTGGAAACGGGAGAACAGCGGGCCTGGTCATACCCGGCTGCGCAGCTTTCGCATGTGCAGGATGCGAAAATCGAGGGGGTCGCGTATGCCGTCAATCGTCTCCGCATCCCCGGTCCCTTGCCGCTTGGCTATCACCGTTTCACGCTCGAAGTCGGCGGCAAGAGCGAAAGCTGCCTGTTGTTGTCGGCGCCGCTGCGAGCCTATGGACCGGGAGGACCGGCACGGGCATGTGACTGGGGAGTCTTTTTGCCGCTGTACGCCCTGCATTCGCGGCGGAGCTGGGGGGCGGGCGACTTTGCGGATCTGGAGGCGTTCACGGATTGGGTCACGAAACTGGGCGGCGGCATCGTGGCCACGCTGCCGCTCTTGGCTGCGTTCCTGGACGAACCCTTTGAGCCGGGACCCTATTCGCCCGCCAGCCGGCTGTTCTGGAACGAGTTTTATCTCGATATCCACCGCATCCCGGAGCTCCAGTGCTGTCCTTCCGCCCAGGCTCTGCTCGCGGCCCCGGAGTTTGCCCACGAAGTGCAGGCGCTCCAGGCGGCACCGCTCGTCGATTACCGGCGTCAGATGGCTCTGAAACGCCGCGTGCTCCAGGAGCTGGCACGCACGTTCTTCGCCGGACCGTCCCCGCGTACCGATGCCCTACGCACCTTCATGGCAGGCCATCCCTATGCTGAGGAGTATGCGCGGTTCCGGGCCGTGGGGGAGCGCCGCCGAGCCCCCTGGCCGACTTGGCCGGCGCCCTTGCGGGACGGCGTCGTGCGCGACGGCGATTACGAGGAAGAGGCCAAACGCTATCACCTGTACGTCCAGTTGCTGGCCGATGAGCAGTTGCAAGCCGTGGCCGCCAAGGCACGTGCCGCCGGGCCGGGTTTTTACTTGGACCTGCCTCTGGGCGTCAACCCCGACAGTTTCGATGTCTGGCGGGAGCGGCAGCTGTTCGCAGTCGGCTTGGCCGCGGGCGCGCCTCCGGACCCCTTTTTTGCCGGCGGACAAAACTGGGGCTTCCCGCCGCTGCACCCGGAACGCATCCGGCAGGACGGCTACCGCTACGTCAGCGCCTATCTCCGTCACCACCTGCGGCTTGCCGGCGTGCTCCGCATCGATCACATGATGGGATTCCATCGGTTGTTCTGGATCGCCCAGGGTTTCGGGGCCCGCGATGGGGTGTACGTCAATTATCCGGCTGAGGAGCTGTACGCGGTCTTCAGCCTCGAATCCCACCGCCATCAGTCGATCTTGATCGGTGAGGATCTCGGAACGGTGCCTCCGGAAGTTCGGCCGGCCATGGCCCGGCACAACATCAACCGCATGTATGTCATGCAATATGAGCTTCAGCCGCAGTATCAGAATGCGCTGAACCCGGTTTATCCGAATTGCGTCGCGGTCCTGAACACGCATGACATGCCCCCCTTCGCCGGGTGGTGGCAAGGTCTGGACATTGAGGATCGCGTCGAGTTGGGAATTCTCGGTCCGTCGATTGCCGAGGAGGAACGCCAACGCCGCCGCAGCTTGCTGGACGCAGTGGTGCAGACGTTGCAACGGCAAGGCAAGCTGCAAGGTCCTACGGATCCCCGCAAGGTGTTGCAGGCGTGCTTGGCTCACATTTGCGATGGGGAGGCCCAGCTCGTCCTGACGAATCTGGAGGATCTCTGGCTGGAAACGCAACCCCAAAATGTACCCGGCACCTGGCATGAGCGGCCCAACTGGCAACGCAAGACACGTTATTCCTTTGAAGAGATGAGCCGCATGCCCGAAGTCTTGGATGTACTTCGGCTGATGGATCGGCTCGTGAAGCGAAAAAGAAAGTGATCACGGGCCCGGTAGGTCAAGCACATCTTGTCAGTGGATCATGACGCATGGCAAAATAGGGTGAGTCTGGACGGTCCAGGCTTCTCGGCGGGGCCGATCGAGAGAGGCACTGGGAGGAGTTGTCATGATTATCCGCGATAAGGCAGGAGGAGGGCTATTGCAAGCGGAACTGGAAACGCCCTTGGGCGGGAGCGGTAGTCCCGTCTTGGTTGCCGACAACGGCCGATCGAGCTTCGACATCGACGCCAAGCATGCGAACCAATTCTATCGGCTGATCTCGGCAACCCAAACCGAAGTCGCCAAGCTACAGCAGGCCGGCTTCAAAATGGAAGTATCCAGGGATTTCGTGGCCAGGGAAGGTTGAAGTAAAAACGGCATCGGTCAAGCAAGGAATCGTTTCTTTTTGTACCACTCCGAAAAGACCGATCCCAAGAACAAACCCCTGGCAAGCCCGGCGTCGAGGCTGCCAGGGGTTTGTTCTTGGATGATCCCGGGACCGCTTGGGTGTAGCGATAAAACCATCTCCAGTTATCCCATGAGCTTCCGAAACTCTTCGAAGAGATAACTGCTATCGTGCGGACCGGCCGAAGCTTCGGGGTGATACTGCACGCTGAAGATCGGCCAATGGCGATGGCGCATACCTTCTAACGTGCCGTCGTTGAGATTGGTGTGCGTCGGCTCCAGATGAGCCGGCAATCGATCGAGGCGTACCGCGAAGCCATGATTGTGCGTCGTGATCTCGACGCGCTGCGTCCGCTGGTTGAGAACGGGTTGATTCGCACCGCGGTGTCCAAATTTCAGCTTGAACGTTTGGGCGCCCAGGGCCAGGCCAAGCAATTGGTGTCCCAGGCAGATACCGAAGATCGGCTTCTTGCCAGCTAATTCGCTGATCGTTTGGATGCCGTAGCTCACGGCCGCGGGGTCGCCGGGACCATTGGAGAGAAAAATCCCATCGGGGCGGTACGCCAAGATCTGCTCGGCCGTTGCTGTGCCGGGCACCACGGTAACCCGGCAACCGACTTGCACCAAGCAGCGGAGGATATTCCATTTCATGCCAAAATCCATGGCAACCACGTGGTGCGTCGCCGGCCGGGATGGCAGCAGCTGGGAGGCGAAGGGACTGACGAACCCTTCCTCCCATGTGAACGGCTGTTTCGGAACCACTTCCCGCACCAGATCGCGGCCCAGGATGCCGGGGCAATGGCGGGCCTTGTCCACCAAGACGGCGTCGTTCGCCTCGGTCGAAGACAGCACGCCGGTCATCGTCCCGCGCACCCGCAGCCGTCGGACCAGGGCACGAGTATCGATCCCTTCCAGGCCAAGGATCTTGTGCTCAGCGAGGTAGTCGGACAGGGTGCCGCGGGACCGAAAATTGCTCGGGATGCGCGACAGCTCACGAATAATAAATCCCTCGACCTGCGGCACTTGCGATTCGGTATCTTCGGGGTTGATCCCATAGTTGCCGATGAGCGGGTACGTCATCGCGACGATTTGCCCACGGTAGGAGGGATCCGTCAACACTTCCTGGTAGCCGGTGATGCTCGTATTGAACACCACTTCGCCAAACGTCTCGCCGGGCGCACCGAAATTGCGGCCAGTGTACACCGTCCCGTCTTCTAGCGCGAGTTTTGCAACTCCGTCTGCCATGGTTGATGTTCCGAGCCGATGCCGGCAAGCGCAGCAGACCGTATGCCGCTGCAAAGGGTGCAGAGCATCGCCTGCGGGGCCAAATTCACATTACATTAGTGAGTGTGATGCTCCAAGGCCAGCGGCAACTACTTCCGCTTGTAGCTAAGGGCAAACTCATCGAATTGAAACTGTTTGTGGCCGTTGCCCGAATCCGCAAAGAACTGTTCCAAAAGGTCTCGCACCTGGCGGGATTCGACCCGGTAGAAGTTGTGCTTGCCGTCGCGCCGGAAGCCGACGAGCCGGGCCATGCGAAGCAACGTCAGATGATGGCTGACGGCCGGCTGCGTCTGATTGAGCAGATCACACAGAGCGGTGACGTGCAATTCCCTATCCTGTGCCAGGGCGAGCAGGATCTTCAGGCGGGATTCGTCGGCCAGGAGTTTGAAGACCTGCGCCAACCCATTGATGGTCCGATCCGAGATCCGGAGCACCGACGTCGGCCGGTGTGGATATTTGGTTCCACGAAGTTTGTGGGCAACGGCTGAGGTAGTGTTCATGTCGAAGTCCTCCTGAGGAAAAGCACCAAACACGAGTTCACCCAACCTCATCCGTCCGCGCGATCACGTTTGTAAGATAGCGACTGTGAAGTTGGCGTCAAATGATTTTTTTGGTGAAAGCAGAATTCGCTCTAGCGCAGCAGCCCGTAGGCTTGGAGGGTCTGCCGGACGCGCGCTTCTCCAGCCGCATCAAGGGGGCAAAGCGGCAAGCGGAGTTCGCCCGTGCCGCGGCCGACCAGTTTCAGGGCCGCCTTGATGGGGATTGGGTTGGTGGCCACCCCGAGCATATCCCGGCAAAGGGGGAACAGCCGCCGATGCCATTGCTGGGCTTCGTGAAGCTTGCCGGCGTCCAACGCACTGACCAACGCCTTCAAGTCGCGCGGTACAAGGTTGCCGACGACGGACACCACGCCCCGGCCGCCGATGCTCATGATCGGCAAGGTCAAGCTATCGTCTCCGCTGAGGATGGTCAGGTTGGTGGTCGTGGCGATTTGTGAAGCCTGATCGAGGGAGCCGGTGGATTCCTTGATCCCGACGACATTTGGAATCTCCGCCAGCCGGGCAATCGTTTCGGGAAGGATGTTCGAGCCCGTCCGCCCGGGAATGTTGTACAGAACGATGGGTAGGTCCACGACTTCTGCGACAGCTGCAAAATGGCGGTAATACCCTTCCTGGGTCGGTTTGTTGTAATAAGGGCCGACCATGAGTGCGCCATCGGCTCCGGCGCGCCGGGCGAAGCGGGTCAGGCGAATCGCCTCCCGCGTGCTGTTGGAGCCGGTACCCGGCAGCACCTTGATTCGCCGGGCGGCACGCTCGACCACGGCGGCAATGACCCGCTCGTGTTCCTCATGATCCAGCGTGGGTGACTCCCCTGTGGTGCCGACCGGTGAGAGACAATCGGTCCCTTGCTGAACGTGCCAATCGACGAGACGGCCAAGCTCATCGTAATCGACCGCGCCGTCTCGGAAGGGCGTGACCAGGGCCACGGTAACGCCCGCAAACTGCTCTCCCTTCGTTGCCATCCGCTGCCTCCTGTCGATGATCCGCCTGGCATCGTAGCCTGCGGGCCCTCCCCCGTTCCCGTTCTCGGACGCTTGACATTACACCACGGTTCGCCAGGATGCAAAGCAAATTTGGAAAAAGCCGTACAGACGGCGCCCAGGGATCCCACTCCGTCACCGGCCGTCCGCGCCGGCTGCTGCAATATTTGCAGCCGAGCAACGAATAAGTTCGCAGGGGACCCGGATCAGCTCCTTTGTTTCCCGGCGGGATATCCGGACGCCAGCGGGATGCTGATGCAGAGAGGATTCTTGGATGGGTTTCAATCAATTCCTCCAAGACGTTGCCTGTGAGCTACAAGAAGTCCTTTGGAAGGATCTGCTGCGCCCACCCGTGGAAACAGAATGGGAGCGGCTCGAGACGGGGCTGCACCAGGCCTCGGCCGGGCTGGCCAAGTGCCGCACGGCATGGAAGGAAGCGCGCAAGCGGCTCATGGAACAGGAGCGCCGGGCCCGCTCCCTCGAAACACGAGTGCGGGTCTACCTTCAGGTAGCCGACCGGTTGAATGCTTGGCGCGACGCCCTCGAGCTGGACCGGATCCGGCATGCGCTGATCCATGATCGTGCCTGGCTTCAACGGTGCCGGCAGTCCTATCAAACCCAGCTCACGCGGGTCCGCCAACTTCAGAAGCTGCTGGACACCTTCGCCGTTCGTGGATATTCGAAAGGATAGAGCCAGGTTTCGCTGTGAGCGCCCGCCTCCCGGGCGCCTCCGGCCGCCGGGAATCTGTCCGTGATCCAGAAGCTGCAACCAACCAGCGTCCAGGCAATCGTTTTCGACGCCGTCGGCACGCTCATCCATCCGAACCCGCCTGCGCCAATCGTGTACGCCGATGTGGGCCGATGCTTCGGAAGTCAGCGGACCGCGGCCGAGATTCTGCCGCGTTTTGTGACGGCCTTTGCGGCAGAGGAGGCCATTGACATCGCCAACGGCTTACGGACCAGCGAGGCACGGGAGATCGAACGTTGGCGGCGGATCGTGGCTCAGGTTCTGGATGACTGCACCGATGGAGACGCCTGTTTTCACGAGCTGTTCGAGCATTTTCGCCGGCCCGAATCCTGGTGTTGCGATCCGACCGCGGCCACAACGATCAAAACCCTGTCCCGACACGGTTATGCCCTCGGATTGGCATCGAATTATGATCAGCGGCTCCGCACGGTGGCCGCGGGCTTGGCTCCCTCGCAGCTGCTGCAATCCTTGATTATCAGCTCGGAGGTCGGCTGGCGGAAACCGGCGCCGCAATTCTTCCAGGCGGTCTGTCAGGCCCTGAGTCTGCCCCCCGAAGCTATTTTGTACGTCGGTGACGACCCGGCCAACGATTTCGAAGGAGCGCGCGCAGCAGGGTTGCACGCCGTGTTGCTGGATCCCAAAGGAAAGTATCGCCACCACCAGGCCACATCCATCCGGGTGTTGAGCGAGTTGATCGACGACGAATGTTTTGCCTGAGTCCCGTCAGCTTTCTGTGTCGTTTCTTCTTTCGATCTTCTTGCACCGTTCATGTGGCTTGGTTATAAGATCTTATCTCCCCAATCTGGACAACAATTGCTCAGCTCTCCCGCAGCCATCGAGGGTCGGCTTGGGAGGTCAATGTGGAGGTGCACATGATGCGTCGTCGACAAGGATTCACGCTGATCGAACTGCTGGTCGTCATTGCCATCATCGCGGTCCTCATCGGCCTGCTGCTGCCCGCCGTGCAAAAGGTCCGCGAGGCCGCCAATCGCATGAGCTGCTCGAACAACCTCAAGCAGATCGGTCTGGGCTTGATGAACTACGAAAGCACTTACGGCCGGTTGCCGCCGGCCTCCCAGATGCCCTACGTCACAGCCCCCGACAACGGGCTGGCCTTGAAGATGCGAACCAGCTCCGGGCAGAACCCGTTTGGGCCGAACTGGGCAGTGATTCTCCTGCCGTTCATCGAGCAGAATGGTCTGTACACGCTGTCGAATGCCGCCGCCTACCCCGGATTCGGCCCGGTTCCGCCGGACAGCAAGGGCAACATCGTCGTGGGACTGAAGTTTAATTTGAGCTGGCTGGCAATTGCCGGGACTCCGGTCAAGACGTACCTCTGCCCTTCGGATTCATTCAACCAACAGCCCTACCTGGATCCCATGACGGGCCCGATTGGGGGACCGGATGCTGGCTGGGCGCGAGGCAACTACGGGGTGACGGCGGGCTATGAGGACTATGATCACCAAAACCTGGGGAAGAGCTACAAGACGAGCATGGCTGGTATCCCCCAGCAGAACGGCATGGTTTCCAGCCCGGTCATGGCGTGCAACTACGGGGCTAAGCTGGGGGACATCACGGATGGTACGTCGAACACGATCATGGCCGCGGAACTGCGGGCGGGACTGTCGGCGGTCGATCCGCGCGGGGTATGGGCTCTTGGGTTTCCCGGGTCGAGCATCGTCAACGCTGGCCGGGCATCGTATAATCCGACCCCCAACAATTTACTGGGAGGGGTTGCGGCCGAAGGCGGGGACGAACTCGAGAACGGCAAACTGTATTGCAGCCCCGATACCGCCGCGCTGGGGATGGGCTGTACCACTTCCGGAACCGACATGACCTCTGCCATGGCCCGCAGCCTGCACACGGGTGGCGTGAACTGTTGCTTCGCGGATGGAAGTGTTCACTTCGTCAAGAACTCGGTCAGCCAGCTGACCTGGGTCGAGCTGCTGTCCAAAGCGGATGGCAAGGTCACCGGCACCGACTACGAATGAAGGGAGGCATCATGCGCAGGCTACTTTCGTGGGTGGTCGTTGCGGTTGCGGTGTGCGTGCTGGCCACCGGGTGCGGGAACGGCAAGCTCCAGACCCGAGGCCGGGTCCTGAAGAGTGGCCAGCCGCTCCTCCCCAGAGAGGACGAATCGGTGCGCGTCACGTTCGTGCCGATGCTGCCGGACGGCAAACCGCCCTCCGACCACTACTTCGCCGAGTTCAATCCGGGCGACGCCACGTTTTGGGCGGCGGGCAAAGATAAGCAAGGGTTGCCGCCGGGGAAGTACCGCGTGGCGGTCGAGTACAAGAAAAAGAAGCGCGATGCTTTGGGTGGTAAATTTGACGAAAACCGTTCGCCGTTCGTGTTCGAGATCGATTCCCGGACACCCGAACTCGTGATCGATCTCGACCACCCGCCTCACGGATAGGATCAGGGGCAGGGCAGAGCCGGAATCCAGATTCGCAAGAGGGCCTGTTTCAGCAATTGTTGGGCTCTTGGATCGGCCGGATGGAGCTCGACGGCACGCCGCAGTTGCCGAATCGCATCCGGGAGCTGACCCTGCAGCACCAGCTGAGAACCCAAGCCGATGTAGGCGTCCGCCAGGTCGGGTTGCAGGCGGACTGCCGTGCGGAACGCCTCGATCGCCGCTGTCACATCCCGTCGTTTTATCAAGCAGAGGCCCAGGTTATAGTAGGCGGGCGCGCAATCGGGTTGAAGCTGGATCGCCTTGTGGAAGGCGGCCTCCGCATTCGCGTTGCCCTCGAAGAACAAGGCAATTCCCAACTGAACCTGGATTTCCGAGTTGTCCGGTGCCAGCTGTGTTGCTCTCTTCAACGCTTGCTCCGAGGCGGGCCATTGCCGTTGCCGGCCGAGAGCCCTCCCCAGCGTAAGCCAACAGCTCGCCGAGTTGGGATATTGACGGACGAGCTGCTGAAGAAGCGTCACCGCCTGGGGCACGCGACCCGTCTCCAGGAAGGTCTGGGCCCGTTTGAGCTGGGCGCGCTCTCCGGTGCGGAGCTGCACGTATTCCTCGACAAAACGGTCAGGGCGCGGGGGGTCGTCTCGCATGGCCGTGGCGCGGCGGAATTCCTCCGCCGCTGCCGTCTTGTTACCTTGCTGCTGGTAGATCTCGGCCAGCAAGAACCCGATGGCTTTTCGTGGACCGTCAGCGTTGCGAGCGCGTTTCGTATAATCCAGGGCTTCTGGAAGCCGGCCTTGCCGGGCTGCCAGCCGGCCCATGCCCAGAAGCGCAAACGCGTTGTACGGATCGTGCTCGAGAACCCTGCGAAAAAGCCGCTCGGCTTCGGGGAAGCGGTCTTGTCCCAGCAACTCCTCGGCCAGCCGGATGCGTGGTTCGAGCAAGGTTTCATCAAAAAGGCTGACGGCACGTTGTAGGTGGACAATGGCCGAATCGGCATCCTCGTCGCGCATGGCAATCCCGAGGTAATAGGGCCAGCGCGGCTCGCGGGGATCGAGCTGCTCAGCCTGGGCGAAGCAGGTCCGGGCTTCAGCCGTGAAATCGTGCGTGAGCAGTATCATACCCAGATGCCCCCAGGTTGAGGGTGAGTCCGGCGTCGTGCGGACTGCCGCCTGGGCTTGCTCGACGGCCGCCACAATAGCTGGATCGACGCCTGCCAAATCGACGGCGGGCGGCTCCGGAATAGGGGGTCGATACCAGGCATACTGGCCGATCCCACCAACCAGGACGGCACTGGTCGAGAGCAGGAGGATGATCACCAAACGACGGCGCTTCGAGGGCTTGACGTTGCTCTGGTCGGAACGGTCGTCTGTGGGTGTTGTCATCGTGCACCATCGGTCAAGGATTCGGAATTGGCGGCGGCTGCATCGTGCTGTTCGCAGAATCCGTTACCGGCTTGCCCTCTCCTTTATGAACCACGACGACTTGATCCACCGCCCGGACGGCAAAGGTTTCCTCTGTCCCGTCCGGCCAGACTACCAAGAGGGAGTCAATGCGCTGGGCGGAGCCAAGACCGAAGTGAACACGGGGATCATTGCTACAAAGGTAACTGTAGCCCGGATTGAGCCAGCGCCGCCAGAGCCTGTTGCCGGCCTGGACTGTGATTTCCGCACCATAGGCATCGCGTCCCCCGAGGGACGGATCGACCGCTCGGACGAGCAGCCAATGGCCACGCTTCGGAGCGACATTGCGATAGAGCAAGGCCGGCCCGGCGGTGGTGGTGACGAGCAAGTCGAGACTGCCGTCCCCGTCGAGATCTCCACAAGCGAGTCCCCGTGCAATGCGGGCCGTCCCGCACAAGGGATCATTCTCCGCAGAAATATCGCGGAACTGTCCGTTCCCCTCATTCACGAAGAGCTGGTTCCGATCGGCATAGCGGCTCAAAAGGGGACCCAGGGTTGCGATCGCCTGGCTGTCGATCCCAGAACGCTTGGCATGCCGGACACGGCCATTGGCGATGGCAAGATCGAGGGCACCATCATGATCGAAGTCGGCGAGCAGCGTGCCGAAACCGGTACCCCGCCACTGCGGACGGGTCAAGCCAGAGGCCACGGTACGGTCTCGAAACATGCCCCGCGGTCCCTGCATCCACAGGGTATTGGTCTCTTCGGTCAAATGCGTCACAAAGACATCGAACAAGCCATCACCGTTTACGTCGCCGATGGCGATGCCCATGTTGGCTTCCGCCTGGCCCATGGCATTGCAAGCGATGCCACGTAGAGCCGCCTCCTCCTTGAAGGTGCCGTCGTGTTGGTTGATCCATAAATGATTTGGCTTGCCGTCGTTGGCGATCAAGATATCCGGCCAACGGTCGCCATCGAAATCCGCACAGAGAACGCCAAGACCTGGTCCGGCAACGGCCGCGAGCCCCGCTTTCACGGTCACATCTTCGAAGCGAACCGCGCCCGGCTTGCCGCCCGGGAGCGGTCCCAGGTTGTGGAATAATCGGCTAACCGTGCCCGGAAAGGCGTTCGGACCACAGTATTCCGGGTTGCCCGCGCTATCGGTGCAATGGTTGGTGGCTGAGTAGCTCACGTAGTTGGCGACCACAAGGTCCAGCCAGCCATCGCGATCGTAGTCGAGGAAGGCAGCCGATGTTCCCCAATGTGGATTGTCGAGCCCTGCCTCTTTCGTGATATCGGTAAACGTGCCGTTGCCATTGTTCAGGAACAGCCAGACCTTGCCATACCCGGTGATGAAGAGGTCCGGCCAACCGTCGTTGTTGACATCGCCGACGGCCACCCCCATGCAGCGATCGGCAATGTCCAGTCCTGAGCCGGCCGTGACGTCCGTGAAACGGCCATCGGATCCTTGGCGGAACAAGCGATTGGTGGAGCGCGAGCCAGGCCCCCCGTTCTGGAGCAGGTAGATATCCAGCCGGCCGTCCCGATCAAAATCGAAGAGGGCGGCACCCGATCCAACAATTTCCGGCATGAAGTACTTGCCCAGCGGCCCGACGTCGTGGACGAAGTTCAGGCCGACGTCCGCCGTGATGTCGACGAACCAGGGGGAACGCTCGTGCCTCTCTGTGGGTGGGGCAGAAGCCGGTCCCCGGCAACCCCAGGCCACGGCCAGGAGCGGAAGAACAATGCCCAGAACTGCGCCGCGCTTCACGCTTGCACCTCTGCCAACGACTCCGAATGCAGATTCCTAGGATACAGGCCGGCGTTCAGAAACGTCAACAGGCGGTCCGTGTGGGTCGCTATTTCCCCACGAATGTTAACGAGCGTTAACGAGCACCAAGCAAGCTGTTAACTTTTGGATGCACGATTCGACCAGCTCCCAAACCACGGCGCACCTTTCTCGAAATGCGGAGGGAGGGACAACGCCGCAACTACCTGGTTCCTCCGGGGTTTATCGGAGGGAACCATGCATCGACCCTCGGGCAAAGTCTGGTTCGCACAAGCTGGTATGCAAAATGCATAGGAAAGGTGGTTTCTCTTTTTCATCAATGGGTGTGAGCGGGGCTTCTGTCGTGGACATGGTTCGGTGTTGAATCACGCCCTGGGCGTGAGCTTCTGTTTTGTCTTGATCCGGGAGAATGATGATGCGTGTTCGAAGGTGGGGAGTGGCGGTGCTCGCAATGGGTGCCGTGATGGTGTTCTGCGGGATTGTGAAGACGCAAGTCTTCATTCCAGCGACCGAGGCGGTCGGGCCTCAACCGGGGGTGCCGGGAACCGGGCTCAACGGATCCTGGTATTTCGATCCCACGAATCCGACCCGGGGGATCGGGACGATTGCCGCCGCGCAAGGGATTATGGCTTCCGAGCAGCCCTACTCCGTGTTTTCAGCCTCGTATTTGCTGTACGTGGGGAACGGAGCTACGGGAGATCAGACCAACGCCCCGCAGTTCCTGACTTCCTTCTTCCAAAACGATGGCAACACGCTGAATCCGCCGAACGGCGATCAGATCCAGAGTTCTATCTTCGACTTCCAGGGCTTCATCAGCATTGGCAGCGCCGAGCTGGACACGACCTTCGGACTGAGTTCGGATGATGGATCGAGGTTGCTGATCGGACAAAGTTCTATCCAAGTCGTGGATAACGACGGCGGCCACGGCAACCAACTGCGTACCGGCGAGGCCATGTTCGAGGCACCCGGCCTGTATCCCATTGAGGTCATCTATTTCAATGCGGACTTCACGAACAACGGGTCGCCACACCAGGGTGGTGCCAACCTCTACTTCCTGAGCACCCTCGGTGGCGCCGGACCCGTAAGCCCAGCGATCCTCTATCCCAAGGCGCCGTAAGGAGTGGGTTCTGTCCTTACGGAGTATCTTCCGCGCGGTTTGCCGAAGGGTAACAGGAGCTGCCGATGGCAGTTCCTGTTACCCTTTCTTACCGTTCATCGATGGCCATCTGCGTGCCCATTTCGAAGCCACGGCCCGGCCGGAGGACCACGCTCTGCACTCAGGCAGTAGCAGAAGCCCTTCGGCGCCGCCAGGTGCAGCCAAGTAGGCAGGCGACTCCCAAAGCCAGGAGCATGCCGCTGGAGGGCTCGGGCACAGGCGCGGTCAGGGGTGTGGCCAGGTAGCCGTGGGTCCCGCTCCCATCAATATAGGTCCCGACGATTTGGTTAGAATCGTTGATGCCATCCGCGTCCGTGTAACTCGCTCCGGGCACGTCCAATGTGCTGAAACCGCCCCCTTCGAACACGAACGCCTTATTGGCATCCATTACTCCTACAACCCGGTCGCTGTTGTTGATCGCAGTAGCCGCGGTTAACGCCGAGCCTGGGAAATCCAGGGTAACGTAATTGTCGCCGTTGCGCAGAAAGCCATGCCCTTTCGTCGTAACCGGGTCGAAGTACTCTCCTACAATCTGCCCGGCATTATTGATTCCCAAAGCACGTGTCGCCGCGGAGTTCGGCACATCGAAGCTCGTATAGATTCCATTGCTGAACAGGAACCCGTGGTTTGGAGAGGAAAAGTTCGTGGCAGCAAATCCGCATATCTGGGCAGCGTCGTTGATTCCGTGAGCTTCCGTATACATGGCTCCGGGCACGGCGAGAGTCGTGTAGGCATCCCCATTTCGGAGGAAGCCGTTAATGGCGGTGAAAGAAACGTCGTAGCGGCCGACGATCTGCCCGGCATTGTTGATGGCCTTGGCATCGGTGAGCCCGAAGGCCCCCGGTACGTCGAAACTCCTATAGGTGCCGCCGCTGAAGAGGAAGCCGTGGTCGCGACTGTCCTGGCCCAAATAGACGCCCACGACTTGCCCGGACGCATTGATCCCCTCCGCGAAGGTTAGCAAGGCACCAGGATAATCGATCGTGGAAAATGCGTAATCCGTCCGCCCTTGACCGACAGCGCCAGCGAACAGGCCCAGAGCCAACCACCCGTACACGATCTGCTTCATGACCGAACTCCTCGCATGAGACGGCATCACCGGGCGACAAGTTCTCCCCGCTGGGCTCGCGTGGCAACGAAACCAAGAACGGCTCGCGCCCGCAAGCTCGCCTGAGCCAGTTCCGTCCAGCCCTGCTCATTAACGGTCAGCAGCATGCCCATTTCCCAACGGCGGTCCAGCCGGAGGAGGACGCCCCTGCACTCAGGCAGTAGCAGAAGCCCTTCGGCGCCGCCAGGTGCAGCCAAGTAGGCAGGCGACTCCCAAAGCCAGGAGGACACTGCTGCATGGCTCGGGAGTGGGAGTAGCGAGGAAACCATGAGTCCCTGTTGCGTCAATGTAGAACCCGACGATCTGGTTGGAATCGTTGATGCCATACGGCTCGGTGAAGGTCGATCCGGGCGGGTCCAGTGTGCTGAAAGTGTCTCCTTGCAGCATGAAACCGTGGCTGCCCACGCCCGTGTCGTAAAGTCCTACAATCCGCTCGCTATTGTTGATCCCAATAGCCGCGGTTAGCGCCGAACCTGGCAAATCCAGGGTAACGTAATTGTCGCCGTTGCGCAGAAAGCCATGCGATTTCTCCGTAACGGGGTCAAAGTACGATCCCACAATGTGCCCCGCATTATTGATTCCGAAAGCAAGGGTCTCCGCAGAATTCGGTACGTCGAAGCTCGTATAGATTCCATTGCTGAACAGGAACCCATGGCGTGGAGAGGAAAAGTTCGTGGCAGCGAAGCCGCATATCTGGGCAGTATCGTTGATTCCATGAGCTTCCGTATACATGGCTCCGGGCACGGTGAGGGTCGTGTACGTATCCCCATTCCGCAGAAAACCGTTATCGGCCGTCAAAGAAACATTGTAACGCCCGACGATCTGCCCGGCATTGTTGATCGCGTAAGGATCGGTGAACAGGAACGCGCCGGGTACATCGAAGCTCGTGTACGTGCCACCGCTGAGGAGGAAGCCGTGGCGTCTGCTGTCCGTGCCCAGATAGGTCCCCACGACTTGCCCCGATGCATTGATCCCGTCCGCGAAGGTTAGCAAGGCACCAGGATAATCGATCGTGGAAAATGCGTAATCCGTCCGCCCTTGACCGACAGCGCCAGCGAACAGGCCCAGGGCCAACGACCCATACACGATCTGCTTCATGACCGAACTCCTCGCACGAGACGGCATCACCGGGCGACAAGCCCCATTATGACCGGGCCCTCGCCAGAAAGCAACGAAAAAGCAAGAACTTAACCCGCTCCGCTGGCGGGCAGAGCGGTTAACCGGGCGCCCCTGCCGCTGCTTCGGCTGGGCGCTTGGGCGCCATCGGGTCCGTGATGTTGCGAGTTCCACCGCACCTGCTACCTCCCAGAAGCGGGGGGATGGGGCTGCGCTCGAACGGTTCTCGTAATACTTGACCGCAGAACCTGCTTCGCAAAGCGAACGGAGAACGCTAGCGAGGTTTCCCAATAGCTGCTGCTCCGGGAGGTTCGCTGCCAGTTCTTGACCGCCGTCGGTAACATGGTATCCTTCAGCGTCGGCTCAGCCCCTACTGAGCGACCTGGAGACATGCGGGGATCTATGTCGCTGGCCTAGGCGCATGGACGCCCGACGTCATTCTTCAGCCGGAACAGAGGGCTCGGCATTCCGTGGTGTGACCCTCCCCTTCAGTGCTAGCTCCCGTCACCCTTCGAATCGCAGTCCTCCCAGTTATTTAGCGCGACGGAATTCCTACCGTCGGGGAGTCGGTACAGCCGCAAAGGACTTCGGCACCGGCAGCGCGCACCTTGACCTCACGAGCCAAGCTGCCTGCCGCGTACACGACTCTTCGCCCGGTGGGAACTCCAGAATCGGTCCGGAGCGATTTTGCCCGCACGCCGGCGCAATATGCCAGCAGTCGCGCGGGCGCTGCGCTTCGCCCGCGCCTCCGGGTTGTGTCCAAAGAGAGCGCTTGGGGTTACGCAGAAAACAGCCATAACACGAGGACCCATCGATGTTTTTCCTATCCCGTGCTTCCCGCCCAAAGAGTCGTCCGGTCGTCAACCAAGGACGCCAATCAACGAGGCGATTACTGCTGGAAGCGCTTGAGGATCGTGTCGTTCCGGCTCTCATCCCAAGTGGCTGGCTCGTGCTCTCGAACGCGGGAGGTGGTTCCTATCCCGGCGGCCTCTACGCAATCAATCCTGACCCGAAAGCTCCGAATCACACCCCTATTCCGATCTCGGCGGCAGGGGCCTTTGATGAATCCGTCGGTCTCGCGGAAGATCCGTCATCGGGCGTGCTTTACTCCTTGGACTACGGCGCGGGCCGCTCCGATAATTTCAGTATAAAAGTTCCGCCTTCCACAGGCACGACACTCGCTCGCACCATGCGCGATCATGCCCTGATGAAAGTAGACCCAACCAGTGGTATCACCTCGGTAGTGAGCTATGACAGCCCGGGTCAAGAGAACCTCTATGGAAGCGATGCCGTCGTCTTCCTTCCTGGTTCGGGTGGATCGAATGGCAACCTGTACGTCATCAATCAGGGAGACGGCGGCGGCAACCTGCACCTGCTGGTCAACGTGGAGGACAATGGTTATGGCTATGACCCTCCCACGCACAGCGTCCTACAGATCGATCCCAGCGGCGGATCCCAGATGCCGGTGTACGACGATGGTGGCCACTCGACTGCCCCGCCCAACACTGACGGCGCTTACCCGACCGGCAGTGACTTCATCAACGGCTACCCCGACCGCACCAAGTCGCTGGATTCCGGAGACAAACTGCACCCGTTCCAAGGCAACCCACCAGACATCGCGTACGGTTACTCCAGTCCTGCCGACGACCCAAGTGCATTAAATAGCGGCAGCCCCCCGAGTTGGATCAACGTTCCGACAGGAATTGCGCCGGTGTACGACCCGAACCCGAACCCCCAGTTGCCTGCCACGCTGAACACGAACTTTGTCTATGTGGCAGACGAGCAGGGACCCCTTGATTATCACGACGCTTCGAGCAAGGGGACCCCACAGTATCAGTACGGCTACGACGAGGGGGATCCCAATCTCCAGGGCTACATTTGGAAACTAAGGATTCGCGCACGATTAACTTGGCAACTGACAGACCAGCGTCACTGGCAATTGTTCGACACAACTGGGCTATATCAGGCACTATAACGGCCAAATTGACTCTGCGCTTATCCTAAACCTCGGGACGCATCAGGCCACGCCAATCATTAATACTAGCATTAATACTAGCAATGATCCGCTGTACCATACCCAAGACATTACCGTTGATCCCCAGACCGGTAACATCATTGTGCTCGGTTTTAGAGACCCTAGTAATTCTTCGTATCCCGTAATCTCTGTTTACACGCCGACCTTGAATTCAAACGGCGTGTGGCAGTATGGCGAGCCCACACGTTACGACATCGCGCCGCTTCTGCCAAACACGATGCATCAGAACGTGGGCTATCAGGTCGTCCGTTACGATCCCGGATCCGGCAATTATTATCTCGGCAATTATGTCGGGGATATCGCCACGTTCAAACCGAACAGTGGCACGATAACGCCGATCATCACGGGGCTTGGAGACCTTGACGGAATGTTTGTCTATCAGGCACCGACAGCCCAGGTCAACTCCGTCGATTGGGCGTAACCGCCCTTCCGCTAGGCGGCGTGGGCGAAGAAGGCCTCACCAGCAACCCGTTGGCGATGCGGATAG
>DATGIQ010000248.1:0-11428 GCA_035295665.1 Gemmataceae bacterium | reverse complement strand
AACTACCGCTTCGTACTCGGCCCCGGATGCCGGGAAGGCGCTGCTGCCGATGCTCAGCGTGGCTGTAGTTGCGCCTGTGATTCCCGAGCTGTTGCCGACGTTGTTGAACGTAAGCCCGCCATCGGTGGACAGCTTCCACTGATACGTGAGCGGCCCCGTGCCATTGGCGGCCACGATGTGGAAGGACACGGAGCTCGCCTGCCCGGCTGTGACGGATTGGCTCGTTGGCTGAGTGGCGATGCTGGTCGCGGCGTTGATCATCACGGTAGCGATGTGGCTGGTGGTCGAACCCGTGTTGTCGTCGCTGACCAGAACCTGGTACTCGGGCGAACCGCTGGTGGAAAAGTTGTTGAGCGTCAACGTTGCCGTGGCCGAACCCGCAACCCCGTTGCCATCATTGAGGTTGTTGAAGGTAACGCCGTGGTCCGTGGAAATCTGCCACTGATAGGACAACGATGCGGAACCTTCATTGGCGGCAACGGTGAGCGAGACGGATCCCGCCTGACCGACAGTGGCCGTGGTGGTCTGTGGTTGGAGCGTGATCGAAGGCCGCTGGCCGAACTCGAACACCGTGCCGTCACTGTTCGGCCCGCCGGCGTAGGCTGTCCCGAAGAGATCGCCATTGTTGTCCTCGATCAGATTGCCGGTGGGGGTTGCCCCATTGGTACTGTTGAAGGAAGCGAGGGGAGTGATCGTGCTGCTGCCGGACGGCAACTCGAACACCGTGCCATTACCATTCGCGCCACCATTCTGCGTCGTGCCGAAGAAGTTGCCGCTGCTGTCCATGATCAGCGAGCCATAGGGGAAGCTTCCGGTCGCCGTGCTGAACGATGCGAGGGCGGTGATGGTGCTACTGCCTGACGCCAGCTCATAAATCGTGCCGACGCCATTCGTACCGCCGGATTGGGCCGTACCGAAGAAATTGCCGTTGCCATCCTCGATGAGGCCACTGATGGGCTGGGCCCCGTTGGTGTTGTTAAAGGAAGCGAGCACGGTGACGGTGCTGCTGCCGGACGGCAACTCGAACACGGTGCCGACACTGTTGGCGCCGCCATTCACGGTCGTGCCGAAGAGATTGCCATTGCCGTCTTCAATCAAGTTCCCCACGGGGTTGGCCCCGTTCGTATTGTTGAAGGAGGCCAGCGCCGTAATGGTACTGCTGCCCGACGGCAGTTCGAATATCGTACCGAAATTGTTCGTACCGCCGAACTCGGCCACACCGAAAAGATTGCCGCTGACATCCTCGAACAGGGAACTGACGGGGTTGGCCCCATTGGTCCCGTTGAACGACGCCAGCGCCGTGATCGTGCTGCTGCCCGCTACCAGCTCGAACACGGTGCCCTTACCATTGGCGCCGCCATTCGAAGTTGTACCAAAGAGATTGCCACTGCTGTCTTCGATGAGACCGGCCTGAGGAAATGTCCCGGTCGAATTGCTGAAGGAGGCGAGCACCGTAAGCGTGCTACTGCCTGCCGGCAGCTCGAAGACAGTGCCCTCGCCGTTGGCACCGCCGGACTGCGTTGTGCCAAAGAAATTGCCGTTATGGTCCTCCATCAATCCACCGATGGGGTTGGCACCGTTCGTACTGTTGAAGGGCGCGAGAGCGGTCAAGGTGCTGAGTAGCTGCCTCTCCTCGAGGGGCGCTACCTCCAACTGTGCTTTGCATGATCGTCGATTTCGGATCAGCTTCGCAGAATGGCGAAGCGACCTCGGACGGGCCAGAGAAACAACCCAGGAACGCAAAACGCCAAAAGACATCGTTGCTTTCTCCAAGAGGGAACAGGATGCCGAACGCCGAGGTTTGGAGTTGCGCTCGGATTGTAAGGCGATTGGATGCACTTCTATTCATCAAATCGATTCGTGTCTACGGGCTTCCGTGAACAACCCATGCTTTTTCTTTGCCCGGTATTGGGTAGCGATCGGTTAGGCTGGCCACCACCGTTGGGAGAAACCACAAGAGGGCGCAGAATGCTACTTACCGTTGCAAAGACATGTGCACATAACAGACATCCGGTCCGGAAAGGATTCTAGGAATTGAATCCTCGAACCCGGAACAAATTGCGCTCAGCGCAATCAAGCGGATCGACACCGGTGCACTAGCAAGCCTTGCCAGTGGCGGTGCCTCAATCGACGCACGCGCTTCCGCTCGGTGTTGCATGGCCAGCGGATAGACCTCTTGGCCGAACGACGCATTGCCATTGGGTGGGGCAACGGAGAACCGGTGACTCATGAGGCTGATCGCCCATGAGGAGAACAGAACCAAGGTCAAGCACAGGCAGGCGTAGTTGCGGCTCATTACGGGTCCAAGTTGGGAAGTCTCCTCGAAGCCTAGGTTGCTCCCGGACGGTTGTCAAATGCACTCCTGGCCCCGAAAAAACCAAAGAATTCGTGACGCCGAATGTGAATCTTGTTGTCCTCGGCTGAACCAGCCTGGCGAGGCTACGCCGGTAGCAAAAAGCGTGTTCCGGCTGGGCGACATCCCCGGCTTCGAGCTAGGCGTGGAAAATGAGCGCGGCATGGAGGGTGTGTGAAGCGCTGGGGCCCCTGGAATCGTGCGGAAGTCGAACAGTGTGGCACCTAATGATGGCGGTGGCGGGCGCAGCAGTTACATCGGCGATGGCGGCAATGGTGATGGTTTCGGAGACGTTTTTTTTGACTAAGTTGTACTTGCAGCTCCACCGAGATCCGTCGCTTTTCTTGGTGCTCGAGTCGCCAGCTTCTCCTCCCCATCCCTGACCCCTGGGTTGGCTCCGTGATAGAAGACCACGGCCCGCAATTCTGCTCCAGAACTGCGGGCCGTGGCTGTAGCTTATTGGAATGGAGTGGCTGGATTGAGTTTTGGAAGCCGAGACTCTCTGTCGCCCGCGGCCTCAATACAGCAGGCGCGTGAGGCGATCCCGATACTGATCGGCCATCTCGCTCCGGATGCCGATCACCTGGAAGATCTTCACCATCGCTTGGCGAACCTGGGAAGCGCCGAGTTTTTTATCTGCTTCTGCCGCCTGGAGTAAAACGTCGAGTGCCTCCGAATAGCGGCTGGCCCCGGCCAGAATGCAGCCCAATTCATACTGCAACTGGGCCTTATCGGGCGCGGTCTCCAAGCGCCGCCGTACCGCTGCCTCGTCGCCGAACCCACGCGCCAATTGGCGGAGCGACACAAGGGCACTCAGGCGTTCGCCCTCCGCGGCCTGCTCGCCTCCGGGGTTGATGCGTGCGAGCAACTCCGTGGCCTCCTCGTCTGCCCCTTTTTCCAGGAGCAAGCGTGCCAACCCCGCGAGAGCCGCCTGGTGATGGTCGTCGCGTTGGAGCGCCTGCCGGTTGAGTGCTTCTGCCTCGACCGGATTCTTCTTTTCCGCGGCAGCAGCGCGCTGGGCGAGCCGGTCGGCTTCGCTGGGCGCCAATCGATCCACAAACGCTCGCAATTGATCCTCGGGCAGCACGCCGACAAAGTCGAGGACTGGTTTGCCATCGCGGAAGGCAATGATCGCCGGGATGGCATTGATCCCGTATTGCACGGCAAGTTCCTGAGAACGATCGATATCGATCTTGGCGAGCAGAACTTCGCCTTTGCGTTCCTGGACGAGTCGTTCCAGGATGGGGCCAAGCATCCGGCATGGCCCACACCATTCGGCCCAAAAATCGACGATCACGGGCCGTTCGTGGGAACGCTCGAGGACTTGGCCTTGGAAGCCGGCCTCATCGACCTCAAAAACCCACTCGGTGTTGGACACAGCATATCTCCTGATGAACGGGCGGCTCGATCCCAACTTACCTTACCCACATTGTTCACGTTAGCAGCTTTGGTGCCGGCATCAACCTGGCCACCAGAACTTGTCTTGGGCGTGGTAGAATCTATCCTTGTGACCCGCCGCTCCAGCGGTAGAATCGGTTGGACATTTTGAGACTGAGAGCCAACCGTATGGCGGGTATTGGAGGACCGCCATGTCGTCCACGGGCTTCGTTGCCCTCCGGCACGGCCAACGGAACACGGGCGAGAACGCCATACTCAACAAGTTCCCACCTGGCGGGTCCGCGTTTTTCGCAGATTCATGATCCTCGGGGTGAAACCATTCGTCCGTCAGCGAAGAGGAAATTTCCCATGATCGACCATCCCGACGCATCGGCTCTTACGTCGCCGGTACTGTCCAGTGCCGACCGTAACCTGCTTTTCGGCATCCTGGCGTTGCAAATGGATTTCATCAGCCGCGACGCCTTGATAGCCGGGATGCACGCCTGGGTAATCGAGAAGGCCAAACCCCTGGGACAGATCCTGGCCGAGCAGGGAGCCCTCCGGCCGGAGGACCGTGATATGCTGGAAATGGTCGTCCGGCGTCACCTCCAAATCCACGGTGGAGACGCCGAGCGCAGCCTGGCGTCGCTTAGCTCGGTTACTTCGGTCCGCGGCTGTCTTCAGGAAATCGCTGACTCACACCTGCATGCCAGCCTGGCACACCTACCGGCGGCCGACGGGGTGGAGGCGGACCCCTACGCCACGCGCATGGACGTGGTCGGTCAGCCGAGTGCATTCGGAATGCGTTTTCGGATCCTCCGGGAGCACGCGAAGGGGGGACTGGGTACAGTTTTTGTGGCGGATGATCAAGAGCTGCACCGCCAGGTCGCCCTGAAAGAAATCCAGGCTCGGTACGCCGACCATCCCGAAAGCCGATCGCGGTTTCTTCTGGAAGCGGAAGTGACTGGTCGACTGGAGCATCCGGGCGTCGTGCCTGTCTATGGCCTGGGTCATTATCCGGATGGGCGGCCCTTTTATGCCATGCGCTTCATCAAGGGGGATAGCCTCCACGAGGCGATCCGGGAGTTCCATACGCTGGATGGGCAGCCGCGCGATCCTGGCGAACGTTCCCTTGCCTTTCGGCAGCTCTTGCGGCGGTTCATCGATGCTTGCAACGTTCTTGCCTATGCCCACGGACGCGGGGTGTTGCACCGGGACGTGAAGCCGCACAACATCATGCTGGGCAAGTATGGCGAGACCTTGCTCGTCGATTGGGGCTTGGCCAAGGTCATGGGAGACGGCGAGGGAGCCTCCAAATCGGAGGAAGGGGTGTTCCACCTCTCGCTCAGCGGCGACTCGATGCCAACCCAGGCGGGACATGTCATGGGTACGCCGGCTTATATGAGTCCCGAACAGGCAGAGGGCCGCCTGGACCGGCTCGGTCCCACCTCGGACATTTACAGCCTGGGAGCGACGCTCTATGAGCTGCTCACCGGCCAGCAATCGGTCGGGGGAGTCCATCTGGGCGAAATCCTTGCCAAGGTCAAGCGGGGGGATTGGCTTCCGCCACGCAAGGTGGGCAAGGATGTGCCGCCGCCCCTGGAGGCCATTTGCCGGAAAGCGATGGCCCTGCGCCCCGAAGATCGGTACGCATCGGCCCTGGGACTGGCTCAGGATATCGAGCACTGGCTGGCGGATGAGCCGGTGTCGGCGTACCGCGAACCCTTGGCCTGGAAGCTGCGCCGCTGGGTGCGCCGGCATCGCGGTGTGGCGGCCGGGACGGCGGGATTGCTGGTGACGACCGTGGCTCTATTGGCGGTGGGTATCGTGTTGATTAACCAGGAGAAGAACCGAACCCAGCACGCCCTGGCCGCGGAAGCTCGCCGCCGCCAACAGACCCGCGAGGCGTTGGACATGCTGTCCTCGGAGGTGATAGAGCCCATGCTCTTCCGGGGACCGAAACTGTCCTCCGAGCATAACCGGTTTCTGGAAAAGGCATTGGCCTCCTATGAGGAATTGGCCCGGGACTCGGGAGAGGACGAAACCAGCCGGGCGGGCATCGCACGCAGTTATTGGCGGGTAGGGACGATCCGTCGGCAGCTTGGTCAAAAGGCGGAAACGGAGGCCGCCTACCGCCGCAGCCGGGAACTCTACCAACAATTGGTAAACGACTTTCCCCATGTTCCCGACTACCGGCAAAAATTGGCCGCCACCCAGAACAGCGTGGGCGACCTACTGGCCGACATGCGCCGGATTGACGAAGCGGAACAGGCATTTCGCGATGCCCTCGCTCTCCGCGAACAACTCGTGGCGGAGTTCCCGGAAGAGCGCGCTTACCAGTTGGAATTGGCAGGGAGCTACAATAATTTGGCCAACCTGCTCCGGTACCTGGGCCAGTACCAGCAAGCGGAGCGGCTCCTAGAGGCCGCCATCAAGCTGTATGAACAAATGCTGACCGAGCTGCCCGGCAATCCCACGTATCGTCAGGAACTGGCACGGAGCAAAACCAACCTGGGCATGCTGTGGACACGCATGGGCCTGGCCCAGAAAGCCGAGGCAGCCTACCGCGGGGCCATCGACCTGAATAAGCAGTTGGTGACCAAGTTTCCCGTCGTGGCCGCGTATCGCCAGGAGTTAGCCCGCAGCGAATCGAACCTTGCCGCCGTTCTCGTAGGCACAGGCCGTCCGAAAGAGGCGGAGGAAGCGTATCGCCGTGCGCTCTTTCTCCGCAAGCAGGTGGCGGGCGAGTTCCCCGTGCCCGGCTGCCTCCAGGACCTTGCCCAGAGCTACTACAACCTGGGCAAACTGCTCCTGTCCATGAGCCCCCCCGAATCGCCTCCCGACCAGGGAAAAGAGGCTTGCCGCCTCGCTTCCGAGCTGCTGGAGCGATTGGCGGTGGCCGTGCCGGACAACTCGGTGTATGCCTATGATGCGGCATGCACGCTGGCCCAATGTGCCAAGATCGCGGAAAACGATGGCAAGCTTGCCGAGCCGAAGCGTGCGGAATTGGTCCGCTCCTACACGGATCGAGCCTTGGCCATGCTACGGCAGGCGATCGCCAAGGGCTACCGAGACGTGGCCAACTTGAAGAAAGACAACGACCTCGATCCGCTGCGGGCCCATCCCGAATTCCAGAAGGTTCTTCGCGAGCTGGAGGGCGGGAGTGGGCGGTAACTGTCTCCTTTGGATATTCGGGCTAAGCTCCTCGCTCCAACCGACTTTTGCACTCATCCAGAATCGCTTTCGTGGCCGTAGCGCCCACGCGGCTGACTCCCAGCGCCTTGACTGCCAGCAAGCGATCAAACGTTCTCACGCCGCCGGCTGCCTTGACTTTCACATGGGGAGGTGAGCAGCGCCGCATCAGGCGCAAATCCTCATCCAGCGCTCCCGAAGATCCATAGCCGGTCGAGGTTTTCACGTAATCCGCTCCAACCTCGGCGCAGATTCGGCAGAGCTGTTCTTTGTGCTCGTCCGTCAGGAAACAGTTTTCGAAAATGACCTTCACCAGTGCCTGCCTGCGATGGGCTGGTTCCACCACGGCGCGAATGTCCTCGGCAACGAAGCGCCACTGCTTGCTCAGGACTTTACCGATATTGACGACCATATCGAGCTCCCGCGCCCCGTCAGCCATTGCCTGCTCGGCTTCTGCTGCCTTAATGGTTGTGGCGTGGCCACCGTGGGGAAAGCCGATCGTGGTCCCCACCGCCACATTTGAGCCAGCGAGCAGCTTGGCGGCAAGCGAGACGGCGTATGGCTTGACGCACACCGAGGCGACCGTGTAGGATCGCGCAATCCGGCAGCCCTCCTCCAATTCCGCATCCGTCAGCACCGGCTGCAACAACGAATGATCCACCATGTTGGCGACCTCGGAATACGTAAAGTCGAGCATCGATTCCTCCCTCATTGATCGACCGGAACCAGCTCCAAACTACTCGATTGCCCCGGTCCACGCCAGCACAGCTTGGCTACATCCCCATTTTTATCCGGGCACCGCAAGTTCTCCAGAACAGCTGCCGGCTGCACTTGCGTGAACCGGGCGCTTCGTTATAACTGCCGCGGCCCAACGAGTACCCTGCCCCTGAGTGCGTGCACCGGCTGGGCCGGCAATTCGGTTTCACCTGGCGATGATCCGCAAGCCGATTTCAGGAGGGGATAAGGCAAAGCGGCCGAAGGAGAATCACGATGCATACGGCGCGGATGCTTGGCGGCTTCGCCATCGTCTTGGTCTCGGTGTGGACGGTGCGAGCGGACCCGGTGCCGGCCAAGATCACGATCCCCGAGGTTCTGGTCCGCAGCGGTCCGAGTCCCGAGTTTTACGCCACAAGCAAACTGCACAAAGGCGACACCGTGCGTGTTCTCCACGAAGAAGAGACAGGCTGGCTCGCCGTCGAACCGCCGCCGGACTCCTTTGGTTGGATTGACACGCGGTTGGTGGAACAACTCGGACCCAATGCGGCTGTGGTCATCGCGCCCGAGGCCCCGATCTGGGTCGGTAGCCGGCTCGTCAATGCAGAGCCCACGGTCTGCCGCAGAAAGGCAACGAAGGGAACACAAGTGACCGTCCTCGGTAAGGCTGAGCGGGCGCGGGACGGGATGCGACTTCCCATTCAGCCCGTACCCGCAGAGGTTCGCTACATCCCCGCCGAGGCGATTCGGCCAAGCGCGGCGGCCCAACCGGTGGCTGCGGCGGCACCGGCACCAACGGGTTTTCCGGTCATGCCGCCCGCTGCCAGTCCGACCGTTCCCGCCGCCCTGTCGGCAGCAACGGACATAAACCCACTGTGGCTCCAAGCCGAGGAAGCCGAACGAGCCGGGAACGTTGCTCGGGCGGAAGCACTGTATCAACAATTGGCGGACCAGGTCAGCCAGACGGACTTTGCCCTGCGGGCACGGTGCCTGAACCGGATTGTAGCCCTGCGTGAGCGAAATCGCACGGATCCAAGGGTTGCTAGCTCGAATGGGAGCAGCATTGCAAGCGGTTCGACCCAGGTTCCTGCCAGTTCCGTGCCCCCGGCACCGACACCCTTCAGACCGATCCAGCGTGCTCCGTCGGAATATTGCTATGTCCAAGATCCTGGCTACACGGCCAGACTGTCGTCCCCCGTGCCGAGCACCCCGAGTCCGCCGCCACCAGCTGGAGCATGGTCCGACCTCGGCCGTCTGCGCCGAACGGCCCTGCCACCGCTCCCCGACGGCAGACCCCTGTATCGTCTCGATCCATTCGGACCGAACCAGCGACACATGTATGTCGCTGCGGGTCCAGATGTGAAGCTCGAGCCCTATGTCGAGCGGAACATCTACCTCTACGGACCGATCGTTTACAGCGGCGAATTACGCACGAATTTCATGACTGTCCTTCAGGTGCGACTTGTCCGTTGACGAACCGGTTTTGCACCGCGCCTCGCTCCTGGGCCAAGAATCCGATCCCGTGGTATAATGGCATTCAACCCGCGTCCGCTGGCCTGTGACGACCGATATCCGGCGGGAACTGAATGCCATGATGATCCGCAACTTTCAATCTGGTGATGAAGAGGCCCAAGCTGCAATCTACAACGACGCAACCGCCGCGCTGCCGAAGTTTAAGCCGGCCTCGGTGGATGAGGTTCGGCGGCGGTGCCGGGCTCCGGAGTTCGATCCCAACACGCGCTTCTTTGCGATCGAAGACAATCAACCGGTTGCTTATGCGACGTTCCATCCGAACGGCCGGGTCAATTATCCGTGGTGCCGCCCAGGCTGCGAACGTGCGACCGAGCCTCTTTGGGAACACGTACTCCAAGCCATGCGCCAACGGGGCATGAAGAAGACCTTCGCGGCCTACCGAGCAGACTGGACGGCACAGCGAGATTTCTTCTTGGGGCACGGGTTCAGGCAAGCGCGGGAGATGGTCAACTTTTGGCTGGAGCCAACGGACATGCCGACGCCGGCAGCGCGGCGGAGTTACCCCATTGCCCCGGCGCGGCCCGAAGATGTTCCCGCCATCCTGCAACTGGCACCGCAGCTGTTGCGCGTCCACACACCGGCCGAATTGCAACGCCATCTATTTCAGAATCCTTATTTCCCGCCCGAAGCAGTTTTTGTCGCGCGCAACAAGGCCGATTCGGCGATCCTGGCCGCAGGCGTGTTGATCTCGGCCGCAGACTATGCGGATCCCCGGCAGGTCGATGCGAACATGCCCTGCTTTCGGCTGGGGGCGTTCGGTACGGAGGGGATGCAGACCAAGCGGATCAACGGCCTGTTTAGCTTCTTGGCCCAGGAAGGAAATGAGCTGAACCGGGTGGCACTCGATCTCATGGGCCATGCTGCCTTTCGACTCCACTACACCGATGTGCCAACGTTTGCCGCTCAGGTTCCTTCTGATATGCCCCATCTGTTCCGCTTCTATCAGCATCATTTCCGGCGGCAAGGAAGCTTTCCCGTGTATGAGCGCGACCTTGAAACCTCGGGACCCGTGTGATGCCGACGCTCTTGGTCGTTGATGATGAGCCGTCCATCCTGACTGCGTTTCGGCGCGCCTTCCGTAGTCCGTTGGAGGTTTTGACTGCTGAAACGGCCCGGGAAGGGCTCGAGCTGGCCGAGCAACACCGTCCGGACGTCATCATCCTGGATGTGCAGTTGCCGGACATGAGTGGCCTGGATGCCCTTGGCCGGCTGCGCGAGCGGGATGCCCGGAGCCCGGTGATCTTTATCACCGGCAAGAGCACGACCGATACCGCCATCGAAGCGATGAAACGGGGTGCGTACGAATACCTGCTCAAGCCGCTCGAGCTGGCTCAACTGCGGCAAGTGGTCGAGCGCGCGTTGGCCATCAGCCGTCTCATGCAAGTACCGGCGGTCGTGGCCGACGCCGAGGAGGTGGATGACCGGGCCGACGCCATCATCGGCCGCTGCTCGGAAATCCAGAAGGTGTACAAGGATATTGGCCGGGTCGCCGGCCAAGATGTGACCGTACTGATCACGGGGGAGAGCGGTACCGGCAAGGAACTGGTCGCCCGAGCCATCTACCAGCATAGCCGGAGGGCGGGGGGACCTTTCCTGACCATCAACTGCGCCGCCATCCCGGAAGCGTTGTTGGAGAGCGAGCTGTTCGGGCATGAAAAGGGCGCGTTCACCGGAGCCGATCACCGCCGCATCGGTAAGTTTGAGCAGTGCTCCGGAGGAACCCTCTTCCTCGATGAAGTGGCCGACATGTCGCCGATCACGCAGAGCAAGATGCTCCGTCTCTTGCAAGAGCAGCGTTTCGAGCGGCTGGGGGGCAACGAGACCATTCAGACATCCGTTCGGATCTTGGCAGCGACGAACCAGGATCTCGAAAGGCTCGGGGACCAGGGCCGATTTCGGCAAGACCTGTATTACCGCCTGAGTGTCTTCACTATCCGGTTGCCGCCCCTCCGCCAGCGAGGCGACGACCTGGGATTGCTGGTTCAGCATTATCTTCGCCGCTTCAACCGGGAACTCGGTCGAGAGGTCCAAAGTGTGCATCCGGAGACCATGCAGCTGTTGCAGCGATATTCGTGGCCGGGCAATATCCGCGAATTGCAGAGCGTCCTCAAACAAGCCCTGTTGCAATCCGCCGGCTCCATCCTTGCGCCCGAGTTCCTACCCGGCTTCTTGCGAAAGCGGAGTTCCGAGGGGGCCGAGTCGGCGGCGGCCGATGCTCCTCCATGTCCGCCTGCCGGAGCAATTGGCTTTGGCACACTA
>DATGIQ010000247.1:0-16385 GCA_035295665.1 Gemmataceae bacterium | reverse complement strand
CGGTCTGCGCCACCGCTGCAAGCTCGTCTTCGTGAACACCTACCTGTCCGATGAATTGATGGTGGAGCTGGCCCGGGGGAGCACGTATTATCTCAACACCTCGCGCGCCGAAGGATCCTGTCTCCCGTTGCAAAACTACCTGGCTGCCGGCCGGCCCGGCGTGGCCCCGGCACACACCGGGATGGGCGATTACATGGACGATGATCTCGGGTTCACGATCGCCTGCCATCCTGAGCCGGCTGCCTGGCCGCATGATCCCGAGCACCGCTTGACCACGACCTGGCAGCGTCTCGTGTGGTGGTCCTTGCACAACCAGCTGCGGAACAGCTACGACCTGGCCCGCAAGGATCGAAATCGCTATCAGGCCATGGCCCTGCGTGGGCGTCAGCGTCTGGCGGAGTTTGCCGGAGCCGAGAGTGTTTGGCCCGCTCTGGCCGCCGCCCTCGACGCGGCGAAACCGCACGTGCAGAATGCGCCCATAGCGGCCTAACACCCGAACGGTCGGGGCTAGTCAAACCCCAGGGGCTAGAGAATGGATTCCTCCGCCATCTGTGTTCCCGGCCATATTGCGTCTCCCGACGTTCCGATCTATGTGGATGTCAGTGCGCTGGAAGAGAAGCATCTGACGGGGATGGGCCGTTTTGTGGCCCACCTGGTGCAAGCCCTGGTTCGCCTTACGCCGCTTGGTCTGCTGACAACCGCCAAGGGCAGGTATATTCCCGTCTGCGCTGCCGACCTCGAAGAAAGCGATGGCAATCTGGAAACCTGGGCTCGGCGGCTGCTGCGCCGGCCGCGGCGCAATTTAGATGCCCAGTCGGCGAGCGCGTCGGCGGCCATTTACACGGCGCTGCGGCCCGGGGCACGGTGTTTCCGTCGGGAAGTTGGCATCCTTTATGATTTCACGACGTTGCTCTTGCCGTGGACGCACGGAGAGCAATCGCGGCACCATTTCGGCACCTTTTTCGCCAAGACGGCCCCACTGTGCGACAAGCTGGTGGCGATCTCGCAATCGACCAAGCGGGATGCCCAATGGCTGTGCGCCGCCAACAACGACAGCATCGTGGTCAGCTACCCCGGACCGAGCCTCTGTGTGCATCGGCATGCGTATCCCAATCCGGTGGCGCGCCGCCGGAACGTCATCCTGGTCGTATCCGCCATTGAGCCGCGCAAGAATGCGCCGTTCCTGCTCGACTGGTTCGCGGCCACCGAAGCGCTCGATCCGGATATGGAATTATGGTGGGTGGGGCCCCATGCCTGGTGGGCCTCGCGCGAACTGGTCACGATGCTAAAGCAGCGGCGGAGTGGACCACGCGGGCACCAGATTCGTCTTCTCGGCAAAGTTTCCGACCGCCGGCTTTGTCAGCTATACCAGCAAGCCGCGTTCACGATTTATCCCTCTCTGTACGAGGGTTTTGGGCTGCCCGTCCTCGATGCGCTGCTGCATGGCGCTCCCGTCGTGTGCAGCTATCATAGCTCCCTGAAAGAGTTGGCCGGCCCCGGCGTCTTTTATTTCGACCCGTGCGACCCGGCCACGCTGGACGAAGCATGCCGCGCCTTGCGGACCGCGCAGCCGCTCGTGATCGAACCCTCGAACCTGCGAGAACGCTTCTCGTGGGGAGCCCTGGCTCAGACCGTGAAGGCCTTGTGTGCCTGACACTGTTTCGCACGGAGGTTCGCAGAAGAAGGCGATGATACCAACGAGCGCTTACCAGACCGGCGATCCGCTCTACGTGGAAGTGAGCCCCATGCTGGGCCGAAACCTCGCGGGGATCGGCCGGTTCGCAGCCCGGCTCATCGAAGCCCTGGCTCCGCTGACGGCTCTGCGTCTGGTGAACACAATCGGCGGCGAGCATGCCCGGAACATGCGGCTTTCGAAGGTCCTGCGCTGCGGTCAGGAGATTGCGGTCACGAACCCGCAGCTCCCCTCCGCGGACCCGGACCTGGTGCAGTGGACGCGGCGGCTCTTCCACCGTCGCCCCCGCCGCCATGATGAACGCCTGGCGGGGCGGTGCGCCATGCTGTACACGATGCTCCGGCCGGCCCAGCGGCATTTCCGGCGCGAGCTTTGCTTGCTTCATGATTTCACGCCGGTGCTGATGCCCCATTATCACGTCGCCGAAACCTGCGAACACTTCGGCCGGCTCTTCACGCAAAGCGCCGCCCTGTGTGATCGGCTTGTGGCCAACTCGCATTCGACCAAGGCCGACGCCGATTGGTTGTGCCGGGCCGCCCCGGAGAAGGTCGTCGTGTGCTATCCCGGTCCCACGTTGTGTGTACGGGAGCATGCCGCGCCGGAGCGGGTTGCGCGGAGATCAGACGTGGTCTTGGTCGTCTCCACGCTGGAGCCGCGCAAAAATGGACCATTCCTGTTCCACTGGTTCCTAAACACGTCGGTGCTGGATGAGCGCACCGAGCTGTGGTGGGTTGGCCCCCGCGGCTGGCTCGTGAACCACAACTCCGGCCGCCGAATGCGCGAAACGCACGGCCGCAAAATCCGCTTTTTGGGTTTTGTGCCGGATCGAGATCTTTGCCAGCTCTACCGCCAAGCGGCGTTTACCATTTATCCGTCCCTGTACGAAGGGTTTGGCTTTCCGGTGCTGGACTCACTCCGGCATGGGACTCCGGTGCTGTGTAGCCTCAACAGCTCCCTGCAAGAGTTTGCGGGCCCCGGCGTTTTTTATTTTGACCCTTGCGACCCGGCCTCACTCGACGAGGCTTGCCGCGAGCTGCTCGCCTCGGGACCGATGGTCGTGGACCGTCCCGAACTGGATGAACGGTTTTCGTGGGAGGCGATGGCCCGGAAGGTGCTGTCGTTGTGTGCGTAGTTCGCGAACCGTAAGCGCGATCCCAGCCGCAGGAGGTGATAGAATGGGAAGTTACGTGGCCGCCATCTGGCGTTGCCGTTATTTTTGGCTGTCTCTGGTCAAGAATGATCTGCGAACCCGTTATCGCCGGTCCGTCCTCGGCATGGGTTGGTCGCTGCTCCACCCCATTTGCATGACGATCATCCTCACGGCCGTGTTCTGCAAGCTGTTCAACCAAGAGATCCGTGTTTACGCACCATTCGTATTGGCCGGTCTGGCAACCTGGAACTACATCTTGACCGTGGTGTCACATGGCTGTCACTGCTACTTCATCGGGGAATCGTATATCCGGCAGTACCCGGCACCGCTCGCCATTTATCCGCTGCGCACCGCCCTGGGAGGAACCGTTCATTTCCTGTTGGCCTTGTTGGTCGTACTGATGCTGTCCTGGTATTTCAATGGCTTTGCGAATGTCTCGGCATTGGTGAGCCTGGTGCCGACCATCTTCTTGCTGTTTATTTTTGCGTGGTCCTTGGCCGTCCTTGCTGGGGTCGCCAACGTTTACTTCCAGGATACGCAGCATCTGACGGAGGTCGGCTTCCAGATGCTGTTCTATGCAACCCCGATCATCTACGAAGTCGAGATGCTGCAAAGGAGAAACCTGGGCTGGCTCGTCCACCTCAATCCTCTGGTCTCTCTGCTGGAGCTCGTCCGCCAACCGATCCTCGCTGGGCAAATCCCGACAGCCCATACCTATGCGGTCGCCATCGCAACGGTTGTCGTGACAGCGTTGACGGCGGGATGGACGTTGGCGCGTCTGCAACAGCGGCTCATTTTCCACCTGTAAACCATCGTCAGCCTGGATCGCAGTCATCCCACCGGCAAGCTCATGATTGAACTGGGGACGAATCGATATGGCACGGATCGAATTGGACAAGGTTAGCCTGACGTTTCGGGTGCGGCAGCGCGGCCGCATTACGCTCAAAGAGTTCCTGGTCCGGCAGATGTTTCGCCGGTCGGTGAATCCAATGATCGAGGTTCAGGCTCTGCAAGAAGTGTGCTTGCAATTTCACGAAGGGGAGCGCATCGGCATTGTCGGCCACAACGGGGCCGGCAAGAGCACGCTCCTGAAGGTGCTGGCCGGCATCTATCCCCCCAGCCACGGCCGGCGCATTGTCGAGGGACGAATTAGCTCGCTCTTCGACATTGCCTTGGGTTTCGAGCTGGACGCAACCGGCTGGGAAAATATGGCCTACCGGGGCTATCTCCAGGGCGAGACACCGCAGACGATCCGTGCCAAGATGCAGCCGATTGCCGACTTCACGGAACTCGGCAATTTCCTGGACATGCCGGTTCGCTATTATTCCGCGGGCATGCTGGTCCGCCTGGCGTTTTCGATCGCCACCGCCATCGAGCCGGAAATCCTGCTCGTGGACGAAGTGCTGAGTGTCGGTGACATGGCCTTTCAAGAAAAGGCACGGCAGCGGATGCGGGAAATGATTGCCAAGGCCAAGCTGATCGTCCTGGTCAGTCACGATCTCGTCAACTTGACCCAGCTCTGCGATCGTGCCGTGTGGATGGATCATGGCCGCGTGCGCCAGGTGGGACCCACGGAGGAAATTATCGATGCGTATACCAACTCCGTCCATGCCGGCCAAAGCCAGGCCGCGTAAGAATATTTTTGATTTTTGATCAGATAGAATAGAAAGGACAGAGTGATGGTGGCGCAAAGCGTTTCCAGTCAAAAATCAAAAATCAAGAATCCAACATCGATGGACGCTCCATTCCGCTTCGAACCGTTTTTGCGCCCGATGGTCTGGGGGGGTCGCCGCCTGGGCGAGGTGCTGGGCAAGCCGCTGCCGACCCGCGAGGCTTATGGCGAATCGTGGGAGATCAGCGATCATCCGCTGCACCGGAGCGTGGTCACCGCCGGGCCCTTGGCGGGCCACAACCTGCATCTGCTGATGGAGCAGCAGCGCAAAGACCTCTTGGGCGATGCCGCGGCCGAGCATGGCGTCTTTCCCTGGCTTGTCAAGTTTCTCGATGCCCACGATTGGCTTTCGGTCCAGGTGCATCCCGATGAGGAAATTGTCGAGCGCCTCTGGCCCGGCGAGGAAGGGAAAACGGAAGCATGGTTCGTGTTGGCCGCGGACGCCGGGAGCCGGATATACGCCGGATTACTCCCGGGGATCGACAAACCGAGGCTTCGGGCCGCTCTTCGGGCGGGGACCGTGGCGAAATGTCTCCACCATTTTGAGCCGCGAGCCGGGGACTGCATCTTCTTGCCGGCCGGAACTGTCCACGCGGTTGGCGGCGGGGTGCTGATGGCTGAAGTGCAGCAGACCAGCGATGCGACCTTCCGTCTGTTCGATTGGAATCGCCGGGACGCCCAGGGCAAATCACGGCCATTGCACATCGAGGAAGCCTTGGCGTGCATCGACTGGGAGCGCGGACCGGTCGAACCGATTCGAACCAATCCGCTGGCCGCGGCCGTCGCGGAAGGAAGTCCCCGAGGTCCGCTGCACGAGCGCTTGGTGCAATGTCCGTTTTTTCACCTGGAACATGTGCGCGAAACGGCGCCGTTTGCCTGTGGCGGGGAAGCCAGTTTGCAGGTCTGGATCATCCTGGAAGGAGTGGGGCACTGGGACATCCCCGGCGAAACGGAAGAGGCGCAACGGGGCCAAGTATGGGTGCTGCCTGCGGCGATGGCGCGAACCTGGTGCCGGCCGGAGCCGGAGCTGGAGTTCTTGCTTTGCACCTTGCCTTAGTCGTTCTCGATGACCATGCCACCTACTGGCCTGAAGCGCGCACGGAGGACCGCGGCACCCTTCGTCGGCGCATCAGGCGTGTGGGCTTGTTCCATGGTTGGGAAGTAACAACGCCATGCGCGTCGTTGTCAATCAGCTGGCAGCGTTGGGGCTAAAGACCGGCATCGGGCATTACACCGTTCAGCTCCTCCGCTGTCTGCGCGAGCAAGCCGGCCAGGATCGCATCGACGGATTCCCCGAAGGATGGATCCGATCGGCCCGCGACTTCTGTGGCCGGGCACGTCCTTACCTGGAAGGCGTTCCGACCGATCAATCTCGTCCCGGACCTTCGCCGCCGCGGTCCCGTTCCTTGCGGAGCAAAATCCTCGGCACGTTACGGCAATTCGGCCGTAGCCTGATGGCACAGCATTTTCGGCTGGTGTGTGCTCTGCGCGCCTACGATCTTTACCACGAGCCGAATTTCATTCCCTTGCCGTCTGAGCGCCCGACGATTGCCACGCTGCATGACCTGTCCGTGCTCCTGCACCCGGAATGGCATCCCGCGGACCGTGCCGCCTATTTCGAGGCTCATTTTCACCGTGGTCTGGCGCGTTGTGTGCACTTCTTGGCCATCTCGGAGTTTGGCCGCCAGGAGATGATTCGCGACCTGGGCATTCCGCCTGAACGGATCACGCGCACGTACATGGGCATCCGACCCGGACTTGGGCCGCTCCCCGCGGACCAGACGGCACAGGTATTGCGAGACCTGGGCTTGCCGCCCCGCTATCTCCTCTACCTGGGCACGATTGAGCCACGCAAAAATATCTTGCTCCTGCTGCGGGCCTATTGTGCCCTGCCGAAACGCTTACGCGCTCAGTGGCCGCTCTTGTTGGTCGGCAACTGGGGCTGGAACACGTTGGCCGTCGCCGAGTATCTGCATCGAGAGGCGCGGGATTGCGGTGTTCTGCACCGTGGCTACGTGGCGGAGAAGCACCTGGCGGCGATTTACAATGGCGCACGGGCGCTCGTCTATCCCTCGCTGTACGAGGGGTTTGGTCTGCCACCGCTGGAGATGATGGCTTGCGGCGGAGCAGTCCTGGCTTCGACGGCCGGGGCCCTGGTGGAGACCGTCGGCAGCCGAGCCCATCTCATTGATCCCCAGGACCAGGATGGCTGGCGCGCCGCCATGCTGCGCATGGTTGAAGATGACGATTGGTGGCAATCGTTGCGCAGCGGCGCGACCGCGATTGCCCGACCGTACACGTGGGATCGCTGTGCGGCGGATACGTTGCGGGTCTACCGGTCGCTCGGCGGTGCGACGGACAGCCAACCGGCGGCAAGGCCCTATCGAAAAGTCGGTTAACGTGCAGGACCGGCCGCACCCGGCAACCGCGCCAAATCCCACAGGAGAACGCGACCGTACCCGCACGTAGCCAACGTCTTGCCGTCGGGGCTGAAGCGTAGGGATCGGCCAAAACCCTGCGGCGCGACGAGGGTTTCCCGAACCTCTCCGGCCGGTACGTCAATTAGGTGGATCCGTGGCTGCTGCACGTCCTGCACATCCAGGTCCTCATCATTGGGCGTGTCCGGTAAGGACTGGGTGTAAACCACCAGCCACTTGCCGTCGGGGCTAAAGAGCAGGCCGGGTGGAATCGTTTGTTCTCCCTTTTCCTTCAGTGCTAAGACGAGTGTCTTGGCCGGCTGGTGGTCTTGGCCATGGAAGAGGTACAACTTCGTCTTCTCTCCTCTCCAGTCAAGGGAGGCAAGCGTATGGCCGTCTGGAGAGAAAGAGGAAAAGAAGCCGTTGTTCTGGTCCTCGGGGGCAAACGACCCGAGCTCCGCACCCGTCTCTGCATCCCACCATTTGAGCCAGGTTCGCGACTTTCTCGGTCTCGTGGAGCGCTCAATTACCTGGTAATCCCCGACCAGAACTCGGCCTTCCGATGAAAAGGTCGGGAAAGCACACCAGACATTCTTGTCCTTGATCGGGATCGAGAGTTTTTCTCGGCCGGTGGCCAGGGCGAATAGCTTCAGGGCATGGGTATAGCCGTCTTGATCGATGGTGGCTAAGCCCAGGGTCCGTCCATCTGGGGAAAAACGCACTGCTCCTGCGCCGTACGGCGAGGAACGGTATTTGTCCTTGATCGGGATCGAGAGTTTTTCTTGGCCGGTGGCCAGCTCGAGCAGCTTCAGTGCATAGATCGAGTCGTTTTCGTCCGCGGCGGCGAACGCGAGGGTCCGGCCGTCTGGGGAAAAGCTTACCGCTTGCGGGTTAGCCGGCAGCGAACGGTACTGGTCGGTCTGAACATCCCACAAGCTCACGGCTTGTCGAGGACCAAGTTCAGACGTTCCAGGCAGTTCCTCAAACGTAAGGAAGCGACTCCCATCCGGGGAAAGCCGCATACGGAGGATGTTGCGCGGCGGCTCGTGCTTGTATGTTCTTCGCAGTTGCCCCGTAGCCAAATCGAAAGCGCGCACGTCGCCGTCCATCTCCCAGCGCCGCTGCCGCTTGCCGCCCTGTTCCACGGCCACCGCTTTGCGTTTTCCGCGTGGGATGAATAGGGTCTGCCAGTCGGGAGAGACTACGCACACCCCACCGGAGCGGTAGCCGTATCCCGCCTCGATGGTCGTCAGTTCCTTGCCGGTCGCGACGTCCCACACCACGACAACTCCGCCGGGATAGTCACTGGCAACGAGACGCTTACCGTCCGGCGAAAAGTCGATGTCCCAAAGCGTACCTGTCCGGTTCGGGTGGATTAGCTCTCCCTTCAACCGACTCGATACCGGCTCGAGTTTGATGATTGACTTGGGTGCAACGATAGGGACTTCGTGGCGTGATGGGGCGACGTTACCTGCTTGCCAGGCATTGAAGGCAATGGTGACTTGGGCCATCCCGACACCAGCCGTCTCCGGGACCCGAACCGGGCCATCGAGGTTGTTCCCTCAGCACCGCCGTTTCAGCTCGTATCGTTCCACGACCGGAGGTTCGCCCGGCTTTTTCGGCGGATAGGTGACTTCGACCATCGGATAAGCCCTCTCGGGGACGACACCGCCGTAATCGATGAATGCTGTGGTGCCTGCTCCCAGACCGGGCGTGCCGACGCCTAGAACCATATCCCTCCCACGGCCGATCGTAAGCTCGGGCGGGGTGAATAGCGTTAGTTGCCACGGTCCACCGAAGTGGATGATAGGCGCATCCTGCGGCCTATCGGCGAACTGGAGGACTCCGTTGACGTCCAGGAACGCTGCAGTCTGCCGGACCCGCCCTCCGAGACCTGTGCCCTTCCATCCAGGCATCTCCATTTCGACCAATAGGGTGTACCCTATCGCCTTGGAGTTCTTGGCCAGCATGGTCTTCACGCGCTTGTCCTGGCTGGCCAGGAAGTCCAGTTTCCTAACCTGGGCGAATGCCTTGTGCACCAGCGGGCCGTTCCGGATATCGCCAAGCAAAAATACGTATTCACCTTCATCGGTCCCATCGCCCTTCTCGGCGGTGACTTTTTCGCCGGCCTCGGTCAGGTCGCCGTTCCCGTTGCGATCGACGTATAACGTGTCCCCGTCCTGCACCAGCCAAACACGCGTCTTCGCCTCTGGCCCGAAGACAAGCAGACAGTATTTGGGCTTTGACTTGTAGTCCGGCTCCTTGGCAATCTTGCGGTCGATTTGCTGGAGCAGTTCACGATCCGCCTTCCCTACGCCGGAACGGTCGTCCTGCAGCTTCTCCGGGTGTGGCGGTTTCGCACTTTGGGGCTGTGCAGGGAGCACCTGGAAGCCTGCGAGTCCCGCCGTCGTTGCCACAATCCCGAGCAGGAGTAGGACTGCCGAGATGATCTTGAGTTTGCCCAGCAGCAGGGTTTTCATCATCGCCTCGGTCAAGGCGATCACTTTGGCCGAAATGGCACTCGTAGTCGCCGCATTCCCCGTTGCGAACAGGCTGGCCGCCTTGATCGTGGCAGCTACGAGCGAGGCCGGCACACAGGCGGATGCCGCATCGCCCGAAAGGACCACGGCCAAGGATCCACTCGATAGCGCCAAGCCCTGGCGAGTGAGTCGCTTTGCCAACCTCTCCCGGGCTCTCGCTAACCGACTGGAAACGGTTCCCTCGGGCAGGCGGAGCTGGTGAGCCACTTCTTTGCGGGTTTTTCCCTCCAGATCACACAAGACCAGGACTGCCCGGTACTTGTCCGGCAGCCGTTCCAGCTCCTGATCCAGCAAAGGTCGGAGTTCTGCCCCGATGTTGTTTGCCGTTTCTCTCCTGGGCATTTCGCTTGCTCGCTGTTCCTTTGCCCGGCGCTTGCGGATGGCCCGCTTCGCCCCCAGTGCGGTACGGTAAGCCACACCGTAGAGCCAATTGCCCACCATTTCCCTGGGCCGGATCGATGCAGCCTTGCGAGCGAGAACGAGGAACGTTGCCTGAAATGCATCTTCCGAATCATGAATGTTGTGCAGTACCCGGCGGCAGACAGCAAGTACCATCGGGCCGTGCCTCCGCACCAGGGCCTCAAAGGCCGCCTCATCTCCATGATTCAGGAAGAGCTCCAGCAACCGGCCATCGGTCATCCCTTTGACCTGCTGCTGAAGCAGGATGCTACGAACATGCTGCATGACCCCGGAAAGTTGACAGGCCGTCATGTAAAAGACTCCTATCGTCGTGGCTATCGTTTCTCTATCTATATTGGTCAGGGCGCAGCTTTTTGATCCAGTTATTTCTTGCAAAGAAGACCGAGGGGGGTTTTCTGATATACGGTCCGGCTGAAGGTGCCCGTATTCGGTTCGCGGCGGTTTGCAGAACCGCGTGGGGCACACAACCGCGCGGTTCTGCAAACCGCCGCTTAACCGACAGCATGAGCCGGAGCGTGGAGGAAGGCCGAAAGGAGATTGGTGCGTCGCTGGGGCGGGCTTGTCGTGGGCCAGGATGAAATGACTGATTCACAGCGTTTTGACCAGCACCTGCGAGTGCCGTCCGCTCTGTTCGTAGCGGTGCCGGCGGGCGGGTGGGAGTTCGACTGGCGTGCCCAGCCGAAAGCCCCCTTTTTGTACAAAATAGTTGACCGCCTGCGTGGAAAGACAGAACAACTCGCGGGCGCCGGCGGCACGGGCCTGGGTTTCGACGTACTGCATGAGCTTGGCGCCAATCCCCTGATTCTCATATGTCGGATCGACACAGACACACGCCATTTCCGCTTTGTGTTCGTCCGTATAGAAATGCACCGCCACACACGCCACCGGGTTTCGATCCACCTCGAAAACGTAAAAATCGTTCACCTGGTTTTCGATGTCGGCCCGCGTGCGCGGTAGCAGCTCATCGTTCTCGATCCCGGACTGGATCAACGCGTAGATCTTGCGGATGTCTCGTTTTTGAGCCCGGCGGACCGCCTGGTATTCGTTGGCGTGGACGAGGGTGCCGATTCCTTCGTTGGAAAAGACCTCGGCCAGGAGTCCTTCCTCGACCCGGCCGTCGATGATGTGGACACGCGGCACGCCGTTGCGGGCGGCCCGCACCGCTTGCTCCAATTTCGACACCGCGGCCGGATTCACTTCCTCCCGTTGTTTCTTGAGGATCCCCTCGGCCTCCTCAATCGTGAGCTGGCGCAGCAGTTCGCCGCCACGATGAACGCTGCCGCCGGTCGTCAAGTAGATGAGCTTGACCGCGTGCAGGGCCCGTGCCACCTCAACGGCCACGGCATCCGAATTCAGACGGTAGGTGTGCCCTTCGCCATCGCAGCCAAGCGGAGGAATGACCGGAACGATGTCGTTTTCCAGCAACGCCTGGAGCAGACCGGTGTCGACCCGCTCGACCCGGCCGGTGAACTGGTGATCGATGCCCTGGAGAATCCCGGCAGGATGGGCGACGATGGCATTGCTGGAAGCGCCGCGCAAATCATTGGCCGACAATCCTTCGAGGATCTCATGCGTCACCCGATTGGCCGCGCTGAGAGCCAGCTGAAGCGTGACCGCATCGGTCACTCCCGTGCCGTCGATGTTGGAGGGAACGCGATCGGTCTGTTGCGCTAGCCGCCGAATTTGATGGCCGGCCCCGTGCACCAAGGCCACCGCAATGCGCAGGCTGCGTAACAGGGCAATATCGAGCAGGAGGTTGCCAAAATTCTCGTCCTCCACAATGGCTCCATCCATGGCAATCACGAACACCTTGTCCCGAAAACGAGGGACGTAGCGAAGGATCTCACGTAAATCGGTCAACCGCAACATAATTCACCCCAGAAACCAGGCGGCGGGAGGCAGAGCCCATTGTTTTCCCCGCCACCCGCCACCCGCCACGTGCCTCCCGTTCTTCAAGCCTCTCGTGTTGTGGCCAGCGCGTCAAGACCGAGTCGCTGTGCTGACCCTGCTTCAAACTGCTTGCCCAAGCCGTAAATTAACGAGGAGCCGCAGCCGCGGCTGGTTCGCGTCCGAGAGGCGGTCTCATGGAAACGTTTGAAACGCTTGCCGATCAGTACGGCTACATTGCGCTGTTTATCGGCGTGTTGCTGGAAAATGCGGGGCTTCCGGTACCGGGTGAAACGGCCGTGCTGGTGTCGGGCTTTTTGGCCAGCCCGGCCGGAGGGTCCCATTTCGACATCCTTTGGGTAATCCTGATCACCTTGATCGCGGCCATTGTGGGCGATAACCTCGGTTTCTGGTTGGGACATCGCTGGGCACGTCCCCGGCTTCAACAGGGCCGAGGCTTCCTCTTCTTGACTCCGAAAACCCTTCACCTGGCGGAGGGCTATTTCGAACGGTACGGCATCTGGACCGTTTTCTTCGCCCGCTTCATCACCGGATTGCGTGTCGTCGGAGCCCTGGCGGCCGGCACTGCGGGGATGGCCTGGTCTCATTTTCTCCTGGCCAACGCGGCCGGCGCCCTGGCCTGGGCGACGGCCATGAGCCTCTTGGGCTATTTCTTCGGGCACAGTTGGGAACTGCTGCACAAATGGCTGGGGCGAGGCGGCCTGATCATTGTGGCTTGCGTGATCGTCATTGTCGGCTTGCCCTATCTGCTGCGGCATGTGCGGAAGCTCTCGCCCGCGCTCTTGAATCGGATGGCTCATACTCAGGTCTGGCACGGCATCCTGGCGGCGGTGCTCGAAGTCCTCTGCATTGCCGTGCTGGTACGGCTGGCCCGTGGCGACCGCGCACCGGCAGTCGATCACAGGATTGCCGACTGGGTGCAGATGCACACTACGCCCGCCCTGGACGCCTTGGCCCACATAGGAAGCATTCCCGGCCGATTTTCGGCGGTGGTCGTCCTTACTCTGCTGCTGCTCTTGGTGTTCTGGTATCGTGGACGCTCCTGGCGCGAGAGCGCAGCGGTCGTTTGGGCGCTCGTGGCCAGTGAAGGGATCGGCTTGGTGCTGCTTGGTCTGCTGCGGGCGCGGGAGATCGAACAGGTGAGCCAGGAAGCCTGGCCCTTCGGCTATGCCGGGTTGATTCCGTTGCGTGCCTTCGCGGTCTTCGGTACGGCCGCGGTGGTGCTGGCACGGCAAAGCCGATTGTGGGGACGCCTGGCCATGACCTTGGCCACGTTCCTGATAATTGTGGTCGGTTGGAGCGTCGTTTGGGCCCATGAGCAGCAATTCACGCAAATGCTGCTGGAGTTTGCAGCGGGGGCAGTCATCGTGTATGCGGGAGGATGGTGGGTAGAAGGTGGCGGGTGGCGCGTGGCGGGAGCGGAAAGCAATAGCGACCAAGACAATGCGGGGGCTTCTTCTCCCGCCACGAATTTGCCACCCGCCAGCTCTTGTCTGTGAGAAGGAGTGAAGTTCCGATGCCAGAGAAAGTCGTCATCATTGGTTCAGGGCCGGCTGGCTGGACGGCGGCGATCTACGCTGCCCGCGCCAACTTGCAGCCGCTTGTCTTGGAAGGAGCCATCACTGCCGAGAACCAGGTCAAGGGGACCTTGCCACTGGGGCAGCTGGCGCTGACCACGGAGGTAGAGAATTATCCGGGTCTGCCCGAGGGCGATTCCCGCGCCTATCTCCGCACGGCGTTGCCGCAGGAGCGGCAACCATACTGGGTGCAGAGTAACAAGCCTCAGCCCAGCAAGGGAATTAACGGTCCCGAGATGATGGAGTTAATGCGCCAGCAGGCGATCAATTTCGGTACGCGGATTGTCACGGATGACATTGTGCGTGTCGATTTACAGCGGCATCCGTTCCAATTGTTCTCTCTCGAAGGGCAGGTAACTGAAACCCTGGCGGTGATCATTGCCACGGGGGCGCGGGCCAATTATCTTGGCTTGCCGTCGGAAGACCGCTTCAAAAACAATGGGGTCTCGGCCTGCGCGGTGTGCGACGGCGCCCTGCCGCGCTTTCGCAACCAGGCGCTGGTCGTGATTGGCGGGGGCGACTCGGCCGTGGAAGAGAGCACCTACCTGAGCAAGTTCGCGAGCATGGTTCACCTGGTCCACCGACGCGACCAGCTCCGCGCCAGCAAGATCATGCAACAGCGAGCCCTCACCAATCCCAAGATCACGCCGAAATGGAACCGGGTGCTTTTGGAAGTCCTGGGCAACGACACCGACGGGGTGACCGGTGTCCGGCTGGGGAGTACGGTGGACAAGCAGACGGAAGAGATTGCTTGCCGCGGCGTTTTCCTGGCGATTGGGCATACGCCGAATACCGACTTTTTGAAGGGACAGGTCGAGCTGGACGAAGCCGGGTATGTACGCTGGACCAAGCCGCAGCGGACCTACACTAGCGTCGAAGGAGTCTTTGCCGCGGGTGATGTCGCCGACAGCTATTATCGCCAGGCCATAACGGCTGCGGGAACCGGCTGCATGGCGGCCCTGGACGCCGAGCGCTGGCTGGCCGGACGTGGCTGGCTATGAAGGGGGATGGCGCGGTGGAGCAAATGTGCATTGCACACACGGAAACACCACCGCGCCACCTCTCGCTGGTTGTCGTGCCGTAGAGGGAGTCAGCACAATACTGTTGCATCCTGCAACCCGCGTGCGCGATTCTGCTACACCGGCTTGAGGTAGAGTCCTAAATTGGATGCTATTTCCCAGTGAACCCGATTTCTGGTCGGCCTCTGCCGGGGCAGATCGTCAGCAAGCGAACCGACGTTCCGCGACCCTTGGGCCATGCTCGGCTCCATCTTTTCCCAGAGCGATCGGGGCCTTAAATCGTTGTGCAGCGTAGTATTGCATAAGGGCGGCTAAAAACTGGCGATGGAGCGTAGACGAAGCTTGGCATGGGGCCACTTCGCGCCGGCGCGGTCCGATTGGGCGTCGTGATTTTTTCGCTTGGCACTGAATTTGCCCAGTATAGTTTTCCAGAGTGAGGTTGCCCAGGGTAAGGCACTTCGCGCCCACGCGATCCAGGGAGAACGCCAGGATAAGGTACAGGGAGGCTCGCGAAGGTAGGGCCACCTTGAGGAGAATGGGATCGGCCCGAATACATTCCTCCTGCGCCTTTGGGTCGAAACGGACTGATAAAGATTTTGGCAGTCGCTACGTAGAGTGATGAAACTCGTGAAGTTCTAGCTTCCGAGTGACTCCAACCGCGGGCCGGCGCCCGGTCCATCCCTACCGCGCCCGCTGTCTTTTAACGCAGACGACGAAAATGCATGCATCTCCACGCCCATCGATCCCCTTGTTTTTCGAGCGGTGGGTATGGAACGGATAGAGCCGGTGAAGGATTGCTGATAGGGACATCCTCCACCAGACTGGCCGCTATCGTTGTGATCGGGTCCTAAGAACGGGAGATCCCCACGATGAGGTTTTCTGCCTTGCGCCACGTACGGCGTGTGACTCCAAGAGTTGTGCATCGGTCCCCACGGCGTCTGCTACTCGAACGATTGGAAGACCGGCTGGTCCCAGCGCTGGCGGATGGGACCATTCTCGTCGCCACCTTTCCTTCTCAGGGCTTTGCCAGCGGAAGCCAATCCGGATTTCCGGACGGCATCGTCGGAGTGGCTCCCGGCACGGGGTCCCAAGCCGCCGTCTCGACCGGCAACCTCTTCACCGTGCCCACGTACACGGCCGAAGCCCCCAACCAACAGCTGTATGTCACGGATCTCCAAGCTTTCGGGACCGGTGCCATCCTCGCGGTTGATCCGAACAGCGGCGCCCAGCGGCTGGTGGCCAAAGGCGGGTTCATCAACGGCCCCAACGTCCTCGTTTTCATGAATGGCTATCTCTATGTCGCGGACGAGGGTGACGCCTCCGGCACGGTGCACAACATCGTCCGCATCGACCCGAACACCGGCCAGCAGACGCTCGTCACCGATGGCAGCAGTGGCGGATTCATCGTCCCGGTCGGAATGGCCCCTGCTCCCGGCAACAATATTTACGTGGCCGATGAGCCGGGGAATGTCCAGGGCACCGATCCCGGCAAGATCTGGCTCGTCAATCTCAACACCGGTCAGCAAACAATCGTTAGTAGCAATAACAGTACGCAGGGCTCGCTCTTCAATCACCCGGTCGACTTGTCCGTGGAAGCCAACGGCAATCTCGTCGTAATCAATACGGGAACCGGCGGCTTTGGCGGGAGCGTAATCCGAGTAAACCCGCAATCCGGCGTGCAGTCCCTGGTCAGTTCCTTTAACGGCTCGGATCGTGGCGGCACAGACAGCATCGACGTTGGCCGGGACGGCACCCTCTATGTCGGCGCGATCAGCTATGGATCCACTCCCGGCCGGATCTACTCCGTCAATCCGGCTACCGGTGTTCAAACCGTCATCGCTCAAGGGGGACAGCTCAGCGAAGTCGAGGGCATCCGTGTCTTCCACGTGACGGCCAACAGCGCAACGACGGTGGTCTCCGCGGTCAATCCGTCGGTATCGGGCCAATCGGTCACGCTGACGGCCACGGTGAGCGTCAGTGGGTCCAGCA
>DATGIQ010000246.1:0-13672 GCA_035295665.1 Gemmataceae bacterium | reverse complement strand
ATGCCGATCGCGCGCAAGTCTGCGTGGAACGTCGCAACAGAGGCATCCGAGCTCGCCACGCCGCCGACCCCCATGGTCTGGGCATCGAGCGCACCACTGGTGACCACTCCCATGAAACTGAAGTTGGGCAAGTGTGCAGTAAGGACGCCGCCTGTGGCAGGGAGCGCTCCCGTCGCCGCAATCGGCGGATCAACAACTCCCGGGGAGAAAGCACCATACGCCTGGCCGCCGTAGATGAAGTCGGCCCGGACCGCTCCGGGCGCCGTGGCCACGATGAGAGCCAGCGCGAGCCATCCTGCTGTGCGATTCATGTCATCCTCACGCGAGAGCGAGTCAGGGGGCCGCTGCGAGTCGAGCGGCCCCTCAGCAATAGGCGCCCAACTCCGACGCTGGGCTCTGGTGGTGCGCAAGTACGGCCCTGTCGGCGCTCTTTGAGACAAGCCACGCCGCGGCGGCGCCGAGCACTGTCAAAAAGGAACGCACACGGAGCCATCCTCCACCCGGGCGATGGGGAAGGATCTACAATCCGTTCGAGCATCAACTGCGGATGCAAGGAGGGTGCAAAACCGATGCCGCATTCCCGGCGCGCTTCCTGTAAGACTGCCAGGTCAAGCGGATATTGTTCTCCCCCAACGGCTTGCCCCACGGCACGGGAATCGGACAGGAGAGGAAAAACCTTGCCTCGATGCAGGAGTGTTTCGAAAAGTTAACAGGTCGATCCTCTCCTGTTAACTTCACTTGACAGCCCTGTTGCTGCCGCGTTGCAAGACGACGGCGGCAGTCCGACGGGCTAGGTTTTGCTCTTCATCACGAGCACGCCATCCCAGCCCGGCGGCGGCGTCCGGTCATTCTCGGCGATAAACATCATCAAGTAATCCTTGCACCGATCCTCCGCCGGCACCCGATTGAACAGCTCCAGCGTCTTACACCAATCCCCGGCCATAAATGCATCCACGGCAGCCTCGTAGTCGGCGACATGGGCATCGGTCAGGAGCGGATACTCCAACAGCGGGGGCAACAGCTCACTGATCACCAGCGGCTCCTTCAGCCCCAACGGAAGCGCCTTGGCCAAACGCCGCTGGCGGGCCAGGCTGGGCGGCACCTGCTCTTTTGCTAGCTGGGCGGTCTTCTCATCCATCAGGATGGGAGCACGAAAGATCTTGGTCATCCCTTCCAGACGGGAAGCGAGGTTGACGATCGGACCGAAGACCGTGATCTTGACCTGATCGATGGCGCCGATTTTGCCGGCAACAGCCCGGCCGGTACCGATGCCAATGCCGGCCCGGAAGGCAGCCAGGGGATGGTCGGGGCGCCGGGCGTTGATTTCGAATTGCGTGCGAATGCCCAGGGCAGCCATGCAGGCCCGCTTCACGCCGTCCGGCTGCGTGAGCGGCCAACCCCAGAATCCCATGGCCGCATCTCCATGAAAATCGCCCACGACGCCGCCCTGGTCAAGGATATTCTGCGTCATCACGCTGAGCGCTTTGCTGATCCGTTCCAGCAGTCCCATCAAATCCGACGCTTCGGCGGCGATCTTGGAGAAGCCCCGCAGATCGCAAAAGAGCACGGTCACTTCCTCTTCGCGCGGTTTCAGGACCACATCCGGGTCGTTATCGCTCAAGGTGCGGATGACGGCCGGCGAAAAGAAGTGCCGCAGACTGGCCTGGTCGCGCTGGAGCCGCTGAACCTGGCGCAGCGACCCCAGGATCGCCGCCACCAGTTCGGTAAACTTGAAATCGTCGCCCAAGGCGTTGTCTTCCCAAGGACTACGCACGGTGGCCGCGGTCTCTTGTGTCAGACGGCCGGTTACATAAATCGCCCAGTTGCCGCGCCTCTCCCCGCGCACCGGCGTGCAAAACGCCCAATCCTCGTTGCCGGCCTGGGTAAGCTCGAGTAGTCCCGAATCCGCCGGTGCCGCGTCCTGACCCCAGACGTGCAAGACCGTCTCCTGCCGGCGAACGGCCACGCGGATGAGCCGCTCGCTCGGTTGGAAGTCCTCTCCCAGAACGAGCCGGCTCTCCTTGTGCAGAACGCGCACCATGCTTTCTTCCTGGGCAGGCGATTCGATGGCCACCAGGGCGATGGCCTGGGCAGCCGGAATACCGGCCAAGAGCATGTTCACGACCCGCTCGGACAGGTCGCGTTCATCGCTGGCGCCGGCGATGACATCGGGGAGTCGGCTCAACACATCAAGCCGGTACGAAGCATTCCGAAAGGGAAGGCTTTGCAACTCCTGGGCGCTGACGCTGCGTTCGGCGAGCACGGGCTGCTGATCGGGATCGTTGGCCAGCGTAAAACGAGTCTGGCCGATTACAAACGATTCGCCGGGCTTGAGGCGAAGTTGCGTTACTTCCTCCCCATTGCAAAAGATCGGGTTGCAGGCGTTGGCCAATCGGCGCACCTCGAGCCGGCCATCCCGCCAGATCAGCTCAGCGTGCTGCCGTGAGATGAATGCGTCCCAGGGCACGGCCCACAGCTGGGCATCCCGGCCCAAGGTCAGGCACTGGTTCTCCGGCAGTGACTTTTGCCATTTCTTGCCCGAAACCAATCCTGTCGCAATTAATTTGGCCATCGTGCGGCTACACTGGATTAACTCGGACGTGCATGGTCCCTGTCCGCGTGCTTCCCCGGCGCCGAAGCGGCGCCTTCCACCACAGTGCTCTGGACGGGGGGAGAATTGCCGCCTGGATTGTGGGAATCGACCGCGGCGGGAGACAAGGCATCGGGAGTGCGGCCGGAACCGAGCGTTGGCAGCCGCGGCCTTAACCCTACGAATGCCAGCAGGCGCGCACGGAAGGATGCTTCCAGCATGAGCATGCAGCCCCAAAAGAGCAGCACAATGCCGATGAACAAGACCACGGCCATCAACTTGAGCCGGAGAAGACCGCCGGCCAATTGGTTGACGGGATCCACGGCTTCATCGTAGCGTGCCTGCACCAGGGCGCCCCAGCCCGGATTCCTGATTCTCTCCTCTCCTTTCCTGGTCCGTCCCTTCACGAAGACGGGCTCAAAGGCAGCCAGCCATCGACCACTTTCTGTTCCCCCAACGGGATCGGTGTAATAGTCATTCAACCACGCTGCGTCGGGAACGTGCACCCGGTTGGCGGCATGGTGGCGGAGCTGTTGAAAGCGTTGGACATCCTGCTCGGACAAGTATGGCGGGCTTTCCCCTGCCGCCTCGCTGAGGGGCTTCAATCCGGGATGCTGCAAAATCAGCCCCGTCGCGTTTTTCAGATTCGGGTTCTTTTCGAGATCCACCAAGACCCATTCTCGGGTCTGGGAGATCCCTTGCCAGGAAACTGCCTCACGGGAAACCACCTTGAACGAGCCCAGCTCAACGGACATGCCCAGAACACCCAAGGGGTCCGGCTCCCGCAGCGCTTCGTCCTCATGACTCCACACCGGGACCGAAAACGCTACCATCAGCGTGTTCGTCGCCGCGCTGCGGTAGACCCGCGATAAATGGGAATGCCGGATCGGCTTGGGTTGTTCGCCCTTCGTCGGGTCCAGATCGCCCCCCAGACCATGAAAATAATCACGGAATGCAAAATTGCGGCCGATGGTGGGCAACGTTTTCGAATCGCTCTCGATGGGGCTAAGGGCCAGTTCTACTCCCGTGGCATCGTCCACAAACCAGAAATAGGCCTCGGCCGTCTGCCGATATCGGCTGTAGAACTGCCGGGTGCGCTCCTGTAGTGCTTGCCGCGGCGGCGACTCCAGCGGCCGGCCGCGGGCTTGCCGCAGCAAGGTGCGGAACTCATCGTCCGACGCTTCATTCTCCAGAATCCGCAGCCGTTGGTCGATCTGGCGGGCGACCGCCTCGGCCACGAACTGGGCAGCGAACCGGTTGCCGTTCTGGACACCGGCGATCACCGCTTCCCGGGACTCCGACACTGCCTTTGCGAAACTGGTCGTGACAATGTACGCCAGCCCGGCCAGCAAGAGAGCCGGCAGGATGGCCCCGAACGTCCAGCGCTGCCGTCGACCGGCCTGCTCGGCGCGCTTATCGAGGGCATTGAGAATGGCACGAACGTTCGGATACCGGTGGTTCGGGTCCATGGCCAGGCAGTGGTCAATGATCGTTCGTAAGGCTTTGTCGGCACCAGGGACCTTGTGGTGGGCGCGTGGCGGAGAGGATTTGCGGAGGCACCGGCGATAACGGGCCATGCGCTCTTCCGCGCTGACTCCCTGCTGGATCGTCTGGGCCATTTCTTCGGTGTGATAGGGAAGGCAGCCCGTGATCATCCGGTACAGGATCACTCCCAGGGCATACACATCCCAGCGGACATCGGGAACCGCTTGGCGGCGCGTTTGCTCGGGCGGCATGTAAAACAGCGTTCCCAGCGCCGGCATTTTCTCATGCGACAGCCGGGCCTGGCCAAAATCCGCCAGGCGCGGGTTCAGGTCTTCATCGAGGAGAATATTGGCCGGCTTGAGGTCGCAGTGCAGAATGCCTTTGTCATGGGCGCGGGCCATTCCCTCGACGATCTTCCGAAAAAGCTCGACGGCTTCGGCCATGGGCATGGATACCTCGCTTAACCGGTCCTCCAGGGACCCGTTTTTCAGGTACTCCATGACGTAGTAGGGCGGATCTGCTTTCCAACCGACCTCGTAGAGTTGAACGACGTAGCGATTGCTGGCAAGCAGACGAAGCTTATCGACTTCGCGCGAGAGCAGCGGCAGATCGAGCCCGCCTTGATGGGCGTAGAACTTGATCGCCCGGGTGACACCGGTATTGTGGTCGAGTGCTAACCAGACTTCGCCGAACGAGCCCTTATCCAGCATCCGCTCCAGCGTGTAGCCGGGCACGACCATGGGCGCTCGCTGGGAACTGGCCTCTTTTGCCTGGGTCCGCTGGTCGACTCCCATGACCTGGGTCTGCTGGTCAATCATGAGGGGCATCCTCGACAATCCTGTGCGCGAGCCTGATTGCAGCGCCCTATCGTAACAGCAAGCACCGAAAAGCTGCAAGAACCACGCTTCTGAAATCACGCGCCTCGGCTCGTCGTTTAGCGGTGGTTGGCAGAAGCGCGTGGGCTCCGCGAACCGCCGCGAAATCAAAATGGCCATCTTCAGCAGGCGCCGCCTCAAAGTTTCTTGATCACCACCGCCGTGAGATCGTCGCGTTGCGGACTCGCGCCCGCAAAACCGAGCACGGCTTCGTGCAGGGTTCGGATCACGTCTCCCGCAGGCAAGTGGTGTTGCAAGCGAATCAACTCGCGCATCTTCTCGGTTCCGAACTGCTTTCCTTCCGCGTCCGACCATTCGTAGAACCCATCCGTCAGGAGCACGACCAAGTCCCCCGGCGACAGGGTCAGCTCGACCGGCACTTCGTAACCAAAATCCGGCACCAGCCCGAGCGGAACTCCCTGAGTTGCCAACTCGCGGACCGTACCGTCCGTCTCCTGAAAATGCAAAATCGGTCCCTGGCCCGCGGAAATGTAGCACAGGCGATTGCCCGTTCGCTGTAGCAAGCCGAAAAACGCGGTCACGAAACCGCCATCCGGTACATCGGCCGCAAGGAGCTGGTTGACCAGGGAAACGATGCGATCCAATTCTCCGCTGTGAGACCAGCTCGCCCGGACCAGCGCCCGGCATTCAGCCGCCAGGAGCGCGGGCCCAATCCCATGGTCGGCGACATCGGCCAGGGTGATGGCCAAGTTGCCGGCGGAGAGCTCCTGAAAATCAAAGAAATCCCCACCGGTCTCATCCGCCGGCCGGCTCCAACCGGCGATATCGAAGCCTTCCAGAGACGGCGACCGTTTGGGCAGGAGTCCCTGCTGAATCTTGCGCGCGATGGCCAGGTTGTACTCATACCGCCGTTTGGTCGCAATCTCCTCGAACAACAGCTGCCGTTGCACCGCGACTCCAGCCTGGGCACTCAATGTCTTGGCGAGGGCTTCGTGCCAGGCTTCAAAGGGACCGTCCCGTTTGTTGAGGAGTTGGAGAACGCCCAGGATGGTGTTATCCCAGCTAAACAGCGGGCACGTCAGCAGGTTGCGGGTCCGGAAGCCGGTTCGGCGATCGATCGCCGCGTTGAAGCGCGGATCGGCATAGGCGTCGGGAACATTGATGACGGCGCCGGTGCGAAAGACTTGCCCCGCGATGCCCGCCTGCGTGGAAAACCGCACCTGCTGCCCACCGGTAGCCACGCGGCTGTACAGTTCGTCGGTGGTGCGGTCGTGGAGAAAAACACTGGCCCGCTCGCAATCCAGGACCTCCAAGGAAGATTTCTCGACGATCTCCAGGAGTGTCTGCAAGTCTGGCGTGGCCGCGAGCTGGCGAGAGACTTCCAGGACTCGAAACAGATCGCGGTTCTGGCTAGCTGCCGGGGCGCGGGCCTGGAAGGGGATGTCTTCAGCAGGTTGGGACTCACTCACCAGAGGTCTCCCTGCGGCCAAGAAGGCAATCAAGCTACGGAGATTACGATTGAAGATATGTCCGACTTGTAGAAACTGCAAACGAATTCTGCTACCACGGCACTTACGACCGCAGCGAAGCGGACGCCTTTGCCGTATTTTGCATGCCTGTCGTCGGCCGCTGTCAAGAAATGGTCATTTCGCCGTTGACGCAATCGCAGTGTCCGTTTACCGTAAGGGTGGCCACGGGGAGAAGAAACGTGAAGCTAACCCTGGTCCCATCTTCTGTTTCCGGAGGCAACCACCACGGCCCCCAGTTCCTCACTTCCATCTTGGTCAATGATATCCTGGCGGTGGACGCCGGCTGCCTGGGCCTGTTCGGGACCGCTCAAGAACAAACGAAGGTTCAACACGTTCTGGTTTCCCACACGCACATTGACCACATCGGCGCTCTCCCCATCTTTGTGGAAAATGCCTATGAAGGACGGCGTGATTGCGTGACGATCTACGGCAGCAAGGCCGTCCTCGATTGCTTGCAAGCCGATGTTTTCAACGACCGAGTTTGGCCGAACCTGATTGCGCTTTCTACCAAGGACGCGCCGTTCTTGAAGCTGGTAACTCTGGAGCCGCGCAAGGTAATCGAACTGGAGAACCTCCGCATCACTCCTGTCCCAGTGAATCACGTCGTGCCGACGCTCGGTTTCATCATCGAGAACAACGATGCCGCTGTGGTTGTGGTTTCCGATACCGGCCCCACCGACGAGATTTGGCAACACGCCAATGCAACGCCGAATCTCAAAGCGGTTTTCCTGGAAGCGACGTTTCCCAATTCCTTGACCTGGTTAGCCGAGGTCTCCAAACACCTCACGCCAGCCATGTTCGCCCGTGAAGTCCAGAAACTCCAGAAGCCAGCCGCCATCATTGCCGTGCATATCAAGGCGCGCTACCTGAACCAGGTGGTCGGCGAGCTAGAGGCCCTGGGCATCCCCGGACTGGAGATCGGCCAATTCGACCAGCCCTATTTCTTTTGAGCTGCCATGCCGGACTCGGTCGGCCGGTCAGGAGCCAGCCGTAGGTCCCAGCTGCTTTGCGGCGGCGCGGTCGGCCAAGACCGTGGCTTGGTCCGAGCGGACCCGTCCACCCGGGATGGACGGATCTCCCTGACGCAGCCGGACGAGCATGTCCGCTTTCGAGTCCCCGGTCACCAACCAGAGGATATGGCGTGATCGGTTCAGGATGGGGTACGTCAAGGTCATCCGACGCCGTCCCTGGTAAACGTCGCACAGGGCAACATCCGTGTTGGTCACCTCGAGGACCGCATCACCGGGCACCAGGGAAGCCGTGTGTCCATCCGGGCCAAGGCCCAGGTGAGTAAGGTCAAGTACGGGAGGAGAACCGGCGATCTGGCGAAGTGTTTCGGCATAGCTCCGAGCCGCGGCCTCCAGGTCTCGTTCTTCTACGGGCATGGCGTGGATTTGTTCGGGACGTACCGGAGCGTGCGTCAGCAAGCTTTCGCGCAGATGGGTAAGGTTTCGGTCAGGGTCGCCCGCTGGAGCCACCCGCTCATCGACCTGCACGACGTGCACTCCCTCCCAGGGAACGGTTTCCTTCGCCAGCGCGCGCAGCATCTGCCACGGCGTTTGGCCGCCGCTGACCGCCAGGATGAACCGGCCTCGTTCGGCGACGGCGGCCCGTGCCTCCGCGGCGACAACCACGGCGGCTTGGCGTGCCACCGACTCGGCATCGTTCAAGACTTCAATCTTCATGGACGCTCCTCCACAACAGGGTGCCCGTCTTGCGGTTCGCCATCCACAGGATCGGAAGCATGAGCATGTTTTAGCAATCGGTGGGGTGGCTGGCTGGCAAGGCCAGCAAATGCGACCCGCGGTGTCGAAGTTGAGCCCTCTTTCTTCCTCAGACTCGGCCGGCTAGAATGCGAAGTGCTCTGGTCCTGGCGACCCATCGCTTGGAGCCTGCCCTTCCATTTGCGCGGGTCCAGGATTTGGGGCTTTCCGGTGCTTCCGATTCGGCAGTATTTGTGAATGGACTTTAGTCGGTACCGCAAGATCGTCCTACCCGGATCATTGCGGAAAGCCTCGTATGGATCTGGGCTGCCTCCCAGGCTGAAGAATGGCAGGACAGGATCGTTTACTTGCCTTTGTAATTGAATGGCCCCGGCATAACCCAGGCTGAGAACCCTGCTATGGTCACCGCAGATCATCCCCCGTCCCGATTCTCCGAACCCGAGCTTGCCGCCCTCAGAACCGTCAGCCGTTCGTTTTCGAATATCGACGCCGCCCTGGCGGAAATCGCCCGGCTCCGCGCGGAGTTGAAACTTCCCAAAGGGACTGTGCACATCATCAGTGATGTCCACGGAGAGTACGCCAAGCTGCGGCATGTCATCAACAACGCCTCCGGCACGCTGCGGCCGCTGGTGGAACGGCTGTTCGCCGGCCAGCTTCCGCCGGCCGAGCTGCGCCAGTTTCTCACGCTCCTGTTCTACCCCAAGGAACTGCTCGAATATCTGGAACCGGAGCTGCGCGACGCCGGCCGGAAGCGCGCCTTTGCAGAACGCACCTTGCGGAACCTGTTTACGATCATCCGTACTCTGGCCGGCCAGTCAACCCTGCGCCGCGTGCTCCGTGTGTTCCCCGCCGAGTACGGCGCGTTGTTTCAGGAGTTCCTTGCCGAGCGGGCTGGAAACCACCCCTACAGTGAAGCCCTGCTGACTGCGCTGGTTAGCCAAGAGCATGTCCTGGAATTGATCCGCTTGACGGTGCGCGTGGTGCGTAACCTGGCCATCGACGAGCTGATCATCGCCGGCGACTTCTGGGACCGTGGCCCACGCGGCGACCGGGTATTCGATTATGTACAGCGACAGCCCAACGTCACCATCACCTGGGGAAACCATGACGCCGCGTGGCTGGGTGCCTGCTTGGGACAGGAAGCTTTGATTGCCCATGTGCTCCGCATTTCGTGCCGTTATCGCCGGCTGTCGCAGCTCGAGGAAGGCTACGGGATCACCTTGCAGCCTCTCGAACACCTGGTGCGCGCGGTGTATGCCGATGACCCGGCTAGCTGCTATATACCCAAAGGGAGCGGACTGCGCGAGACGGTCCAGATGGCCCGGATGCAAAAGGCTGCGGCCGTGATGCAATTCAAGCTCGAAGGCCAAACCATCGAGCGCAATCCGGAATTCAATCTGGCCCACCGCCGTCTTCTCCACCGCATCGATCGGCGGGCCGGTACGATCGAGATCGACGGTCAGCCCCGGCCGCTTCGGGATACGCATTTTCCGACCATCGATCCCGCCCATCCCTACCAGCTTTCGGTGGAGGAGCGTGCCTGCATGGACCGAACCCGGCAGTCCTTCCTCGCTAGCCAAAAACTTTGGGAGCACATGCGTTTCCTCGTCGGCCGCGGCTCGATGTACCTGTGCCGCGATCGCCACTTGATCTTCCACGGCTGCATCGCCGTCGATGAGCACGGCGCGTTCTTGCCGTTGCCCATTGACGGCAAGCCGTGGCGCGGCCGGGCACTCTTCGATGCCATCGAACGGGTGGTGGTTCGCTCCCTTGAGCGGCCGACCGATAAGGAACGGGATCTGATGTGGTATCTCTGGTGCGGCCCGTTATCGCCGCTCTTCGGAAAGGACCGGATCGCGACGCTGGAAAACGATCTGGTGGACGACCCGGCTACCCACGTCGAAACCAAGAATCCCTACTTCCACTTGCTTCACGACCCGCAGTTTTGCGAGCGCGTGCTGGCAGAATTCGGCGTGGATCCGAAGGAAGGAATCATTGTCAATGGCCATGTGCCGGTGAAGATTGAAAAAGGCGAGCCGCCGCTCAAACGCAGCGGCAAAGCGATCACCATCGATGGAGCGTTTTCCGCGGCGTACGGCGACCACGGCTTCACACTGGTCCTCGAGCCGGACCGGACGTTGCTGGCACGGCATCACCACTTCGAGTCCGTCGAAGCCGCGGTGCGGGATGGCGTGGACATCATTCCGAAAATCGAAGTCGTGCGGCAATGGGATCCGCTCCGCCGAGTAGCGGATACGGAGCACGGCACGGAGATCTGCGCCGACATTGCGCTCCTGGAACGGCTGGTAGAAGCTTACCAAAGCAACCAGCTTCGGCAAAGCAAGACGAGCGGATAGTCGCCTCCAGCGACCAAATTGCCGGTGCGATGCTCATCCTGCGAAGCGAGCGAGGGGTGCCGCATGCCTGAATCGTTTCCCGGCGAAATTCCCGCAACCTGTCCGCCCTCTCCCCGGATGGAATTGCCACCGGAGGCAGCCTGCCACGCAACCTCGATGCCCGTTGCTGCGCCCGATACCCAGGCCAATGCCTCGACGCTCCCTCCCTCCGCAGAGGAAGCCGGCGGCCCCATCGCTGAGCAAGCTATCCGAGAGCCGGCCAGTATTGCCTGGCCCTGCATCCCCGGTTACGAGATCCTGGGCGAGCTGGGCAGGGGCGGCATGGGCGTGGTGTATCGGGCTCGACAGGTCAGCCTGAACCGGATTGTTGCCCTGAAAATGATCTTGGCGGGCGGCCATGCAACCGCCCAGGATCTGGCCCGCTTCCGCACCGAGGCGGAGGTGGTGGCGCGTCTACAGCATCCTCACGTGGTGCACATTTACGAAATTGGGGAGCAGAATGGGCTGCCGTTTTTCTCCTTGGAGCTATGCGCGGGCGGCAGCTTGGCCAGCAGTCTGGAGCAGACGCCCTTACCCCCGACCGATGCAGCCAAGCTTGTGGAGACGCTGGCGCAGGCCGTGCACGTGGCGCACCAGGCGGGGATCGTCCATCGGGACCTGAAGCCTGCAAATGTCTTGCTCGCATCCGATGGGATGCCCAAGATCACCGATTTCGGCCTGGCGAGAAAACTCAACGAAGTTGGCCAGACGGCCAGCGGCGCGGTAATGGGCACGCCGAGTTACATGGCTCCCGAACAGGCCGGAGGCCGAACACGGGAAATCGGACCGGCCACCGATATCTACGCGCTGGGTGCGATTCTTTATGAGTGCCTGACGGGCCGGCCTCCCTTTCAGGCGGCGACGGCGCTGGACACCATCATGCAGGTAGTTGCGGAAGAACCGGTGCCCCCCCGAGAACTGAACCCAACATCTCCGCGCGAGCTGGAAGCAATTTGCTTAAAGTGTCTGGAGAAGCATCCACAAAAGCGCTATCCCAGCGCAGCCGCATTGGCTGAAGATCTTGCCCGATTCCGGGAGGGCGAGCCCGTTACCGCACTCCAGTCGGGGCTCATCGATCAACTCGTTGGTGCCCTGGACCGCGTCCAGCTGCAAGCCCAATTTGCGATTTACGGCTCACTGCTGCTTTGGCTCGCGCCGGTTATGTTCCTTCCGGAAATCTGGATTACGCTGGTTATCCTAAAGCCCTGGCCGGCGCCTCTCCTCATCTTCGGACAGATGGGTCGGGCAGGGGGATTCCTGCTCCTGATGGGGTACTACCGCGGGTGGCGCTGGCGGCCCCAAGGAGCGGCGGAACGGCAACTGTGGGCCGTCTGGGGTGGCTATCTTCTGGCCTGCTTTGCTCTCGGGCTGAGTGGCCGTGTTGCCTATGGATTTTATGACGCGGGCGTGGAGCTGAAGTTCTACCAGGGATTGGCAGTCCTGGGCGGCCTGGCCTTCATTGCCCTGGCGGTAAACTTTTGGGGATACTGTGCATTGATCGGACTAACGTTCCTTGGCCTTGCCTTCGTGATGGCCGCCGACCTGCAATGGGCGCCGCTAGAGTTTGGAGCGACCTGGGCTGTGGTCCTCATCCTCCTCGGCGTCCGACTCCGACAGCTCGGAACGCGCATCCGACTCGAGCAGGGCCCGGACGCTATTTTCGCCACTCATCGATGAGCGAAGCCACCAGCGCCGTCCAGCCCGTTTGATGCGACGCGCCCAGGCCCACGCCATCTCCACCGATAGCCGATCATGCTCAACGCGCCGACGACGAGAAGCACGAGAGTTGACGGTTCCGGAGTCGGGGTGGCGAGGAAGCCATGTGCTCCATCTCTACCCGAATACAACCCTACGATCTGTCCGGCGTCGTTGATGCCATAGGCTTCGGTGAGGATCGCGCCCGGGACATCGAATGTCAGATAGTTGCCGTCGCTGTACAGGAAGGCATGGTCATCGGAGCCAGTTGTCAGCTCGTACGCGCCGACGATCACTCCCGTGTTGCTGATCCCAAGGGCTCGGGTGAAGGCTGCGCCCGGCACGTCGAGCGTGGTATAGCTGCCACCGCTATAAAGGAAACCGTGCCCGACCCCACGCGGGCTCGCATCGTAATAGCCTCCCACGACCTGTCCGGCATCATTGATGCCATAAGCTTGCGTACCTGTCATCCCGGCGCTCGGCACTTTCAGCGTCGTGAGACTGCCGCCACTCAGAAGGAACCCGTTGTTGCCGCTGGACCCCTCATAGAAGCCAACGATTTGACCCGAGCTGTTGATTCCATGGGCTTCTGTCAGAACCGAGCCCGGCGGGCCATCAAGCGTTGTGTAGACACCGCCACTGCGCAGAAACCCGTGGAGTCCGAAATCTTGAAACGCGCCCACGACCTGACCGGCGCCATTAATGCCGTATCCCCATGTGCTCGAGGCGCCGGGCACATCGATGGTCGTGTAGCTGCCGCCGCTATAAAGGAAACCGTGCTCCACTAGAGGGGGCAAGGCGGAAGTCGTGAACGCTCCGACGACCTGTCCGGAGTTGCTGATGCCATGGGGCTCCGTGATCGTGGCCCCCGGTACATCCAACGTGGAATAGACGAACGCAGGTTGGCCCATCACCCCCCCTGAACCAGCCACAAGCACACCCAGCGCCACCAAGCCACAGACCAGTTGTTTCATCGATGAGATCCCCCAGACTAATTCCGACGATCTTCCGACCAAGCCCCAGAATGGCTGGGCCGTGTCAAGAAGGCAACACAAAAAACACAAACAAGCCAGCGAACCAGGGAACCAGCCACCAGCAGCCAGCGGGCAGCAGCAGGATGGCCGGCTGCCGACATGCGATATCCGATATTCCGATACGCGTCGTTTCCTTTGAATCCGGGGAACGCGCTGACTGCCTTGCACGGTGGTGCTGGGCGATAGCAGCGTGCCGGAATTCTGGATTACGCTGATGATCTTGAAGCCCTGGCCGGCGCCTCTCCTCATCTTCGGACAGATGGGTCGGGCAGGGGGATTCCTCCTCCTGGTGGGGTACTCCCGCAGGTGGCGCTGGCGGCCCCAAGGAGCGGCGGAACGGCAACTGTGGGCCGTCTGGGGTGGCTATCTTCTGGCCTGCTTTG
>DATGIQ010000245.1:0-16847 GCA_035295665.1 Gemmataceae bacterium | reverse complement strand
GACGCCTGGAACAACATCACCTTCACGGCCGGCGAAGTTCGCAATCCCCGGCGCGACATACCGCTTTCTCTGGCGATGGGAACGCTTTTGGTCATCGCCCTTTACCTGTTGGCCAACATTGCCTATCTCGTCACGCTGCCGTTTGAAAGGATTCAGACAGTTCCTGCCGATCGGGTCGCGTCGGCAACAATGGACACGATATTCGGGCCGGTCGGCGAAACGATCATGGCCGTCGCGATCATGATTTCGACCTTTGGCTGCAACAACGGCTTGATCTTGGCCGGGGCCCGCGCCTACTATGCCATGGCGCGGGACGGTTTGTTCTTCCGGGCCGCGGCTCGTCTGAATGGGAAGCATGTTCCGGCCTGGGCGCTGGTCGTTCAGGGAATCTGGGCGGCGGTCCTGATCCTGCCGCGCACGGTCGAAGGAAGAAACACGGACACCGGCACGGTAATCTACGGGAATCTCTACAGCAACCTGCTCCAGTACATCATGTCGGCAGCGCTCATCTTCTACATCCTCACGATTGCCGGCATCTTTCGCCTCCGCCGCATCGAACCGGATGCCGAACGGCCGTATCGAGCCTTCGGCTATCCGCTGGTCCCGGCCTTGTACATGCTTGGTGCGTCCGTCATCCTGGTCGTGCTCTTCGTGTGCCAGCCGAAGACAACCTGGCCCGGATTGGCCATTGTCGCGACAGGTTTTCCGGTCTATTTCGTCTGGCGGAAAATCGGCGTGCCCGTGAAAGATTGAGCGTTCAAGCGGAGTTTGGGAACCAGGGAGTCAGGGAGTCGGGAAATCAGACTCAAGCGATCCCAGGAGAGCCCGTATCCGGGCCATGGTGATTGTCGCAGTGGCCCGTGCCGGTCCGGGTCTTGAGCCAATGTTCGATTCGGTGAAGCACGTAGAGGATAAGCAGGGCCAGACCAACGCTGATGGCAGCCAGCCCAATGCGTCCCGCTCCAACTGCCGTGCCCATGGCGGCCGTCATCCAGATGCATGCCGCCGTGGTCAGGCCCTTGATTTCATGCGCTTCGCTCAGCTTCAGAATGGTCCCTGCACCGAGAAAACCAATCCCCGCGGCGACGCCCTGGATCACCCGGCTAACGTCCATCCCGATCTCCGCAGGGACCATCGTGAACAGCGCCGAGCCAAGACCTACCAGCATGTGCGTCCGGATGCCCGCCGACTTGCGTTCATGCTGCCGTTCGAACCCCAGCAATCCCCCTAACAGGCTGGCAATCACCAACCGCACAACCATGCGGAGCACTTGGTCGGACTCGCCGATTCCGCCCAGAAGTTCATTCTTGATCACTTCCACTTCGCTCTCCTCGACGCTGGGGCCGGATGGCAACCGTGCTCAATAGGGATCCGGCACGGGCAGCTTGAGCGGGACATCCAGCCGCTGCCCGCCGCGCAGCAAGTTGAACGTCACACGATCTCCGACCTGGTAGGTGAGCTGAATGTAAGCGCGGAACTGCCGTGCCGTCATTTCCAGGCGTTTGTTATCGATGCCGAGAATGATATCGTTCTGGCGGATGCCGGCCTGACGTGCCGTTTCTGAGACAAAATTCCCTTGCCGAAACGCCAGGCTTCCGTCGGATAGTCCGAGGCCTGCCTTTTCGACCGCTGTCAGGTCTTCGCCATGCACACAGGGGGCCGGGCCAATGCCGTGTAGGGAGGGACGCCAGGAAATATCGGTGACCCGCCAATTCTCCGGGAGAGCGAGTTGCCCGCTGGCGCGCCGGTCTCCCCGTTGCCAGCGAACTTCGATCTCCCCCTCGGCGGGGGCACGATGCAAGGCATACCGCACATCGGCGAGCGAAGCAGTCGGCCAACCATTCAGACGTTGGAGGAGGTCGCCGGCCCGAAGACCGGCGCGGTCGGCCGGGGAGTTCGGGCGCACCGCTTCAACCCGGTTCCCTTGGTCAATCGCCAGCTTCAGGCCAATGTTTTCGGGGACAGGGTAGACCCAGACTTCGTCGCGCCGCCACTGGCCCTTGGACTGGAGATCTTGGCGGCGAAAATCGTACACCTGGTGACAATGGATGCAGGCATTTTCCTTGAGGCGTTTGGCGGCCGGGTACTGTTCGACGGTGCGCGGCGGCGACGGTGCGTCGGGGGAGCCTTCCACGGGCTCACGCCGATGGGCTGCCAACGCTTGCCGCATGGCATAGCTCAAGCCGGCCAAGGAAAGCTGCTTGTCCGCGGAGTCGGCATCCCGGCTGCCGTACCGGGCATAGACGCGCTCATTGGCATTCACGATCAACGCAGCCCAGGTTAGATCGTAGTCAAAATCGAAGACGTTCAGGTTCACGCCGCGCATATTGAGGATCCGGACCAGGACGAAATCCTTGGCTAATCCTGCTAGCTCGTTGTCGAGACGAACAACCTGCTCGTCAAACTCGCCGCCGTCGGGTCAGTGGCTTCACCGGAAGACGACGAGCATGGGTTTGCCTTCTCGGCGGGCAAGCGCTTTCGCCTGCTCGTAATCGGTGTGCCACGAAGGCTTCGCCGGCGGAGCCGCACGGGCCCGAGCAGGGATGACGGGAGATACCAAGAGAAGTAGCGCGATTGGGAAAAGCCACCGATTCATGAAACACAAGATCCTGTCTAGATCCCAGGGGGGACTTCGATGAACGTCCGTTGAACCATACCGTCCTTGGCATGGCAAAGGAAATATCCTTTTTCCTTGCTCCCATCATGGTTTTGGCGACTGAAGGAGCAGCAGCGGTCGGTGGTCAGTGTCGCGTTGCGCAGATGCCGTTCCGTGAACGCATGGTAGTGGCCACAGTAGACCGCTTGCAAGTTGTACTCCTTGAACCGCGCCAGGAGCTGCTCGGCGAGCTCGGGCCGAGTGATCACGTGGGGTCCAAGAGGGAAATGCGTGAACACAATCGTCGGCTGTTGCTTATCGAGCTTTGGCAACATGTCATCCAGCCAGGTGAGCGTGGTGGAAGGCACCTGGGTGCCATAGGCGCTCCGTCCCTGGGTGGTATCCAGACCGACAAACTGCCAGCCCAGATGCGTGAAGTGGTAATTGCTGCATTTGGGAAAGCATTCGTCAAACGCCTTGCGATCATCCGGCGAAAGGTGATCATGGTTGCCGATCACGACATGGATGGGTTTACCCATGCCTTTGAGCAAGTCCCGCACTGCCGTCATCTGCTCCGGCTTGCCGTGCTCCGTCAGATCGCCGGACACGAGGCAGAAGTCGATGCCCTCGGGATGGTTCTTCATCTGCCGGAAGACCTGTTCCAGCCACTGTCCGCACCGTTCGTTCAAATAGTGGAGATCGTTGACGGCCACGAAATGGAATTCGTGCGCGCTGCCTTCCCCCTCCGCGCACACCGATCCGGGCCATAGTCCGGCCGCCAACAGCATGCCGACGCTTTGGCCCAGCATTTCCCGGCGCGTCAAAGAATTGCGTTGCCGCATGATGGTCCTCGCAGCCGCAGATCACAAAGACCCCAGGCACGTCCCCTTTTTCTCTTATGGAAATAGGGATCGCCTGACAGAGGCCGCACTGCCGCGGCGTGCCTCACCTTGGCTTCGGTTGTGCGGAGTCCCCACCTTACGCTACGATAACACGAACCAGAACCCTGTTCACACGTTTGGAGTCGCTCGCATGTCACGATGTCTTCTCGCTCCAGTGTTCGTAGCAATCCTCGCCTTGCCGTTGGTGGGCCGCGCGGATGCACCCGCTCAAAGCAAGCCGCTCTTTGATTACCGTGAGACCACGCTGGCCAATGGACTGCGGATCATCACCTTGGCGGATGCCTCCTGCCCCATCGTCGCCGTGCATCTATGGTATCACGTCGGCTCCAAAGATGAACGACCCGAACGCCAAGGCTTCGCGCACATGTTCGAGCACATGATGTTTCGCGGCACCGATCGGCTCGGTCCGAAGGATCACTTCGAATATATCCGCCGCTGTGGGGGCACCTGCAATGCTTACACCAACTTCGACCAGACCGTGTACGTGCAGACGCTCCCCTCCAACCAGCTGGAGCTCGCGCTGTGGCTGGAAGCCGAGCGGATGGGCTTCCTCAAGATCGACCAGACCTCCGTTGATACCGAGCGCAAGGTCGTTGAGGAGGAGCGCCGCCTTGGTCTGAATCGGCCCTACGGCACGGTCCCCGAAAAACTGGTGCGCGAATTGTTCCCTGGCCAGGCCTACGGTTGGCTGCCGATCGGCAAGATCTCCCACCTCCGTGCTTCCGCGGCCCAGGAGCTGCGGGATTTCTGGCTGCGGTATTACGTGCCCAACAACGCCACCCTGATCATCGTTGGCGATGTCCAGCACGACGAGGCCCAACGCCTGGCCAAGCGGTACTTTGGCTGGCTGCCGCGGGAAGCCGATCCACCGCGGGTCACCCTGCAGGGATCCCTGCCAATGCAGGCGCGGGCCGTCACCATCCGGGAAGACAACGCACCAGCCCCGGCCGTGGGAATCGTTTGGCGAACCGTTGATAGCCGGCACGAAGATTATGTTCCTCTGGAACTTCTCGGTCACATTCTCGGCGGCGGCAACAGTAGCCGGCTCTATCGCCATCTGGTGGCCGAGCGCCAGCTCGCGGTGATGGCCCTGGCTTCGGCTTTTTCTCTGGAGCAAGCGGGCATCTTTGGCGGCGGCGCGGTGCTTACACCGTTGGGTGGAGATACGGCGAAGGTCCTGGAGGCCATCCGGCGGGATATCGAACAGGTGCGTACCGAACCGGTCACTGCCCACGAACTGCTCAAGGCCAAAAACCAGCTCTTGGCCTCCGAGGTCACCCAGACCTTGACTGTCTCCAGCAAGGCCACGGTCCTGGGCAGCGCAGCCGTGCTGCAAGGGGATGTGAGCCGGGTGAACCGCCGTCTCGACCAGATCCGCCGAACGACTGCCGACGACTTGCTTCGGGTCGCGAAGACCTATCTGGCTCCGGAGCGAGGGCTGACATGCACCATCGAACGCAATTTGCTCGGTTCGGTCCTCGGAACGCGTTCCTCCGAAATCAAGAATGAGGAAGACGCAGCGATCACGGCCGTACCAGAAAAGGGGCTGCCGCCACCCGCCCGGCCTGGATTGCGCCGGCCGGCTGACTTCCCGAGTCAGCCGCCCGCCGCCAAGGTTCTTGCCGGTCCCGTCTCGCTCGCCCATTCGGAGCAGACCCTGCCCAACGGCTTGAAGGTTCTGGTCGTCCCGAAACGGCAAGTGCCCTATGTGAGTGTAGAGCTGGGTCTGCTGGCGGGGGCTTGGACCGAGACCAAGCCCGGCACGGCGTCGATGGCGCTGAGCATGCTGACTCGGGGAACAGCCCGCCATGGCGAGAAGGAATTGGCCGACGAGCTGGAAACCTACGCCATCAGCTTGGGCGGCAGCGCCGATCTGGACACGGCTGCGGTGGCGGCTGGCTGTTTGAGCGAGCAACTGGACCGTGCGGTGACGATGCTAGCCGAGGTGGTGTTGACACCGACATTCCCAAAGGACGAATTCGAGAAACTTCGCAAACAGGTGCGCACGGGGCTGACCGTGACCGCTGCGGAACCCTCCTACAAGGCCGAACGAGAGCTGCGCCGCCGGCTCTATGGCCAGCATCCCTATGCGCGCACGACCATGGGCGAGATCGAGGACGTCGACGCGTTGCAGGTGAGCGACCTGAGCTCGTGGTGGAAGACGTTTGCCCGGCCCGATCAGGCGATGCTGATTTTCGCCGGCGACATTGAGCTGGCTCGGGCCGTCGCCTTGGCGGAAAAAGCCTTCGGCGGCTGGAAGGCGGAAGGGCCCAAGCCCGCGGTTTCCCTACCGGCCTTTCCCGCGGCCAGTCCGACCCGGATCTATCTGGTCGATTATCCACGTGGCATCCAGAGCCAGATCCGCATTGGCCAGCGGGCGATCAAGCGGGACAATCCCAACTACCCGACCGCGGCAGTCGTCGGCGACTACTTCGGCGGTGCGTTCAACAGCCGCTTGAACGAAGTGATCCGCGTTCAGAAGGGGCTGACCTATGGAGCCAGCGGCGGCTTTTCGCCGTCCCGTTTCACCGGCCAGTTCACGATCACGACCTTCAGCAAGACCGATTCGACCGCCGAAGCCGTGCGGACAGCCCTGGCCGAACTCGAGCGCTTGCGCCAGGAGGCTCCGTCGGCCAAGGAGTTGGCCGACACCAAATCCTATTTCCTGGGCAGCTTTGCCCGCCAGCGGGAAACGCCACAGCAGGTGGCCGCCAATTTGTGGATGCTGGAGTCCAACAGCCTTCCCGGCGATTATTATGAGCGCCTGCTGAGTCGCGTGGCCAAGACGGAAGGGCCGGATTGTGTTCGGCTGGCCCGCGAGACATTGGATCCCTCGAAGCTAGCCGTCGTCGTGGTCGGCAATGCCGCTCAGATCCAGAAGGATTTGGAGAAGATCGCACCCGTTACGGTCGTCAAGCCGGGGGCACGGCCAGTAGAAGATGCAGGCTCGGAGTAGTGGCGGAGATGGGTGACCGGACGGCTCGGTGTTCTCTGCGCCGCGCGCGGCGCGGAGAACACCGAGCCGATTACGTATCCATCTGCCGGCGCCTCCGGGCCTGGGTCAGCCAATAGTCGAGTTCCGTCACCGCAACCGGCTTGACGAGATAGGCGTCGACTCCCGCGGCAAAGGCGCGTTGACGGTCTTCCGGCTGGTTGTACGCAGTATAGGCAATGAGAAACACCTCGCGCCCCAGGGCCGCCCGCAATCGTTCCGCTACCTGGTAGCCATTCAGGCGAGGCAAGCCGATGTCGATGAAGACAACCTGAGGACGCGAGAGAAGGGCTTTGTTCACTGCTGCCAGCCCATCCTCGGCCGTTTCCACTTCGTAACCCAGCAGACTCAAAAGGGCGCACAGAGTTGCCCGGCCATCGGGATTATCCTCTGCGATCAGGACGCGCACGGACCGGGAAGCAGAAGGGACAGGCTGTTCGCAGGTCATCATGGCCGCTGCTTGCTGCAAAGGACTCCAATTCAGCCCTGGAGTACGGGGCAGGGCATCAGAGTGCGCACTTGCCCCAGAGAAGTGCAAACTTGGTGCCGACGGCCTTGGCGTGGCCGGTGGCGGGAGAAGAAGCGTCTGTCTTTCTCGGGGCCAGCTTGTCTTCCTCGCCCGCCACCCGTTCCGCCACGCATTCAACGCTTGGCCGTTTCCGGTTCGGTCCACCAGGGACTGAGCAGGTGGATTTTCCGGAGAAGGGCTTCCTTTTCGCGTCCTTCCTTGGCCGTGGCAAGCTTGCCTTTCAACTTGCGCAGCTTTTTCTTGCGGTGATAGCGCCGATTTAACTCGATTCTGCGTTCGACCATGTCCTTTCCCTCATGAGCGGAGTAATCTCGACAGCAGGGCCCTCGCCGCCCCATTTTTCTGTTGCTTATGTTGCCAGCTGAGCAGGGAGCATGCAATGGGGAAACTGAGCCAACCACAAAGGAAAAAGGGAACTGGCAGCCGAAGTATACTGCATTGGTCCCTTTGTCTTTTGCCTTTTTCCTACTTCATTGTTTGGGGCCTGCATGCCCAGCAGACCGAACGGCCGGGCAATTCCCTTGACCATCCGATCGATGTGCCGCGCGATCTGAGCGGCCTATCCATCAAGAATCCGCGCATCCGCGTGGTGCATACCACCGACCCGGCCAAGGAAGGGGGCTCGATGTACTTGCAGCAAGTGGACCCCTGGCTCGGCTACCAATGGGGCCGGAGCTTGTTCCAGCGCAACTTCCGCGAGCGTGATGGCGTTTATGGCGATGCCGGCAAACTGGATGGCATCACCTTGCCCGATGGCGTGAGCAAGATGATGGACCGTGGCCATGCCAGCTCATGCGGGGCTTGCCACAATGTCCCGTACCGGGATGCCGGTGCCGGCATGACCATTGCCAAGAACGGCGGCTCGGGCCGAAACACGCCCCATGTCTTTGGCGGCGGACTGCTGGAGATGATCGGCATGCAGATGCGACTGCAAGCCTTGGCCATCGCCGATACCAATCGCGATGGCTGGATCAGCCTCGACGAGGCCAAAGGCAAGCGGTGCATTCTCCACACTTTGCCGCCGGGCGTACCAGGGGAAGGCGCCGTGGTTGATTTCGGGAGCTTCGAGGATCTCAACGGAGACGGTTATCCAGACCTCAACCCCGTGTTCTATCCCATTTTCGTGGACCGATCCGGTAAACGCATCCCCGCGGCCACGAGCTTGCACTACCCCGGCGTGGCAGGCTACACACTGCAAGTCCAGGTGTTCGGTTTCGGCCATCTCTACATGCCGCTGCGGCCGCCCGTGTCCACAACCTTGCGTGCCTTCACGGCCACACCGTTCGATATTCATGCCGGACTCCAAGCGTGTGACCCGACGACATTCACGAGCCGGCAGGGTGACGGCCTGGGTCTTGTGTCCAACGCCGGCGCCCAACAATTCGTGACCGAGGCTCTCAAAGACCGCGGCGCCGTTCGGGGCCGGACCGGCATCAGCATGGACGATCCGGACCGAGACGGTTACTGCGAAGAGATCAGCGAAGGCGATCTCGATGTCGTGGAGTGGTATCTGCTCAACCATCCCGCGCCGACCCGGGGCCGGCTTACCAACGATGTGCTGCGCGGCGAACGGCTATTCAAGGATCTGGGCTGCATCTCCTGCCACACGCCCGATTGGCACCTGTTTGCCTACAACCCAGGAGCCAATGATTACACGGAACGTTACGACGGCGACCGCCGGTTTTTCGAGATACGAGTCGCTTACAACGAAAAAACCGAACGCCTGGAGGGGAAGCTCTATTCCCTGGCGGAGCGGAAGGGCAAGCGTTGGCTGCCGCGGCGGCAAGCGTATACCATCCGCGGAGTGTACAGCGACTTCAAGTATCACGATGTCGGCCCGGAATTCTATCAGATGCAGTTTGACGGGAGCATTGTCAGGCAATGGCGAACCACGCCGTTGTGGGGCGTGGGCACTACGGCACCCTACGGCCATGACGGAGCCAGTCTCGATCTCGACGCCGTCATCCGGCGGCACGGCGGAGAAGCGTTACCGACGCGCAAAGCCTATCTGGCCCTGGAGGACGAGGACCGCCGTCGGGTCGTCTGTTTCTTGCAGAGCCTGGTGCTCTACCAAACCGACCAATTGCCGTGTGACATCGATGAAGACGGCAAGATCAGCGAGCATTTCTTGGTACAGGGCATGGATACGGGGCTGGAACGCTTCAATCCCGAATGGCTCTTCCGTGTGCCGGGCAGGATTGAAGGGCCCATAATGAACGTTCGTCATGAGCCGATCATCTCGTATGCCTTGACCAATGTCCGCCAGGCCTACGGACTGGATTTGGCGTATCTCAAGGACAGCGACGGCGACGGCTTTCCGGACGTGATCGATCCGGCGCCGTTCAAAAAGGGGTTCAAGGATGGCGAAAAGTGATGGTGGTGCAGCTTTGACAATGCGCCCCACCGCTCCGTGTCGACAACAAACAGCCCGTAGCACGCGCATCCCGTAGTACTCCACAGCGAAGGCGCGTCGAGGAAACAGGCCGCCCTCATTGTCCGTTGCCAGAGCGCGCGATATATTCCAAGCGGTGTCCCCCTCCCTTTTCCCGGATCGATGCCGTGGGGAAATCGCATGGCTTGGTTGTGGCTTGTGGCGGCGGTGTTCCTGGTTGGTGCGGTTCTGCTGCTGATCTGGCGGCCGCTGCGGTCGCTGGGCAAGGATATTCAGGTCGAGCGGGCGCGGGAATTATTCTTGCTCCAGCGCGAGCGGCTGGAGGCAAGGTTCGTGACCGCGGCCGCAGCGAGCGGCAAGCCACGCGGTTTGCGCTGGAAGGATTGCTCCTTCGAGCGCGAAGTTGAGCTGGCCCGTGAACGCCAGACCGGTCAGCTGGTCGCCTTGGTTCCCGTCACGATCCAATTTGAAGCAATCGAAGGAAGCGATATGGAGGGCCTGCCCGCGGTTGGCAATCTGCGGAACGCCTCGGCCGTCTTCTTCTTTCAGCGTGGCCAATGGCTGACCGTCGGCAAGGCAGTCTTCAACCTCAACCCCGTGGAAGTGATTCGGCACTTCGAGAACCGATACGAGCGCGTCACGGTCAGTAGATGACCGCGTACCATACTTGCTCGAACAAGCCGCGCTATGCTCGTCCTTCTGCCTGCCATGCTGCGATCACTTCGGGGAGCGGATACTCCTGGATCGTAGCCAGGCCAAGCGAAGGAATCTCCTGCAATCGTCTCCAGGCCCGTGTCACCCGTGCTTCTTGCTCGGCCACATACGTAGGATCGAGTCCTGCCTTGGCGAAGGGGCCGGCGCACGCTACCGCCTCGAACTTCGGATCGACGATGAACTGAGCCAGAGTTGGATTGCAGCGGATATGCCGCTCACGCAGAATGTGCAGTTTTTCAGGAGGCACCTCGCCCAGGACATAGCGCAGGTAGAGATCGGATTCGGTGATTCCTTCCACGTCTCCGCCACAGACTTCACAGAGGTAACCCTGTTCGCATAACGCCATGTCATGCCTCCGAGCCAGGTAGCCAAGTCTAAGAAATGCCACGGCGACGTGTCAAGCGCTTGAAACCTGTATTCCGAAATTACCGATTGCATGGTTTGGCAAAAACGGGAGCCCTGCGGATGGCGGCCATTCCGTGCAGACAACCACACCATTCCGAGCGACAATGCGCTTCCGGATAATTTGTCGAAATTTTGCCTGAACATGCCGGGAGTAGGCGATGACCGCTCCTCATCCGAGATGTGCATGGGGCTTCCGTGCCGCTCTTCTTGGAATCAGCTTCATCACGATCGTCGGCCGAGCAACGGCTGGAGCAGGACCGGCTTGCGTTCCTCCCCCGCTGTTGGTTCCGACTCAGGAACCGCCCCTGGCCGACACGATGGTTCCTGTCCCGGCCAAACCGACACGAAACGTGGCCGAACCGGCCGATCCGCCGACGCCGGTCGTTGTGCTGCGGGTTCGTGTCCTGGCGAACGCAGCCGCGGGGCAGGAACTGGAGTATCGAATCTGCGTAGAGAACTGTTCTCCAGCGGCCGCTCACCATGTGTTGATTCGCAACCCCCTCCCGGCCAACGCCCGATTCGTTCGCGCCAGCCCCGAGCCTGCTGTGCGCGATCCCGAGCTCTTGTGGCGCCTGGGCACATTGGAAGGAGGTGCCAAACAGCAAATCGTGCTGATCCTGGCCCCGACCGGCGGCGGCGAGGTGAAGAATTGTGCCCGCGTCCAGTTCGAATACGGAGAATGCGTTACCACCCAGGTCACACGCCCCAGCCTGAGCCTCCAGAAACAGGGCCCAACCCAGGCAGTGCTGTCCGAGACACTGAACTACCGCCTGACGCTCACGAATAGCGGGGGTACCGAGCTGACCAACGTCTTGTTGACCGACATTCTGCCGGACGGGCTGGAGCATGCCAGTGGCAAGGACCGGCTGAGCTGGATCGTGGGTACGTTGGCACCCGGCCAAAGCCGTAGCGTGGATTACCAGGTCGTCGCGAAAAGGTTGGGCCGGCTGTGCAACAAAGCGGTCGCCACGGCAACCGGCGGCTTGAAGGAAGAGAAGGAGAGTTGTGTCACGGTTGGCGAAAGGAAGATCGCTTTGGCGATGACGGGACCCGAGCGGCGCTACTTGAATATTTCAGCTGCCTATCAGATCACCGTCCGCAACTCCGGCACAATCTCCTTGACCAATGTCGTAATCAATAATCCCATCCCCGCAGAAACCACGTTTCAAAGTGCCACCAGCGGCGGCGAACCAAGTGGCGGGCAGGTGCAGTGGCGAATCGAAACACTTCCGCCCACGGAAAGCCGGACTGTCGAAATCCGACTGCGTGCGCAAATGCCCGGCCGGATCTGCAACCAGGCGGTGGCTGCCGCCGACGGCGGCCTAACGGCTCAGGCAGAAGCCTGCACGGACTTTACCGGGGCATCGGCCTTGTCGCTGGATGTCGAAGACAATCCCGACCCGGTCGAGGTAGGGAGTCCCGCTCGTTACACGATCACGGTTCGCAACCCAGGCAGCAACCCTGTCACGCGGGTGCAGATCGTGGCCACGGTGCCCGAGCAGATGACCGTCGTGCAAGCGGGAGGGTCATCCGATCACCGGAAGGAAGGGCAGAAGATCGTGTATGACCCGCTCGTGCTTCCGGCCGGTGGCGAGGCGCGGTTTCGAATTGATGTCACGGCCCAGCGGCCCGGCGACGTGCGCTTCAAAGTGGAACTGACGGCCGATCAGCTAACGGCTGGCCCTGTGCAGCAGGAAGAGAGTACAACCATCTTTGCGGTCCTCCCATCTTCGCGGCGAAAGCCTACTTCGGCGAAGGGACAATGAGTGAGAATTCTGGGTTTCATTGGGGCACGACGACAACCGTGCCGAACCGACGGAAGTGGTAATCGAACGCGAAAGCCGTCCCAATTCCAAGCTTGTCCATGACAACCTTGCTCGCGCCGTTTGATGGCTGAAAGATGATGAACGCGACCCGCACGCCCTCCTGCCAAAGGGATGGGGGCCAGTGGTCGTAATTATCCTCCCTCAACCACGGCCGTGCAATGTAGAGACCTCTTCGACTCCCATGAGTGTTTCTAATACACGATCCGGTTCATCCGGTCGGTTGAGCGGCGGTTCGCAGGACGGCGCGGTTCTGCGAACCGCTGCTCAACGAATCGTGGACAAGGAACCAATTCATTGGACCCATCACGTGCAGAGGTTTCTTTCTGCATTGCGAGTCTGGTGTACGTTGTCAGGTCCAGCGGGGACGGTCCCTGAGATTCACAGCTCCCGTGCGCACTGAACGAGATGCAGGCACTAAGCAAACAACTCCTTCACCGGGGTCGCCCCCTTTTCCGCGATGCGGATGGGCCGGCCGATGGGAGTATTGTTCTGCTTGGTGTAATCGATGCCCAGCACCTTGCAAATGGTGGCCATGAAATCGATCGCGGACACCGGACGGTCCTCGACGGCCGCACCTTCCTTGTCGGTCTTGCCGATTACCTGACCGCCGCGAATGCCGCCGCCCGCCAGAACGGTGCTCCAGGCGCGCGGGTAATGGTCGCGGCCTGGCTTCGGCCCCCGGCTGTTGATCTTGGGGGTTCGGCCAAACTCGCCCATCCAAACGATGAGGGTGCTGTCCAAGAGTCCACGGCTCTTGAGGTCGTGGATCAGGGCGCTCATTGCTGGATCCACCTGGCCCGACAACTGTTTGACGCGCTCGAAGTTGTTTTGATGCGTATCCCAACCGCCCAGTGTGACCTCGACAAACGGAATGCCGACCTCGACCAGCCGCCGGGCCAACAAACATCCTTCGCCGAACTTCGAGTTGCCGTACGCCTCCTTCGAAGCCGCCGGCTCCAGGGAAAGATCGAAGGCCTTGGCTTCTTTGGAACGCATCAGCTGTACGGCCCGTTGATAGGTGGTGCGGTGATCGTTGATGCTGGTTGCCTGGTAGGTGCGGAAGAAGCCCTGTTCCATTTGCTCCAGCAAGCCGATGCGATCGCCAAATTCGTGATTATCGACGAGGGGCTTCAAGTTCTGGACACCCTTGGCCGGATCGTTGACCACGAGCGGCTGGTGGCGTGCGCCCAGGAAGCCTGCCCCGTAACTGCGATTGCCCACAGAAACGAAATTCGGTGTCGGCGAATCTGGCCGGCCCAGCTCCGCGGAGACAATCGAGCCGATGCTGGGATAAACCAGCCCGCCCTGACCTTCTTTGTAGCCGGTGTGCAGATAATACTTGGCCCGGCCATGGGCCCCTTCTCCGGTACTCATGCCGCGGAGGATGGCGGCGTGCTGCATCTGCTTGGCAAGCTTTGGGAAGTGCTCGCTGATTTGAATGCCCGATACGGAAGTCGGAATCGGCTTGAAGTCGCCGCCGTTCTCCGTGTTCGGCTTCATGTCAAAGGTATCCTTGTGGCTGGGACCGCCATCCATCCAGAGTAGGATACAGGCCTTGTGCTTGCTGCCGTTGCTCGCCGCATGGGCCGCCAAGACGCCGAGCCAGCCGGACAGAGACGTTGTCAGCAGACCGGCGGTAGAGAGCTTGAAAAAATCGCGTCGGGAACGGATGCCTGAAGCGTCGCTATTCGTCATGGGAGGATTCCTTCTTCAAGGAAAAGGGGAAAAGGAAACAAGCTAAAGACGCCAACGGAGCAATTGCTCTTTCCTTTTGCCTTGGTTAGTGATTGACGGCAAATTCGCTGGAATTCAACAGAGCCCAGAGGACATCGCGATAGGCCTTGCGCGGATCCGCAGCATGGCCGTGGACGAATGTGAGGAGGTGATGGCTTTCCGCAGCGGTCGGACGGCGCGACAAGGTGGCGAGGTAGAGCCGTTCGATGATCTGGGCCGGCGTGTGCAGGGTCTTGAGTGCTTGTTCCAGGACGACCCCGCCACCGGTGAGCTGCGGCGAGTTCATCAGCCGCAATGCCTGCGGAATTCCCGCCTGGTACTGGGTGGGATCCGAGCCGTCTTCATTCTGGAAGAAGTTCACAAAAACAGTCCGAGCATTTGGAGCAGCCCGATTGGGATTCTGATTTGCTCCCTGACGGGGCCGGGCCGCCTGGTTGCCCGGTGCGCCCACCACGGCCACCAGCGAATCGTACAGTTGCTCGGGCGAATTCACTTTGATCGTCATGTGAGCGAAAAGGTTGGCACCGCTGTCGTCCTTGCTGGTTGGCTTACTGGTGCGTTGGTAGGTTTTGCTGTTACAAATCGCTCGAATCAGGAACTTGACATCAAAGTCATGGGCCGCGAACTGGCCGGCCAATTCCTGGAGCAGCTCCGGATGCGACGGCGGGTTGCCGTCGTGCATATCATCAACGGGATCGACGATTCCGCGGCCGAAGTAGTGGGCCCAGAGTCGGTTGGCCATGGCCCGCGCGAAAAAGGGATTCTCTGCGGACGTGAGCCATTTGGCCAGGACTGGACGGTATGGAGCCGACTTGTCCAGTTTAGGTTCTTCGCTCAGCAGGAATTTGGCCGGCACCACTTTGGCCGTCTCGGGAAGCTTGGCGGCTCGACCTTTGGCGTTTTCGCTAACACCAGGAGAATCTCCTTGCCGGGCGGCCTGCCGAGGCCGATCGGTCTTGACCTTGGTAAAGAACGCGGCCATGCCCCAGTATTCGGTCTGCTTCCATTTCGTGAAGGGGTGGTTGTGGCACTGGGCACACTGGAGCTGCACCCCCAGGAAAAGCCGGCTCACCGAATCGGTTACTTTGTCCGCGGTCGGATTGGCAAGGAAATAGGTCACCGCGCCGTTCTTGTCCTGGGTACCGGAGGCGGTGATCAGCTCGGATACGAACTGGTTCCAAGGCGTGTTGTTGTTGAAATTCTCTTCCAGCCAGCGCATGAGCGGTTCCGCCTGGAGCTGGCGGTTATCGGAAGTACGCGGCAGCAGATAACTTTTCCAGATATCGGCCAGGTGCCGGCCGTAGGCCGAGCTGGCAAGCAATTCATCGATGAGCTTGGCCCGCTTGTTGGGATCCTTGCTATCGAGAAAGGCGGCCGCGGCGTTGGCGGGCGGGATGACGCCGGTGATGTCAAGGTATACCCGGCGAAGGAACTCGGCATCGTCGGCCAGGGGCGAGGGCTTGATGTGCTCGGCGTCGAGCCGTTTGTCGATTGCCTGATCGATGTGCCGGGCCAGCGTCGCCGCATCCACCGGGGCCGAAGTCGGCGCCGCAGTTGTGCCGGCCGCGGCGGTGCCCGCCAATACGCACAACGTCTGCAAAGCGACGAGGAAAGCCCGCTTCGGCCCATGCGTTGGTTGCAACAGGGTGGCTGTCATGTGGTCTCCTGTTTCTGGGTGATTCAGCCTCATCGGATTAAACCCCGCGCCGACGATGATGGTTCCGATGGCGCAGGCATTTCCGGCTACCGGGCATTCCGGATGGAGAACCTCCTACCCTAGCGTAGAATCAAGGGAGAGGGCTTGCGTGCAATCAGTGCGGCAAAGGAATTCTTCAGCCAAAAGGCCATGCCATGATGCAATTTCGAGGCGACAGAGAAGTGCCGCTCTCCTCGGCGGAGGTGTGGCAGAGGGTGAGCGACGTCCGTTTCCTGATCGAATGTGTTCCCGATGTGGAATCGGTAACGGAATCTGAGCCGGACAGAGCCGTGTGCACGATTCGGCCCGGTCTCGCGTTTGTCCGGGGGACCTTGGAATTGACCGTGCAAGTAGCCGAACGGATACCCCAGAGCAGTGTTCGGCTGCTCCTGCACACCAAGGGGATCGGCAGCAGTAGCGATGTCGAGGCCACCATCACGCTAACGCCGCAAGAACGAGGGACACACATCCATTGGCTGGCCGAGCTGAAGAAGCTTGGAGGACTTCTCAAGGCGGTGCCCCAGGGATTGATCCAGGCGGCGGCACAGAAGGTGATTGCGGATGTGTGGTCGGCGGTGGAACGACAGATGCGGGACCAGGTATAAGGATACCGGCCTCGGGCTGGCGCTAGCGATCCCGGATGGCTTTGGGATGATTTGGCAAAATGCTGGGAAGCAATCCCAGCGGGCATGAGTCGTACAGAGCACAGACGCAACTTGGGCATCGCCGTGCGCTCTCGCCTCGCATTCTCAGCGGAGCATGGCCCGGCGCCAAAGATTTTCGGGCCTACACCGAAGATTGCCCTTGCTGAGCTTATCGGGAATGACATTGCTCGGCCCTTTCAGGTCTCCCGCCGAGGGTTCCGTTGCTCGCTTTTTTTGCTTATTCTGTGCAAGATTGACGGGATTGCTGGCAATACCTAGGGCCCGCGAAAAAATAACTTCGTCGATTTCTAGTGTTTGCGGGGAGTAATGACATAGTTCCAATCGCCATGAAAATCAGCGGGCTTCAATTTCAGTGTTGCCATCTGTTCGTCACTGACCTTGATGCCCGTTTCGTAG
>DATGIQ010000244.1:0-5673 GCA_035295665.1 Gemmataceae bacterium | reverse complement strand
CAGCGGGGCCGAGGTACTGGCGGTAAAGTTGCTGTCGCCGCTGTAGCTGACGGTCAGGCTGTGGTTTCCGATCGCAAACTGCGACGTGCTGAAGGTGGCTTGCCCCGTGAGTGGGTTGAGGGCCACGGTTCCCAAAACCGTCGCCCCGTCGGAGAAGACCACGCTCCCCGTTGGGGTGTCGGTGGCAGGTGGTGCAGCGACCACCTTGGCCGTGAGGACAACCGGCTGCCGGAAAACCGCAGGATTGGCGACGGCGATCAGCGTCGTCACGGAGGCCGCCTGGTTGACCGTCTGAGTGAGCGGAGCGGAGACACTGGCCGTGAAATTGCTGTCCCCGTTGTACCGGGCTGTGATCGTATGGGAACCCAGCAGGAGAGCTGAGGTGCGTGTGCTGGCTTGTCCATTGGCATTGACGGGAACCGTATCCAGGACGACGTTGCCATCCCGGAACGTCACGACGCCGGTCGGCGCGCTGGCCACCTGTGTACTGGGAGTCACGGTGGCGGTGAACGTGACGAATTCACTAAAGACTGAAGGGTTATCGGATGAGGTCAGGGTCGTGGTGGTGGCCAGGGTGGAGCGTGTCAAAACCACATTGTGCCCGCTGGTGCCACCGGCGTAGGTGATCGTGAAGATTGCGTTGCCGATCTGTAGGGCCGCTCCCTCAGGCAGACCCTGGAACGTCCCGGTGACCGATGTGGCCCCGCTGATGAGAGTAAAGCTGTCCCCGACATTGGGGGTGAATCCAAGCCCGAGCCCGGCGTTGAGCGTCGCGTTGCCGAGATTCACCGCGCCGGTGACGGAAAACTGATCGACCACGTTACGGTTGAGCAACTGAGTAACAAACGTCGATGCGCTGTCCAGGGTCAGAGTTCCGCTTCGCAGAGTGGTGCTCGTTGCCGTGCCGGGACTCACGATACCTCCGGTCGACACGATATTCCCCGTTCGGGCCAGGGCCCCGCCTCCCCGAAGCGTGGCGCCGCTGTTGACCATCACCGTGCTGGCGGGCTGCGATTCATTGATCACCAACGTTCCCGCGTTGATTACGGTCGGCCCGGTATAGGTATTGCTTGAGGTCGGCGTGCCGCTGAGGGTCAATGTGCCCGTACCGTTTTTGGTGAGACCGCCGCTGCCACTGATCACTCCCGCAAACGTAGTTGAGGTGTTGTCCACCCCGGTGGTCAGGGTCGCACTCCCCAGCAACACTTGCGGCGTCGCGTTGGTGAACGGCGGCAACGGGCTGGTCAAAGATGCGATGGTATCGTTGAAACCGTTTAGATTGAGCGTCCCGCCGTCCGTGATCGTCACGGCACTGGCGCTGGAAATGCCATTGGCGATTGCTAACTGAAGCGTTCCGGCGGTGATCGTGGTCGGGCCCGTGTACGTATTGGCGACAGAAAGAATCGCCGTGCCGGCCGCGGCCACGGTGAGTCCCCCGGGACCATCGAGATCGTTGAGGAAGGTTACGACCTTGTTCGTGGCCGTGGTGACGAACAGGGTGGTCCCTGAATTCAACGTAGCGAGCCCGGCCATGGTGATGTTGTTACTGCCGCCGATGGCGGGTGTGCCGGGAACGTTGGGCGGGCCGACAACCGAGAACGGATTGGAGAGCGTGACCGCCGCGTTCGCTTGCAAGGTCCCACCGCTCAGAGTCAGCGCTCCGTCGCCCAGGGAGAAATTCTGATTGACGACCAGGGTGCCGGTATTCAGCCGCGTCCCTCCCTTGTAGGCATTCACACCGCCGTTGAACAGCTGCAAGACTCCCGTGTCACCAGCGTCCTCAACGAGAGCCCCCCGCCCGGTCAGCACGCTCCCCGAACCGCTCAACGTTGTTTGCGCGCGGTTGGTGACTGACAGAATCGATCCATCCTGGAGCGTGCCGGGGCCGGTAAGCGTCAGGTTGTTCTCACCGCCGATTTGGGCCGGACCTTCGACGGAGAAGACATTGCCAATGGCAAAGGGACCGTTCGATTGGAGCGTGCCACCGACGAGATGCAGGGTGCCGGTTCCGAGGGCGTTATTGCTCCCTACGGTCAAGGACCCGGAGTTTACCGTCACCGGGCCGGAGAGGTTGCTGTTGTCTGGGCCAGAAACGGTCAAGTCGCCGGTCGACCCGGGGTTGACGATAAGGGAGCCATTGCCGCTAATGCTTCCTGCCAGGGCAACCTCACCCGGAGAATTGGAGACAGTGATAGAGTTAAACGAATTGAGCGTGCCTCGACCGCGCAGGGTCAGACTGCTCAAGGAATCCTTGGTGTTGAAAATCACCGAACCCGTGACGGTGTAGAGATTGGTCAGCGTCGCGGCGCCGTCCGCCTCAAGGGTGCTGCCATTGTTCAGGAGGAGGGTGCCGAGCCCCACGGGTTTGCTACCGCTGGCGATCAATACCCCGGAACTTACGGTGGTCGAGCCGGTATAGGTGTTATTGCCGGCCAAGGCATAGTTGCCGGCCCCCGTCAGCGTGAGGTTTGCGGTCGCCGCACCTGACAAATCCCCGTGGGCAGCCAGGTTGGCTCCCGCCTTTGTCACTGTCCATGTTTGGGCAGCTGCCAGGGTGGTGTCGAGGTTGAACGTCACGAGACCGGACACGTTGCCATCCAGCGTGATTCCGCCCATGAGCGAAATGGGATTGCCGCTGACCAAATAGTTGTTGGCGGAGAAGGTGATGGATTGGACGGCCAAACTGTTGAGATCATTCAGGCTGGACAGCTGCGCTGCCCCGGCGGGGAAAACCAGGACCGGGGTCGGGTCATTGGCCGGCGAGCCCCCCGTCCAGTTGCTGTCCAGCGACCAGTTGTTATTGATGCCGGCGCCGCTCCAGGTGTGCGTTGCCGGTGCCAGCCGGAGTTCCAGCGACTCCAGCAAAAGCCTGCGGCCCGGCATTTTGCGAGCCCTTGATGCGTGCTTCGGCGTGCCACGCGCAATGTTCCGCTTCCATAGCCTCTTCCACCAGGTATTGGACATGTAGGCAACTCCTCGAAGGTCTGCGACGCAAGGCAGCCGAGAGCAGAGCAGCGCACCTCTGGACCCAGAGCCCAAGATGGCACTGCCTGTCTGGACGTCCGTACAGAAACTCAGGAAATCAGTTCGGAGGAACGCCTGGGCAGAAACCGTTCCGGAGCAGACGTTCGCCGAAGAGTCGTGCTCAGTTCGCACGGCCAAAAACAGGCCGCGTTGTTCGACTTAGAATAAATCTAAGGACTGGCAAATCACAACGCAACAGAAAACCCGCCCTCAGAATACGAATTTTCTTCTTCTTTTTCCTTTTATTCACTTTCGGTTACAGATTACGCAAATTAACAACGAATCGGCGGCATGCAGAGGGTCTCATTGCGGCCAGGGGATCTCACAACAAAGACGATCCGGAACGCCCAAAAGTTGCCTGTTCGGCATGTCAATTGCGGAATAGTTCGACAGCATGGTGCAGATTGCATCTGCCCATATCGCCTGAAGGCAGAGCTTCGGAGAACACCGGTAGGTATCAACCGTGGAAAGTGGGTTCCTGTGCAGGAGCACGATAGGAGCGGTCCGTTGGAAGAACGGCCCGCAGGGCTGCTGGGTGAGCCTGCGCTGGGGGGTATGGAGGAGCAGCATCGCCTTTTGATGGAATGCGTGACGGACTACGCAATCTTCTTCCTGGATCACCAGGGACATATTGCCAATTGGAACACGGGGGCCGAGCGGATCTTCGGCTACGCGGATGCCGAAATTGTCGGTCGCCATTTCGCCTGTTTATCCCTACCGGAAGACATTCAGAATGGCCGGCCCGAGCGCGAGCTGCACACCGCGGCCACGACTGGACGTGCCAGCGATAGCTGCTGGCTCGTGCGCAAAGATGGCAGACGGCTTTGGTGCGCGGGTGTTACAACCGCCCTGCGGGATGGAGAAGCCCGGCTTCGGGGCTTCGCCAAGGTGTTGCGCGATCAGACCGAGCACTTGCATTTGGAAGAGACCCTGCGTCAGCGGGCCGAGGAGTTAGCGGAAGAGACCCGCCGCAAGGACGAGTTCTTGAAGATATTGGCCCATGAGTTGCGGAACCCCTTGGCGCCAATCCGCAACGCCTTACAAATTATCCGCATGGGTGCGCAGGATGCCAACCTTGTGGAGCAGATGCGTGCGATTGCGGAACGCCAGCTTGGCCACCTCATCCACCTCGTGGATGACCTTCTGGACCTCTCTCGGATCAGCCGAGGCGTGATGCACCTCCACAAGGAGCTAGTGAATCTTGCCCAACCGGTGCGCAACGCCGTGGAAGGCGTTCAACCGCTCATCCAAGAACGGGGCTTGGTTCTTAGCGTCTTGCTGCCGGCCGAACCACTTTATGTCGAAGCAGACCCGACCCGGCTTCAGCAGATCGTGCATAACCTCTTGAGCAATGCGGCCAAGTACACCGACCCAGGAGGCCGGATTCATCTGACGGCGCGGCAGGAGAATGGCAAGGTGGTGCTGCACGTTCAGGACACCGGCATCGGCATCGCCGCGGAGACATTACCCCATATCTTCGAGCTGTTTGTTCAAGGCGAACGGCGTCTGAACCGTTCGCAAGGTGGCCTTGGGATTGGTCTGACCCTGGTGCGTCAGCTGGTTGAAATGCACGGCGGCACGATCTCCGCCTCCAGCGAAGGGTTGGGGAAGGGAAGCGAATTTACCGTGCGTCTCCCCGCGCCCCCCAACAATCCGCAAGAACTCCAACGCCAGCTCACTGACGAGGCACAGTCGGCCGCCCCACCCACCTCCCGGCGCATTCTCGTGGTGGATGATAACGTCGATGCCGCGGATAGCCTGGCCACCTTGCTTCGCCTGAAGGGACACGTGGTTCGCGTGGCCAGGGATGGACCGACTGCGTTGACAACAGCACGAGCCGAACGGCCGGAGGTCGTGATCCTGGACCTAGGAATGCCCGGCATGGACGGCTTCGAGGTTGCCCGGCAGCTACGGGCAATGACCGAGACAAAGAACTCGGTCTTGGTGGCAATCACTGGTTGGTCACGGGAAGAAGATCGGCAGCGGTGCTACGAAGCGGGCTTCGATGGGCACCTGCCCAAGCCCGTCGACCTCAGCGCGGTGCAGCAATTCTTGGATCACCCAAAGCTGCTCGAGCGTCCGGATTTCTCAAGCTAGTTGGCGTTGCTGAACCGGTTGGCAAGGGGCCGTGGATATTTTGGTACCGGGATAGAATCGCACGGGGTGCGTATCTTCGCTGTGCTGGGCTTCATGGCGACGGTAGCATTCGAGGGAACAGGATGGTTGGCCACATTCGGGACAGAAAAATGTATTATGCAGCTTCTTACCGCACTCTGCGCAGCAGATGAAACAGGAGGAGGACATAGAACCGCTCCTTACAATTGAGTCCACGCTGCTTCGGACTGTTCATTGGCTTGGAAAAGTAAATAGCCACCAAAACCGATCCCCGGCTTATCTTACTCTTGTTCCTACGTTCAAGCCTTCAAGAGAGCAAGTTCCGTACCGCAAGATGCCTGCTCGCGCTTTCTGCCTGCGCAATTTCGACGTGGCCCGAGCTTACAGAGGAGCTTCACCCGCCGTTGAGGGCATGGAAGACAGCGAAGGCTTCATTGCGGAGGAAGAGATTGTTGCCCCACGGTTCCCCGCCCGCAGCGGAATTGTTGGCGGCCAAGAGGATTTGGTAGACATCCAGGACGGTATTGTTGGATA
>DATGIQ010000243.1:0-14687 GCA_035295665.1 Gemmataceae bacterium | reverse complement strand
TCTGGCGCTATCACCCGCTCACCAAGGAGTTCGAGCTCTTCGCCGAAGGGGGCGGCAATACGTGGGGGCTGGACTTTGACGCCCATGGCAACGCCATTGCCGGCACCAATTTCGGCAACGTCGTTTGCCTCCACCAAGTGCAGGGTGGCTACTATGTGAAAAACTTCAGCAAGCACGGCGAACTGCAAAATCCCTATGCCTTCGGCTATTTTGAGCATGTGCCCTATCAAGGATTCAAAGGCGGCCACGTAACCTGCGGCGGCATTCTCTACCAAGGCGGGGCATTTCCCAAGGAATTCGAGCAGGTCTACATCGCGGCCAATCCGCTTGCCAATGCCGTCTACTGGCACCGGCTTGAACCGAAGCGATCGAGCTTCACGGCCCGATTCGGCGGCGACATGCTGCTTGGCAATGACACGTGGTTTCGGCCCATTGATCTGTTGGTCGGCCCCGACGGTTCGCTCTTTGTGGCGGATTGGTACGACAAACGCATTAACCATGTCGATCCGGTCGATAACTGGGACCGGACCAATGGCCGCATTTACCGTGTCGCCGCCACAGGGACGCAGCCGGTCACCGGGCTTCCGTTGAGTAAACGATCGAGTGCCGAGCTAGTCGGACTCCTCGGCCATCCCAACGATTGGTTTGTGCGGGAAGCGCGGCGGATCTTGGCAGAGCGGCGCGACCCGGCCGTCTGGCCTGTCCTGCGCCGGATGCTCCTGGAACGCACGGATTCGCTCGCTCTCCAGGCACTCTGGGCCCTCTATGTCAGCGACGGCTGGGACGAACCCTTGGCCGAGAGGTTGCTCAGCCATGCCAATGCGGATGTGCGAACGTGGACGATCCGCCTGCTGGGGGACGCGAAAAAGGTCGCGCCGGCTATCAAAGCGCGCTTGACGGAGATGGCACGGACCGAGACGAGTTGTACCGTGCGGAGTCAATTGGCCTGTACGTGCAAACGCTTGCCCGGCAAGGATGCGTTGCCGATCCTTCGCTCCTTATTCGAGCATCCGGAGGATGCCGATGACCCGCACATCCCGCTCCTCTTGTGGTGGGCCATCGAAGACAAGGCCGTTTCGGATCGAGAGCAAGTCGTGCAGATGCTGGAACCGGCGGCAGCCTGGCAAAACCGGCTGATCCGCCAGTTTATCGTCGAACGGTTAGGTCGCCGCTACATGGCCGCCGGGACGGAAGCAGACCTGCAAACCTGTGCCCGTTTGCTCGCCCTGGCTCCGGGAGCGGCGGAAGCCGACCTGCTTGTACGCGGCATGGAAAAGGCACTCGATGGCCGGCGGCTTGCATCGATCCCCATCATCCTCGACAAACAGCTTGCCGTTTTGTGGAGCAAGCAGGAACCGACTGTGGCCCTGCTCCGCCTCGGTCTGCGTCTGAACCAGGATCAGGCATATGAACGAGCCCTGTCCTTCGTCCGCACTTCGAAACGGTCGACGACGGAGCGAATCTCCCTGATCGAGGTTCTGGGCCAGATCGGCAATCCGCGCTGCGTGCCGGATCTACTGAGCTTGCTCGCCGACACTGAGCCACCGGCCATCCGCATGGCAGCGTTGTCGGCCTTGCAGCCATTTCCGGACCCGACGATTGCCGCTACGGTATTGGCCCGGTATGCGAAGATGCCGTCCGCCCTCCGTAGCCGGGCGCAAACGCTGTTGTGCAGCAGGCCCGCCTCGACGCGAGCGTTCCTCGAAGCGGTGGACCGCGGCCAAATCGGTCCGCAGGAGGTTTCCTTCGATCAAGTGCGGCGCATTCTCCTCCACAACGACGCCGAGGTCCGACGCCTGGTGGAAAAACACTGGGGAAAAATCGGCCAGGAACCCCCGGGCGAACGCCGGGCACGAATCAATAGCGTCAAACACATGCTTGGAACCGGCAAGGGCGATCCAACCAACGGCAAGCAACTTTTCCAAGCCAAGTGTGCCACCTGTCACACCCTGTTTGGCGAAGGCGCGAACATCGGTCCCGACCTGACCGGTACCGACCGCCGCGATCGAGATTTCCTGGTGACCAGCGTGGTTGATCCCAGCGCGGTCATCCGCAATGAGTACGTAGCTTACGTGGTCGCCACCAACAATGGCCGGGTCTTGAACGGCCTGATCCGCGAAGCGACACCCCAGGCGATTACCCTGGTCGATGCCAAGAATGAACTCGCAACGATCGCCCGGCACGATATCGAGGAGATGAAGCCGTCGCCGCAATCGCTGATGCCGGAAAAGTTGCTGGACGATCTGGATGAACAGCAAATTCGCGATCTGTTCGCCTATCTCCAGAGCGGCGGCCCTGCAGTCCCTGCGCGCAACCAAAAACCCGAATCTGCTGCACAAGGAAAGAAGGAAAACGTCCTCACCGTGTGCCTGGTCTCCGGTTCGTTGGAGTACCAATCGGATGAATCGCTCCGCACGTTCCAGAAGTACCTGGAGGAGCATTTTCCAATTCGGTGTACGCGTGCGTTTCGCAAGACCGATGATGATTTGCCAGGGCTCGAAAACCTGGACACCTGCGATGTCATGCTGCTGTTCACGCGCCGGCTGACGATTTCCGGTAAGCAGTTGGAGCGGATCCAGAAGTACTGCCGGTCCGGCAAGCCAATCGTGGCCGTGCGCACCGCCAGCCATGCATTTCAGAATTGGCTGGCGCTGGATAAGGAAATCTTGGGAGGGAACTATCAGGGGCACTATCCCGAAGGCCCGGTGACGAAGGTTTCAATTGTCGAGAAGGCCAAGAACCATCCCATTCTTGCCGGTGTTACTCCTTTCGAGTCCGTGGGGAGCTTGTACAAGAACATCGGCCGCGCCGCCGATGTGGACGTGCTTTTAACTGGCAGCATTCCCGAGCACACCGAGCCGATCGCCTGGACCCGGATCCACAATGGCGGCCGGGTTTTCTACACGTCCCTGGGCCATCCCAAGGATTTCCAGAACTCCAATTTCCAGCGACTGCTGGCGAATGCCTTGCTGTGGACGTCAAACCGGAAGAGTCCGTGAGCGCGAATTGCAGGGGACCGATCTCGCCGCCGTCACACCGCGAGATTCCGAGCCTCGTTCCTATACTCTGTGTGGGAACGAGGCGAGCGCGGCTACGATTGCCAAGACCATTTTCGTTCGTAGCCGCTCCTGACCATTCGGCAACCGCCCGCTGCAACACTTCTTCTCCATCTCTTGTCTGAACTTCGCCAGCCAGTCTTCCCCCCCATCCTTACAATGCACCACAGCCGGAAACCGTACCCGCGGAGACTCGTCCACATGCGCGTCGGCATTGGACACGATACCCACCGTCTGGCTCCGGGCCGCCCCCTGCTGCTGGGTGGGGTGCTCATTCCGCATACGCGTGGCCTGACCGGCCATAGCGACGCCGATGTTGTGCTGCACGCGGTCACCGATGCCCTGTTGGGCGCGGCGGGCATGGGAGATATCGGCGATGCTTATCCAGATACGGATCCCGCTTACCGCGGTGCCGATTCGAGGGTGTTTCTCCGTGAAACCCTGGTGCGTGTCCATCAGCATGGCTGGCAGCTGGTGAACGTGGATGTCATCATTTTTGCGCAAGAACCGAAGCTCGGTCCGTACAAGGCCGAGATTCGGCGGCAGCTCGCGGACTTGCTCGGGCTCGGTGTCGATGCCGTGAATGTGAAAGCCAAAACCGGCGAAGGCGTCGGCGTCATCGGGCGGGCAGAGGCGATCAGTTGCCAGGTTGTCGCGTTGATCGATCGACAGAATGGATAAATATGGGCGCTCTTCTCAAATCCTTGCTGAAACAAGACAAGTTGGTGCGCGTCTTTTGCCTTGGTCAACTCTGTAATCCCAAGCTGCTGGAATTGGTCGGGATGCACGGCGGCTACGATGCCGTTTGGCTTGACCGGGAGCACGGTAGCCTGACGCTGGAGCAAGTAGAACAGGCCACCCGCGCGGCGCGGACCTGCAACCTGGACACATTTGTACGCCTGGCACCGACCGATTATGCAACGGTCATGCGCGCCCTGGAAGCCGGTGCCGGCGGAATCATGGCGGCCCAAGTCCGTAATGCCCGGCAAGTCGAGCAGATCATCCAATGGGCCAAGTTCCATCCGCGCGGCCTGCGCGGCATTAATAACACCGGCGTGGACGGGCGTTACGGCTTGACGCCGCTGCCCGAATATTTCCAGCAGGCCAATGCGAACACGTTCATCGCCATCCAGATCGAGCACGTCCAAGCGGTGGAAGACGTGGAACAGATCGCCGCGGTCGAGGACGTGGATGTATTGTTTGTCGGGCCGGCAGACTTGAGCCAATCGATGGGCATGCCCGGCGACTGGAACCACCCACGCCACTGGGAAGCGATTCAGCGCGTGGCTCAGGCAGCCCAGAAGAACGGGATCCACTGGGCAATCCTGCCACCGAACTTGACCTATGCCCAGCGCTGCGTCGAACTGGGCTGCCGGATGCTTTCCTTGGGCATCGATGTATGGGCGGTGCAGAGAGGGCTCGCCGCGTTTCAGAAGGAATATGCGGAATTCTTTCACCGGGAGTAATCGCTGGCAATTTGTGCTCGGTAGTCCTTACCGAACACGAAACGCAAGCGGAGGAATAGCTCCAGAACGCGTTTCTATTCATAGCTGTCGTAGGAATCCGTCCAGCAAATCCGAAAGCCGCTTCGCCTGGGCCGCCGCGGTCGTCAACACCTCCTCATGGTTGATCGCGACCGCACTCAATCCAGCCGCGCGATTGGTGATCAACGATACGGCCGCGCACTCCATGCCGAAATCGTGTCCGGCCTGAATTTCCCGAGCCGTGGACATGCCTACCGCATCAGCACCGCAACTCTTCAAAGCACGAATTTCCGCCGGCGTCTCGTAGCAGGGCCCCGTGACCGCCGCGTAGATCCCATGTGGCAACGCAAATCCGAGCTGCTCCGCCGCTTCGCTCAACACTTGCAACAGCCGGGGTGAATAGGGTGATGGCCGCGAAGCACCCAGACTGCCCGGGCCGGCCTGCCGCCAGGAGTAAGGCCGAGTCCATTCGAGATGATCCCGGATGGCCATCAGGCTCCCCGGAGCAAGCGCATCCTGAATTCCCCCCGCCGCGTTGGTGAGCAGGAGAACCCGCGCTCCGAGAAAATGTGCGATCTGAATCGGCTGGGTAACGCTCCGCCACAGGTGGCCTTCGTAATAATGCAACCGCCCCTCAAATAGCAACACGCGCTTGCTTTCCCAATCGCCCAGCGTGAGACATCCGGTGTGGCCGACCACCGACGTCGCACAGAGGCCCGGCACCTCGGCAAAGGGAAGCCGCACGATGGGCCGGCAGCGTTCTACCACGCCGCTCATGCCTGAGCCGAGCACGACGGCCGCATCCGGCGGCTGCACCCGAGCCCGCTCCACGAAACCGCTGAAAGGAAGCACGTGATTCATGCAGGGAATGCCCATCGACCCACTACTGTCCACCCAGTGACACCCATTGTCCCCCCTCGCGCTCGCGGGCCGCCAACCGGGCCCGTGCAGCCTGGGTGATCAACTCCGCGCACAATTCTTCCCCCAGGTGGCTGGAATTCAAGAGCAGATCATATTGATACATATCGGCCGGCTGACGATGGAAATGCGTGGCGACGAACTCCGCCCGCTGCCGATCGCGCTGGTTGACCTCCTCGGCTGCCGCCTCCAGGCTCAGGCGCAGCCGTTGACTCATGTACGCGATCCGTTCCGCCATTGGCGCAATGATCCGCACATCGAGCGTGGATTCGGCGGGCAGGATGCATCCTGCTCCCCGGCCGATCAACACACACTCCCCCTGAGCACCAAGTGCCAAGACCACCCGTGCCAGCTCGATGATCGAGGGATGCGGGCTCAGCTTCTGCTCGGCCAAGAGCAATTCCAGGTGATGCTCGGCCCATTGAGCCGCCGCTGGGGTCTGATTCTCGGCGACGCCTTGACGAAACGCCCCTTCCTGGGCAATGTACTCCAGGAGCTCCTGATTATAAACCGTCCAGCCGAGTTTCCGCGCTGCCCGGTGGGCAATGGTGCCGCCGTGCGAGCCGGTTTCACGGCTCACGGTGATGGTGAGCGACGCCGGGATCGTCGGTGCCGCCGGCCGTGGAGCGCGATCCCCTTGGTTGCCGTGGCGCGGCGTCTCATCGATCGGTTTGTTCTTCGATCGTTGGTGTTCGAATCCAGGCCGAGGTTCGGTCACGGAAACCCCCGTTCTCTTCAATCCGCCCATCCAATCTCAGGCCAGGTCTTGATACTCGGAGCGGGCAAAGACCTGCATCCCCACGATGAGCAGGACGACGGTGACCAGGGAAAGCACCGACCACGCCGTCACGCGGTCCACCGGGAGATAGATGGATGGCTTCTCCGGATGCACGCCGTACGGTCGGGCGGCATCGAACATCAAGCAGCGCGTGTAAAAGCTCAGGCTAATCCGCTTCATCGTTCCCGGCATGCTTCCGAGAATTGTTTCCAGAAAGAATGAGTAAACGAGGGCCACCACGGCAGCGCGGCGAAAGCAGGCCCCCATCAAGTGGAAGAGCGCACAGTAGGCGAGGCTGCCCGCAAGCACGGCCGGCCAATACAACCAAAACGCAAAGTGTCCCGGTGCGCCCGCCACGGCACAGAGTAGCGCAAAACCGCCCAGATTCAGGCCCACACTCCAGGGCAACAGGGCCACGAACTTGGCCAGGTAGATCGACGACCGCGGCAACGGCCGGGTCAGGAGCCACACCAGTGTCCCCCCCTCCCGTTCGCCGCCAAGCGCCTCAGTAGCAAAGCTCAAACTGAGAATGGGGAGCAGAAAACCAAGAAACACCGAGAAAACCAACCACGTGGAGAACAGGTAAAATCGGGACCCTTTGAGACCAATTTCCGCCGCACCGGCAAGCGCGTCCTGCACCGCAAGCGTCGGAGCCGGTCCGGACAGCGTGTGCGGCAAGAGCTGCATCCCTTGCACGGCATCCGCGAACGTCAAGCGCATGAGCGTCGGGCTGGGTGGCGGCGGCCACCGCCAATGCCATTGCTCCATGCCGCCGCGGCCGGCAAGCGTTGTCAGTCCGACGATGCTGGTCATGAGGGCCAACAGGGCCAAGGCAATGACTACCATTTGCCGTACGCGAGCCAGGCGCAGGATACAAAGCCACACCAAATAGAACCAGGCCCGTAGCAGCGACGGGGCCATCATCGAAGGCTCATCCTTTACCAAGGTATCCGATGCGGTTGTCATCGTGGTCGATGTCCTCGAAGAACTCGACAGAGTGATCCCCCTTGTTAAATCGCCGTGGGCACAAGCCAGACACGCGTGAAGGAGCGTGTCACCTTCGCTGGCGGGTCAGGCTTGTGGACTACGACATCGGGTGGCCCTCGTCAGCGCCTTCCGCCCAGCAAATACCCCAGGATCGCCTGGGCCGAATCATCCAGCGTCTGCAAGTGCCCGATCTCGTAGTGTTCTTCCAGGACCAGGCCGGTGAACGCCTGGAAGAAGCGGTGCGGATTGCGGGCCTTCACAATCAGTGTGTCCCGTTCGCCGACATCCACGCCGGTTACATCGGGCAGCGCCAACAACGCCGCCGCCAGGGAGCGCGTCTGGTCGCTGGCCACCAGGATGGACAGCGGATGCTCGTCCAGGAGATCCCGGATCCGAGCCAAGGTGCCGACGACGGCGATGCGGCCCTGAGCCATGACGGCCACGTGGTCAGTGAGCTTCTCCAATTCCTCGAGTTCATGGCTGCTCACCAGCAAGCATTTGCCGCGCGCGGCCAGCTCCCGGAAGAGCGCCAGAAATTCTTGCCGGCCGACCGGGTCGATGCCGCTGAGCGGCTCATCCAGGATGAGCACTTCCGGATCATGCACCAACGCCTGGGCCACCTTGATGCGCTGCCGCATTCCCTTGGAGTAGCCACGCAAACGCCGGTCCGCTTGCCCGGCCATACCGACCAGCTCCAGGGTTTCAGCCGTGCGGCGGCGCGCTTCCCGGCGCGGAAAACCATAAAGCCGAGCGATGGTTTCCACAAATTGGCGCCCCGACATTTCCTCGTAGAACGTGTCGGCATCGGGACTGTAGCCGATGTGGCGTTTGGCGACGGCATGCCAGACATCGTGGCCATGCACCTGCACCGAGCCGAGATCAGGCCGAAGTTGCCCGGTGGCTAACCGCATCAGCGTACTTTTGCCGGCCCCATTGGCACCCACCAAGCCGAGGATACCCGGATGCAGCTCTAGCGTGACCTGGTTCACGCCGATCACGGGACCATACCATTTCGACACGTGATCGAAAAGCAACAGCGGCGGAGGTAGAGCGGCAAGGTCGTGAGGTGGCGGAGCATCGATGGGCCGCGGCCCCACTTCCTGGGCCGTCAGCGCACGACTTCGACCGCCCGAATCCGCTGGTTCAAGTAAATCAGGCATAGTAGTGACAGCGCTCCCAAAACCAAGGCTGCCTGGTACACCGCCGGCTCCACCGCGTGAATCACCTCGTTACCCAGGCAAAAATTGCCGACCAGGTAGGTGTCATTCCACAGATCAATGAGCCGCACGCGGGGGTCGTAGTGGAACCCGTCTACGAGCGTGAAAGCCAAGAGCCGGAAGAAAACAAACAGGGTCGTCCAGGTCATGATCATCGGGACGGTCCGCCGCAACCAGGTGGCGGCCGCCACCAACATGAGGCTCAGGCACACCGTGAGCAGCAACCCATAGCCCAGGATACCGACCAATAGCCAACGACTGCCGATGAAGTACGAGAACGTGGTCGGCGAGTCCGGATCGATCAAGCCGTATTGCACAAACAGAATCAAAGCGGGCAGGGTGGTCATCAGGTTGACGAAGACGGCGACGGCGAGGCACTTGCCCAGGAGGTAATGCCAACGGCCCAACGGCTTGGCGAGATAAAAAGGCAAGCTGCCGAACTGGAAATCATTGCCGACGAGGATCGAGCCAGTGAAGGCCAGCACGATCATGACCATATAGCCCTGGTACCAGAAGAAATTGCGGTAGGTGTACGCCGTGCCGTCGAGGCGTAAGACTTCGCGGAGCAAGTGAACGAGACGTTCCGGCTCGGCACGGACGGCCCCGACGCGCACGGTCTGCTCCGCCATCTGACTCGTCGCCCAGGCCAGCATGTATTGGCCAAAGAAAAACATGAAGAAGATCAGCAGGCCGAAGGCATAGAGCACCCAAAATAGCTTTCGCCGCAAAATCATCCACAGGGCCGTGCGCGCGATGGGCCAGATGCCCCACTCGGTGGCACGGAATTGGCCACGCCAGGGCCGGTAATGCAACAAACTAACGGCCATGCTTTCCGTTCTCCGCCAGGACCCGGTGGAACAGCTCTTCAAGGCCCTCATCATCGCGCTGTAGACCGCGCAACAACACGCCGTGATTATCCGCCAGGGCAAAAAAGGCCCGCGTCACCCACCCCTGGGGCACCACGACCGACAACTCGCCCCGGCCATTGTCATCAATGACCTGAGCGCCTTCAAGGCGCAACTCCTCCAGGAAGGCAGTGCGCTCACCCTGCACCTGTAAACGGTAGCGATCCTGGCGGCGAGTGCGTAGCTCTTGAACGCTCCCCTGAAGCAGGACTTGCCCATGATGCAAGATCACGACACGATCGCAGACTCGTTCGACATCCCCCAAGAGGTGGGTCGAGAGCAGAAACGATTTGCCATGCTCTCGGCCCAGCGTCAGCAGCAATCCGAGCATCGCATCCCGGCCGGCGGGATCGAGACCGCTGGTCGGTTCATCGAGCAGCAGCACGGGCGGATCGTGCACCAGCGCCTGCGCTAGCTTGAGGCGCTGTTTCATTCCGGTGGAATACTCTTCAAGCCGGCGATAGCGGGCATCCTCCAATCCAAGGTACGTGAGCACTTCATGGGCCCGCCGCTGCGCTTCTTTACGTGGCATCCCATACAGCTCCCCCGCCAACGCGACGTATTCGGACCCGCACAGGCCCGGAATCAGGGCGTCGGCCTCGGACATGTAGCCGATAGCTCGGCGGAGCAGGCTGCCATCCGAATTTCCAGCGGGAATCCAGCTCCGAAGAACGCTTTGCAGGAAGGGATTCCTGGTGGATGTTTGCTCGGCCTGGGCAAGGGCATGGCCCAACACACGGCCCGCGCCCGAAGAAGGGGGGAGCAAGCCGAGCAGGATCTTGAGCAGCGTGGACTTCCCGGCCCCATTCGGCCCCAAGAGGCCGATCCGCCCCGGCTGCAAATGGAGCGATACATCCCGAAGGGCCCGATGGGTGCCATACCAGCGGCTGACGCGATCGAGATCGATGAATCCCATACCCTTCCATTCTAGCAGCGGGACAAGGCGGAAACCCGACAGGAGTCTGATGACTGGGATAAGCGTAGCGGGCAACGAAAAGTCGGAAGCAAAAACAGGGCCCGCAATCCAAGCAAAGACTGCGGGCCATCGATTCGAGACTGCAAAATGTAGGCCGCCTACCGGGCCTTTTGGCGCTCGACGACAGGGACGTAACGGCCAAAGAGGCGTTCCACCTTGAATGTGGTCTCGGCGATGTCGTCTTCTTTGCCGCGAAAGGCCTTCAGTTCCTTCTCCAGCAGTTCTTTCTCCAGCTCCGGCGGGAAAAAGGCGACGACGTGATCCGGCACCGGACGGATGCCCAACGCCTGGGCCAGCGAATGGACCGACTGGGGCTTGTCATCGACCCAGTAAATGCGGTTCAGTTCTTTGATATCCTCTTTCCGCGCCTGCACAGGCCGGTGGCGTCGGTCGAGATCACGGATTACCAGGTATTCGCCATCGGGCCCCGGGATGGCCAAAATGGCTCCCAGGCCATGCAGCTGATCGGCGTAATCGTCTCCGCTGCGCGTGTTGAAGATCATGGTCCAGCGCAGCTGCCGCTTTTCCCGCTGATTCAACGATCCTGTACCGGGACCGACGCCGCTCCCCTTGCCGGTGCCGACGCCGGTGCCCTGGCCACCGCCCTGGCCCGTACCGCCTTGCCCTTTGCCGGCAACAATCCCCGCCACCTTCTGACGTAGCCTTTCACTGGCGGCCGTGAGGCGGCTGTCCGCGGCGGCGGTATCGATGGGGCGTGATGAATCATTCTTCGACAGATCGAGGTCGGGCTGTTTCGGCTGCGGTTTTATCAATTCCTGGGGGTTGAGATGCTTCGTGATCGACTCCGACTGCACCTTCTCTTTTTCGTCAATCGCTTCCTTGCCCGGGAGTACGCCGCTGCCGCGATTGTTTCCGATTCCTTCCAGATTGCCCCCGCCGCCGCCAACCCGGATGACATCCATGGGCAATTCCCGGTCTTTATTCAGCCCGAACAGGGCGAGGAGAAAACCACCCAACAGGACGAAGCCGATGATGTGCAGGAAAATGGAGGAAGACAAGGAAAGTGGGAACTCGTGGTGCGCCGAGTATGTTCTCCAGAATGTTCCCGCGGGCGGTATTTTTGCTGTCTTTCGGCTCGGCGGAGTCTGTGTGCTATTGGCGGCCATGGTGTGGACTCCCAGAGATCAAGGTCCGGTCCCCTCGGTCAGAAATGAGCTACTTTCAATCTACCTATCCCTTACCCCCTTCGCAAGCAGAAAGCCCAATCCCTACGGCCCGGAAGTCCGAAAACGCCGACTCGACCAAAAGGCGTAACGCTTTCCTGTTCAAGTGGAAGAGGAGATTGCTGTGCGCAGAGTCACACGCAGAGACCAAATTTCACGAAAAAACCTCGGACGTTTTTCGGGTTGGCGGACACTATATAGGTAGAGGTATTTCTTGAGGAGGATGATAAATATCCAACGGATTGGGACGAATGCCGTTATAGAATGGGGTGAAGTCTCCGCTGGATGCAGCCAAGCGGTCCGGTGGAACCCATTGACCGGCAACCGGCTACGCCACGCGCCCCACCCGCCCAGAGAAAAATTCGAAACCCACTGAAAGATGCTCCCACCGCGGCAGAGGTATTCAGTGAGGGACTATCTATGGAGCCGAGCACACGGCTCAGTTTGGTACTGCGGCTACGGGACCGGCGCGATGAGGCCGCGTGGGCGGAGTTCGTCGAAATTTACGAACCGCTCATTTACCGGCTGGCCCACCGTAAAGGACTGCAAGACGCCGACGCCCGGGACCTCTGCCAAGAGGTGTTCAGTGCGGTGGCCCGGGCCATCCAGCGCTGGGATCCCGACCCGGCCAAGGGGAGATTTCGCGCCTGGTTATTCCGCATCGCGCGAAATCGACTGCTTGATCTCCTGGCCCGTCAACGACGACAGGTTCGGGGAACGGGTCATACCGGCGTGCAGGAGTTGCTCGAAGCGCAGCCGGCCGAAGAGGAACACCAAACCTTGGCCGAATTCCGCGCGGAATTCCAACGCCGGGCGTTCCGGTGGGCGGCGGCGCAAGTGAGGCACGAATTTACCGAGTCCACCTGGCTGGCTTTCTGGAAAACCGGAGTCGAGCATCGGCCCGTGGCAGCCGTAGCCGAGGAACTCGGCCTCTCCATTGGAGCGGTGTACATTGCCCGCAGCCGAGTCCTCGCCCGTTTGCGTAACCGCGTAGAGCAGCTAACTGAGGATACTGGGTTCGACGTGGTGGATCGCCATGAAGTTGCGCGTGGCCGCGCGTGAGCGGTCAACACCGGCAATGGTGCAACGTCGAATCATCCCCCAACTGGAGTGAGAAATCTCCGTCACCCTTGCCCACCTCGCCACCACCTAGGATGGCGAACCGATTGCAGCCCCGGAAGAACGAAACCACTACCCCGTATGCCTGGCGGCCCGCCGAGGTTCCCGACGATTGGGAGCATCGAACGGACCTGGCGGTCCCGCCGGGGTACTCGACAATCCGACGCGATCCTCTCCAGAAAGGAGATCCCGCGCCATGCGGCGGAACCCCTTATCGAGCCTGTTCCACGCGCACCCCGGCCGTGTGCTGTCCGCGGTGCACCACTTGCAGCTGGAACAGCTGGAGGACCGTACGGTTCCCTCCATTATGGATGGAACGATCCTGGTCGCCACCTGTCCGTCGACGTTTTCCTATCAAGACCAATCGTCCTTTCCCACCGGCATCGTCGGCGTGAACCCGAGTACGGGCGCGCAGGCGCGGATCTCTGCCGGCGGCTTATTCTCCCTGCCTACGTACATTGAAGAGGCGCCCGACCAAGGGCTCTACGTCACCGATCTGACGGCCTTCGGTACGGGCGCCCTCATTCGCGTCGATCCGAACACCGGCCAGCAAGGCCTGGTGGCCCACGGGGGCTACATCAACGGCCCCAATGCCTTCGCCTTCATCAACGGCTGCATTTACGTTGCGAATGAAGGGGATGGCTCCGGGGCCGTCCATAACCTGGTCCGCATCAACCCAAGCACCGGCCAGCAGAGCCTCATCACCAGTGGCGGCGGCTTCACCGTGCCGACCGGTCTGGCGGCAGCGCCCGACGATAATGTGTATGTGGCGGATGAACCGGGTGGCTACGCAAGCTCCGATCCGGGCGGGGTCTGGGAAGTCGATGTACACACAGGCCAGCAAACCGAGATCGCTCACGGCGGACTGATCGATCACCCGGTCGATATCGCCGTGGACCCGAGTGGGAACCTCGTCGTGATCAATACGGGAAGCCCGCTCGATAACGTGACCGGAAGTGTGGTCCGGATCAATCCGCAGACCGGCGTGCAGACGCTGGTCACTTCGTTCGGCCCGTACAGCGGTACCGACAGCGGCGCGGTGAGTCGGGACGGCAGCACCATCTTCGTGGGCGCCATTGCCAATGGCAGCAACCCCGGGCAAATCATCGCGGTCAATGCGCTCACGGGAGGACAAACTCTCTTGGGCTCCGGGGGAGGTCTCAGCGAGGTCGAGGGCATTCGCGTTTTCAACGCGCTGGTGCAAACGGGAGCCACGACGACGGTTCTTTCTTCGTCAGCCAACCCATCCTTGTTCGGCCAAAGCGTCACCTTCACGGCAACCATCAGCCCCCAGACACCGAGCACCGGCACTCCCACGGGAAGCGTCCAGTTCCAGATCGATGGCAACAACATCGGCAGTCCGGTGGAGGTCCGTACGACCGCGGGCGTGACGACGGCCTGCATCAGTATCTCCAACCTGGGGGTGGGTAATCATCCGATTACCGCCCTCTACAGCGGCGACAGCCGCTTCACCAGCAGTAGCGGCACGCTGGCAGGCTACCAATCGGTTACGGGCGGGACCGGCAACAATGTGACCGCCACGCTGGATCCGTTTACCGGATTCCTGCGCATTAGTGGGGATGTCTGCAACAACGTAATCACGATCACGCAAGGCGCGGTGGGGAGTCTGCAAGTAGCCGGGCTGGGCACGACAGTGAATCAATCGGTCAATCCGGTAAGCTTCAGCCCAGTCACCGGGCTCACGATTACCCTGCTCAACGGCAACGACAGCGTAACCCTGTCGCAGTTCAGCCTTCCCGGCAACATTACTATTACTGCCGGATCCGGTGCTGATGTCCTGAGCCTGGACACCGTGCTGGCCAACGCTCTGAGCTTGACCACCGCTGGACCGGGGAAGGATACGATCAGCCTGAGCAATACCTCCAGCAGTTCCCTCACGGTCACGGCCGGCGATAATGCGAGTGTCGCACTGAACGGGGTGAGTAGTAGTTCCATCAAGCTCACCGCCGGCAGCAACGCCTTGCTTAGCGTCCTCGATACCACCAGCGCCAGTGATCTCAGCATCACGCTGGGGGACAATGCACAAGGAGTGACGGTGAAGG
>DATGIQ010000242.1:0-12564 GCA_035295665.1 Gemmataceae bacterium | reverse complement strand
CCACTTCTCATCCCGTTTCACCTCCCCTGGATCGATGGGATGCGACCCGGCGGCCTGGCCCGGGATCTGCTGCCAGCGCTCGGATCGCCGGTTGGTGGCGGAGCGATGTCCTCGCTTGCCGGCGGACCGAGCAGTTCAGTGAAAATAGGTTTCAGGGCATCTGCCCACACCTGGTACGCTTGGACGGTAAAGTGGAGCCCGTCCGGGGACATGCCCTTTCGGAGTTCACCGTTGTCATCCGCGAGCCGGCCATTGATGTTCAGATAGCGGACCTTGTTGCCATCGACAAACTGGGCGATTCGCTCGTTGACTTGGTCGATCGTGGCCATGATACCCCGCTTATCATTCCGCGGCGTGATGCCCATGAGGACGATGACGGCCTCAGGCGCCTTCTGCCGGCACAAGGCAACAATCGCCTGAATGCCCCCGGCGACACCCGCAACCCGGTCCGCGCCGTTGGCGCTGGGCGCAGCAGTCCCGACGTCGTTGGTGCCCGCCATGACCACGATGACTTTCGGATGAACCTTGTCCAATTCGCCGTTCTGGAGGCGCCAAAGAATATTCGGAATCGTGTCGCCTCCCCATCCGAAGTTAGCCGCATTCCAACCGTGGAAATTCTGGTTCCAGTTGGCGAGGAACTCCGGATAATCCGTGGCACCCCAACGACGTGTAATGGAGTCGCCCACAAAATATACGTCGGTGCGGCCCTTGCTAGCCTTTTCGAGTAGCTGGCGATGGGCTAATTGGGAGTTCGGATCGGTCCGTGGCCTGGGCTCGACGGGGAAAACCGACGCAGAGCCAGAGCCCGGGGCGGATGTAGCCGGTGGCGGGTTAGCGATGTAACGGGCGGCCCAAGCGACGAAGGTATCCAGGTTGGGACCGGTCGTATGCCCGCCTCTATGCATGCGCCAAGCCAACTCGCCGTCCACCAGAGCGGTCTCAGGTGCTGGCATCTCGGCGGTTCCGAGATCTTTTTTGCCAAGCAAGCGATAGGCCGGACCGGCAGCGACCGCGGCCATGAAGCTCCCCTTCTGGTCTACCCAAGTGCCTTCCGCGCCCGGGCCGGACGAGGCACCGTAGCTGATGAAAATTGGGCGCGGAGCGCACAGAGCGATCAGCTCGTGCGCATCCACAGGAAGGTCGCATGGCGCCAGCGGACCGCCGTACTTAAGGAATGTGCCGGCCATCCAGTGGTATTCTCCACTGCCGGTCAGGTTCTCCACCTGTTCGCCCCAGTTGCGTCGGTGGAGCTTGGCCCCTCCTTCGCCCGATGAGCCAATCAATCCGATGGCAAATCGCGGCTCATAGGCCATGGCGACGAGCGCCGCTTTGCCATAGCGTGACAATCCCGATATGCCGATCCGCTTGGCATCAACTCCCTTGTCGGATTCGAGGTAATCAAGAGCTCGGCTCGCACCCCACGCCCAGGCACGGAGGGAGCCCCAATCGTCCGGTTTGCGCGGCTGGCCTTTATTAACCAGGCCAATGATGCCGCGTGTCAGTCCCGCGCCGTTATCGGCTTGGATGCTATTCGGGGTCAAGAGAGCATAGCCCCACCCTTTGGCCAGATATTGCCGCATTCCTCCACCTCCGCCGAAATCCATCATGACCGGTACGGGACCCATGGCGTTAGCGGGGAGAATTAGTCGCAACTGCATATTCACCGAAATGGCCGGGCAAGCAGAGTTGTCCACGCGGCCCACCAGCCGTTTGATGACGACGGGGACGCCGGGATCGCCTCCCCGACCGCCGAAGCCTCGCGCACTGGCTTCTTCCGCTGGGGCCGTTTCCCAGGTTACCTTTGGTACCTCACGGGGCACACGGCCGTAGACTTCCGCGTCGAAATACTCCACGATTTCCGGCCGGCGCACGCCCCACCAGAGTTCCGGTGTAGCGACTGGTTGGCGATTTTTTGTTATCATCATTTCCGGCAGGTGGGGCCAGGGATTGGCTTTCGACTCATCCGTATTCTGGTAGTTTGGGGCGCGCGGATTGCTACCGTTGGGGCCGGGCCGCATTTGCGCAGCGGAAATCCTGAGTTGATCCAGCATGAGCTGCCGATCCTGCTGCGCGGTCAGAGTCATCGGTGGCGGAGGAGCAGAACCGACAGGTGCCGCAGGCGGCTGCGGCATGGGATCCGCTGCACCTGCTCTGCCAGGCAACAGCGCGATGAGCATGAACATGGCAATCTTCTTCATCAGGTCCCAGCGATTCGCGGACATAAGCTAACTCCCTCGCCTCGTGGCCTGCTCCGACCTTTCGCTAACTCACCGTGCACGGCCATTCAGATTACTCAATCGATCAACGGGCCGCAACCGTCGCGACGCGTGATTGGTTAGACTCTCTGCGACGGGGAGCGTAAGGAGTAGCTAACGTACGAGCCCCGACTGTCAGGAAGAAGTGAGCGTTCAGCCTTGCCTGATGGTCGGGGCTGGTTTCCCGAGATCGTGCACCGTGACATGCCTCCTCACGCCATCCGATGGCGCAACGAATGATCAAGATCTCCCGTCCTGCGCCTTGCTCAGTTCAATCGTTAACGCCTGGCCATCAACCTTCACATTCGCCTGGTGTACTTGGCCGCTCAAGGGCTCGTTCGTCAAGGCGACCGCCAAGGTCTCGTTACGAATGTAATCGCGATGGGCTGCGATGGCCTGGGCGAGAAGCGTCGATTCCGCTTGCAGGCTGAGGTGAATGCGGTCTTCCATTTCCAGATTGCCATCCTTGCGGGTATTCTGAACGTGCCGCACGACTTCTCGGGCCATGCCTTCCTGCGCCAGCTCCGGCGTAATCTGTGTGTCCACCAACACCTGCGTACGACGGTCGGCGACACCGGCCCAGCCTTCCGGCGCCTTGAGCTGCGCAATGATATCGGCCAGCTCCAGCGTGGCCGGGCCGTCCGAACAAGCCAGTTCGATCGGGACGCCAGCCTGGACCTTGTCAGCTACCGCGGCCGGGTCGAGGGCCGCCAACGCTCCCACGACGGTCTTGAGCCGCGCACCGAATTTTGGTCCGAGCGTTTTCATGTTGGGCTTGATCTCGTGGCGCAGAAGGGAACCCTTGTCCGCATCATGCAGCGTCACTTTCTTGATATTGAGCTCCTCGCAGATTTGATCGGCAAAGCGTTGCACCGCCCTCCGGTCGCGCTCATCCGCCGCAAGCACCTTCATCTGGGCCAAGGGCTGGCGGACCTTGATCTTGGCGCTGTTGCGGGCTGCAGAACCGAGGGAAACCAAGCGCAGCAAGGCGTCCATATCGGCGGACAATTCGGCGTCGATCTGCTTCTCGTCCACCATCGGAAAATCCGACCAGTGAACGCTCGCCCCTTCCGGTACTTCACCGGCCACGAGATTCTGGTACATCGCCTCGGTCAAGAACGGCATGATGGGAGCGAAAAGCCGGGACAATGTCGTCAGCACCGTATACAGGGTCTGATAAGCAGCCGTCTTGTCGATCCCCTTTTCGCTCTTCCAGAAGCGGCGACGGTTGCGGCGGACATACCAGTTGCTCAGCCGGTCGTCCACGAACTGTTCCGCCGCCAGGCAAAACGCCATGACGTTATACCGCTCCAGTTCCCGCCGGGCCGTCTGAATCAAGAGCTGCAAGTCGGAAAGGATCCAGCGATCGATGGCCGGCCGCTGGGCGACGGGCACTTGCGGCTGGCCGGGATCGAATGCATCGAGCCGGGCATAGTTGCAGAAGAAAGCATAGGTATTCCAGAGTTTCAGCGTAAACTTGCTGCGCAGCTCCTCCGCGGGACCGGAGCCAAAGTTGATGTTGTTCACCGGGTTCTGTCGGCAGAACAGCCACCGCATCAAGTCCGCTCCCATCGGCGGTTTCCGCTCGCGGCGGCCATCTTTGTACGTGACGGTCCAGCCATTATCCGCGGCTCCTTCGAAAGGAATCGCGTTCCCCAATGACTTGTGCATCTCTTCGCCATGCTCATCGCGGACGAGGGCATGGCCGAGCAAGACCTTGAACGGAGCCCGATCCGTCATCATCGTGCTCATGGCCAGGAGGGAGTAAAACCAGTTTCGGAACTGGCCGGGGAAACATTCGGTGATGAAATCGGCCGGGAACCACTTCTCCCAATCGTTGCGGTCGCGGTTGTAGCCCATGGTCGAGTAGGGCACAATCCCGGCATCGAGCCAGGGGTTGCCCACATCAGCAATCCGGCTGGCTTGCTCGCCGCACTGGGAACACCGCACCTTAACGAGATCAATCCAGGGACGATGAGGCGAATGTCCTTCGAACTCCTTCCACCCAGCCGTCGCACGCTGCTTCAGTTCTTCCCGGCTACCAATTATGTCAAACGCATTGCAGTGTTCGCAGACCCAGATCGGCAGCGCCAGGCCCCAGAACCGCTTCTTGGAGATCATCCAGTCTCCCATGTTCTTTAGCCAATCCAGCTCCCGCTGGAGACCGAATTCCGGGATCCAACGAATGTCCTGACAAATCCGCATGATTTCCTCGCGCCAGGACATGTTGATGAACCACTCGTCCACGAGCCGAAAGAGCAATTCCGTCTTGCACCGCCAGCAGTGCGGATAACTGTGCGGGTACCGTTCCACAGCCAGCAACAGATTTTTTTGTTGGAGGTTGGCCAAGATCCAATCCGCGCTGGTTGGATCGACGGCGGACTTTCCTTCAAGCGGTCCAAAACCCGGCAAGAACTGCCCCTCTTCATCCAGAGGAGCGATCGGCGGAAGCGCTTCGCCTTTGCCGAGAAGGAAGTCCTCTTTGCCGCACCCAGGGGCGATGTGGACGATCCCCGTGCCTTCCTTTTCGCCTACGTCTTCCCAGGCGATGACCCGGTGCAATTCTCTGGCCGGGCGGTTTGGCGCCCACTGCTGTCGTAGGACAACCGCGGCAATGTCGTGCGGATAGCCGGCCGGGTGGGCTTGTGCGGGCAGCTCGTCAAAGGGTCCGTCGTACGGCCAACCGACCATGGCCGCGCCCGAAACCTCGCCGAGGATCTCGTAGCCACCTTTTTCTTTGAAAATCTGTTCGAGGGTCTTGAGCTTGGGTACGCCTTCAACCCATTGTTTCTGTTTGAACTCCTCTTCCAGACGGTGTGCCGTAAAGGCACCCTTGCCCAGGTAATAAATCTGATCGCGGTGTTGGACCTTGAGGTAAGTCAGCTTCGGATTGACTGCCGCGGCAACGTTGCTCGTCAGCGTCCAGGGCGTTGTGGTCCAGACGAGAAGATTCTCGCCCGGCCGGCCACGCAGGGGAAAGCGCACAAAGACCGCCCGATGGGCGACTAGCTGATAGCCCTCGTGCATCTCCATTTGGCTCAGTCCGACGGCGCAGCGCGGACACCACGGCATGGCATCAGAGCCACGATAAACCAGGCCGCGTTCATGGCAACGCTTCAAGAAGGTCCAGATCGTGTAATTGTTCTCCTCCGACATGGTGAAGTAGCTGCGTCGTTGGTCGGGCGGCTTCGACCAATCCTCCTCGCGGTCCCAGTCCATCCAGTAGCCCAGCCGGATCGACTGCTCGGTCTGAGTCCGCGCGAACTTATCGACCCGCTGCTTGCAAAGCTGGACGAAGCGATCAATGCTCGCAAAGCGATCGCCGGTCACAAGGTTTTCGATCTCCCGTTTCGATTTCAGTCCCAGTTCTTTCTCTACCTCGACTTCCACCCACAGGCCTTGGCAATCGAATCCGTTTTGATACCGCAGCTCATGGCCGGTCATGGCGAAGTACCGCTCATAGACATCCTTGTAGGTTCGGCCCCAGGCATGGTGGACGCCCATCGGGTTGTTGGCTGTGATCGGTCCATCGAGAAATGACCACTTCGGCTTGCCGCGGTTCTTCGCGCGGAGTTTGTCGAAGGCGCTGATCCGGTTCCAGAACTCCAAAATGCCCCGTTCCAGGGCGGGAAAATCGACCTGCGTATCGACCTTGTCGAAAGGCATGGAAGAGACCTCGCGGTGCGGACGGAAAACCCTATTCTATCAACGAAGGAACTCCGGCGGCAGGGATGCTTTCAGCGAGGGCGATCGGGAGAAAGTGATCATCAGAGATGGAGCCATCACTTCGACTTGCCGTCCTTCTTAGCGGCAGTGGTACGACGCTGCAAAACCTTCTCGACCATATCGCCGACGGCCGATTGTCGGCAAAGGTCGTGCTCGTCGTCTCAAACCGCGGCGACGCATTCGGGCTTCAGAGGGCGCAACAAGCCAGCGTATCGACGGCCGTGGTCGAACGAAAAGACTTTGGCTCCCGTGAAGAATTCAGCCAGGACATTTTTGACCGTTGCCGGCATGCGCGTGTGGACCTGGTGTGTTTGGCTGGCTTCCTCCAGCTCATCCACATCCCAGAGGATTTCCGCGGCCGGGTGATGAACATACATCCGTCACTGATTCCTGCTTTCTGTGGGAAGAACTATTATGGCCAGCACGTCCATGAGGCGGCCCTCGAGTATGGCGTCAAGGTGAGCGGCTGCACTGTCCATTTTGCCGATAATCAATACGATCACGGCCCCATCATCCTGCAACGGGCGGTACCGGTCCTTGACGATGACACGCCGCAGACGTTGGCGGCCCGCGTCTTTGCGGAGGAGTGTCAGGTCTATCCGGCAGCAATCCGCTTGTTTGCGGAGGGAAAGCTGCAGCTTGAAGGACGTAGGGTTCGCATCACCGGGAGCTAACAAGAGTCCGATCGGTTTACGGAGGGATCACAATTCCGGCGTCGGAATTTCAGTCCTGGGGACCAGCGCCTTGTCAGCGATGTCGGACCGGTAAAATGCGCCCTGGAAATGAATGCGTGATACCGCTTCATACGCATTGCGCTTCGCATCCGACAAGGTATCGCCCAGGGCCGTCACGCCGAACACCCGGCCGCCGTCGGTGACGTACAGCCCGTTTTCCAGTCTTGTGCCGGCATGGAAGACTTTCACGTCCGGCAATTTGGCTGCTTCGGCTAAACCCGTGATGACCCGGCCCTTCACGTAGTTTCCGGGATAGCCTTGGCTGGCCATCACGACGCACACCGCCGGGCGCGGGTCCCATTCCAAGGCATCCTCCGGCAGCTCTTGGAAACGATCGTCAACGACCGCTTCCAATAAATCCAAGAGATCGGTACGCAAGCGAAGGAGCAGCGGCTGGGTCTCCGGATCGCCAAACCGGCAATTGAATTCAAGGACGCGCGGCCCCTGGTTCGTTACCATGATCCCTGCGTAAAGCACTCCCCGAAACGCGCGGCGGCTCCGCTTCAGGGCGTGCACGGTAGGCACCAAAATGCTTGACTCGATCTCCTGCAACAACTCCGGCGTGGCCAACGGCGTGGGGCTGTAAGCGCCCATGCCGCCCGTATTCGGGCCCTGGTCATTGTCGAAGGCAGCCTTGTGGTCCTGGGTTGGCTGCAATACCAAAATGCCGCGCCCGGAGATCAAGGCCAGGATGCTCAGCTCTTGCCCCTCCAGACGCTTTTCGATGACCACTTGCCTGCCGGCGGCTCGGCCAAACTCCTCCTGCACCATGATCCGGTTGATCGCTGCCAAGGCTTCTTCGGTATTCGAACAGACCATGACTCCTTTGCCCGCGGTCAGACCATCCGCCTTGACAACGACCGGATATTCCCGCGTTTCAATGTAGTGCCGGGCCGGATCGGGATGGTCGCAGACGCGAAACTCCGACGTGGGTACATCGGCCAGCCGCATGAGTTGCTTGGCGAATACTTTGCTGGCCTCGATTTGCGCTGCTTCCCGTTTGGGACCAAAGATCCGCAGGCGCTCTCCCTGGAACGCATCTACGATTCCCAGGGCAAGCGGTTCTTCGGGGCCCACCACCGTGAGGCCAATCTCTTCCTTTTTGGCGAAGCGAATCAAGTGGTCAAAATCGGTCGTTTCAATGGGGACATTTGTGCCGTCAAGCGCCGTGCCGGCATTGCCGGGGGCACAATACACACAATCCACCCGCGGCGACTGAGCCAGCTTCCAAACCAGAGCATGCTCGCGTCCGCCCTTGCCGATGACCAGTACGTTCATACGCTCGCCTCCTGCATCATTGCTGACCTCATTGTAGCAAGGGCGGAACGTGGAAGCCGAGATGGGTGTGCTGCGCGGGTCAAGGCGAGGTCAGCTGGAAGTCCGCCGAATTGGTGCCGCCGACGGGAACCTCAAATTCCAGCTTGGTTCGGCGGTTGTACTTGTCGGGAAGCTGTTTGAACTTTTTCGGCCGATCGTCGGCTGTGTTTTCGGCGTGGACGATCCGAATCATCACCGTGTGTTTGCCAACGACGGCACCGCTGGTTTCTGTGCCCGTGAGTTTGAGGGTATAGCGGCCGTCCGAATCGGTGAATGCTCCGGAACCAGGCCCCGGGTTCATTTTCCCCTCACCGATCGGTTGGAAGGTCACGGACGCACTAGAAAGCGGTTTGCCATTCAGCGTCACTCGGCCGGAAACGGGAGCAACTTGATAGGGCCCCCCGCCGCAGCCGACCAGTAAGAGGAGCAACAAAAAGATGCCGAGCGAACGCATGATCACACATCCTCAAAGAGGCTCGATGGAAAACGAGCCCAGCTCATTGCGGAATGGCTCATCAGGCCGAACCCATCCCAGCTCCGGAGCGTGGAGAGCTTGTAGAGGAAGTCGGCTCATTGATCCAGCTGGACTACCTCCTGGCCGGCGATGGTGGCCAGAGCGGGGAGGACAAAGTTCATGTCGACACTGGGAGAGATCCCCCGGACGGAGCCGTCGCACATGACGAAGTTCATGATGCCGCCGCTGTGGAAACTGCCCCAGGCCCGCTTGCACTGGTTCGACCCGCCGGGCGCGGTATTGTTACACAAGTCGAAATCAGGGATCAGCGTCCGGCTCTGAGCATACGTGACACACGATTCGTTATACGAGGTGTAGGCGTAAGCCCAAAACGTCCGCCGGGTGAGGTGCGTCTTGGTCGCGTACTCGCCGACCAGCAACGTATTTGACGTGCCATCGGTGATGGTGGCGATGCTCTCCGCCCGGGCCCCAGCAACGCCGGCGGCGTGCATGGCACCCCGGTCCTGGGAATAATGGGCCATGAGCCAGTTTTGGATCTGCGTCGCATCATCCCAGTTCTCATTATTGCCGTCCTGATCCTTGCCCCAGTCCGTGCCGCCCCAATCGGCCCCCGCCACGCAGCGATAATTCCCCGGCATGTACAGCGGTATCCCCAAACCGGTATCGCCACCGGGCCCTGACTCTGGAATGGCGGGCACAAACGGATTGTAGTCCGAAGGGCAGTTGTAGACTTTCATCAGGCTTTGCCGCAAGAAAGCCATCTTGGGGCTATCCTTATCGGCAATCGCGTTCGGGACGAGGGGATCATAGGACGAGTAGAGGTTGCCCTGTTCCAGGAACGGCAGCAAGGCGATGGTCCAGGTGTCGTAATAGTTGTATTTGCCAGGTGTGGTTTGCTTGTAAAGGCTTCCGGCCGGAAACGTTCGGTTCACGTCGTGGTAGTTGTGGATGGCCAAGCCGATTTGCTTGAGATTATTGCTGCACGCCATGCGGTTCGCGGCTTCACGAACTTTCTGGACGGCCGGCAGGAGCAGCCCAATCAGGACCGCAATGATGGCGATGACAACCAACAGCTCGATGAGTGTGAAACCAACCCGCCTGCGTCGAATGGCGACGTGAGAGAGTGCGTTCATGGGTCACCCCGGCCAAGAGGGGAAGAGAATATGAGAAAGAACTCAACATTTCAGCGTAAAGCGCCGTGGCCAAATGTCAATCACATTTTTGGTGCTGGATTCAATCGCTCAGCTTCCTCGGAGTTCTCTGCGCGAAGTCTGGAAGGAAGCATGGCACGCGGAAAATACGGAGGAAGCAGAGCCAAAAAAGCGAACCGCCTCCATGGATCAAGAGGCGGTCCATACCTGCTACAGTTCGAGAGTTGTCAAAAGAGCCCCGACGAATTCTCCGGAAACCCGCTGACATGGTTCTCCGGTCCACCGTTTGGACCGCGCGCGACTAAATCGAAGCTGACATCTTCAAACATGCCATTTGCCCCCACGTTATCATCCCCATCCTCATCCAGGAGCCGTACGTCTTGACTAAGCGAGGAGGAAACGGGACTGGGGGCGAAGTTCGAATCCCCAAGATACTGCGCAGTAATCGTATGCCGGCCTGATTTGAGAATGCCGGCTCCCGAGGATTGATTCTGGTCCTTCGTTGTCAGCGTCAGCAAGGCCTTGCTATTGGAACCGAGCGTCACGGTGCCGATTTGGCTCATGCCATCCATAAAGACAACTTGGCCTGTTGCCCCGGCGGTGACTGTTGCGGTAAACGTGACGGTCCGGAGAAAGGTGACGACGCCCATTCCATTTACCGTAGACGGATCCACAGGGTTCGCCGAAGTCTGTAGTGTAGTCGTGGTATTCGTCTTCTGGTTAACCGTCTGTGTCAGTGCCGCGGAAGTACTCGACGCGAAGTTGTTATCGCCGCTATAGACCGCCCGGATCTGATGCGACCCGGACGCAAGGGTGGTCACGTTTGCAAGCGTCGCTTGAAACTGACCGTTGATCAACTGGAGAGTAACCGCTCCTCCCCCCAGCGTGGTCGTGGCTCCGCCAAAGGTATCCTGGAAGACAACCGATCCGCTTGGCGTGCCGGCTCCAGGGGCCGTTACGCTCACCGTGGCCGTGAAGCTCACCGAATCTCCAAAGTGCGAAGGATTCAGCGACGAGAGAACCGCTGTGGAGGTGCTGGCTTGATTGACGGTCTCGATGAGCGCTGGTGATGGCGAGCTAGCGCCAAATGTTGCATCTCCCAGGTAAACGGCCGTGATCGAATGCTGTCCCACCGATGGCGCCATTGGCGGCGTGAAGCTGGCTACGTTCTGTCCATTGATCGTTTGCAGGGTTCCGGTTCCGAGTCCCGTGTTGCCGTCCAGGAATTCGACCATCCCCGTCGGGGTTCCCGCGTTCATCATCGACACGCTGACGGTGGCCGTGAACGTGGGCAATTGGCCGTATACGACTGGATTGACCGATGACGCGAGCGTGACTGACGTGGTGACCGTGTTGACGGTCTGAATGAGGAACCCGCTACTCGGGTTGAAGTTTGCATCGCCGTTGTAGTCGGCCACAATCATATGGCCACCGGGCATCAATGCCGCGGTCATGAATGTGGCGGTGTTGCCATTTAGGCCAACCGTACCCAGCGGCGTGGCGCCATCCATGAAGCTAACCGTCCCCGAAAGAGTCAATCCTCCAAAGCTGGGCGGGGTCACGGTCGCCGTAAACGTCACCGCTTCATTGAGATTGGAAGGATTGGGTGCGGCAGTCACCTGGGTCGTGGTAGCTACCCTGGAGGTCAGGTTGATCGTTTGCGGTACCGAGTCGCTACTCGACAAGAAATTGCCATCGCCATTGTAGGTGGCCGTGATCGTATGGGTTCCGGGCGACAAAGTCGAAGTCGTAAAGGCTGCCACGCCATTGCTCACGTTCGCAGTACCCAACACCGAACTGCCATCCGTAAATGTCGCCGAACCGGCTGCGTTGAACGGTCCCCCCGTGTGCGGCTGAACGCTAGCGGTAAAGGTCACCGACTGGTTCGGATTGGCGGACGAGGCCGACGAGATCAACATGGTAGTTGTGGCCAAGGGGTTCACGATCTGCGTGGCTGTGCCCGTGGCGATGGTGAAACTGGCGTCGCCGCTGTATACGGCATTGATTGTATGGCTGCCGGCGGCTAACCCAGCGGTGGTAAACATAGCCATGCCGCCGCTGAGAGGAACAGCAGCCAATGTCACATTGCCGTCCTGGAATGCAATGGTTCCGGAAGCGGTAAACGTACCCGCCGTACTGGGGCTCACGGCGGCCGTAAAGGTTACCATCTGGCCCAGGCTTGTAGTTCCTGCCGAGGATGTGAGCGTGACGCTGGTCGAAACTGGGTTCACACTCACGGAAGCCGAGGCGGTGCTGGCGGCAAAGTTGGCGTCGCCGCTATAGGCTGCTGAGACGGTGTGCTGACCGGTTGTGAGCATGGTCGTGGTAAAGGAAGCTCTGCCAGAACTGAGCGGCACGGTGGCGAGCGTCGTATTTCCATCGGTGAACACGACCGTCCCGGATGCGGTAAAGGGCCCTACCGATGTGGGGCTGACCCGTGCAGTGAAGGTTTCGGCCTGGTTCAGACCAACCGTGGCCAACGAAGGAACCAGCGTGGTAGAGGTCGGGGTCGTCCCCGGAAGCTGCACGGGCGTGCCCTGAGCCAACGCGAAGTATTCGTCCGATCCTGCCAGGCCGGCAATCACGGCATCGATGCCACTTTGGCGCTCCACCTGGGCGAAGGAGCTTAAGCCTCCAGTGTCCGCCTCTCGCCGGAGGAGCTTTTCGTACTGGAGGTTCACCTGTATGTTGAGGTTCTCCGTGCCATTGAAAATCAGCGTGGCGACGGTTAGACGGCTTACGCCACTTGCCAGCACTTGATTCCAGCCCGCACGGCCAAGCGGATCGATCGGCCGCAACAGAAGATCCTCGTACAAATCAGCCAGGAAGCCGTCATTCGTGTTGCCACTTAGTTGGAAGTATTCGGCGGAAGCAAGGATGGTGAGAGCGAGTGTTTCGACCTTGCC
>DATGIQ010000241.1:0-25744 GCA_035295665.1 Gemmataceae bacterium | reverse complement strand
AGCTACGGCCTGGGCGCCTATTCCTGGAACATCGCCAGCAGCGGGGCGGCCTTCGGCACACCTAATGACACCGTGCTCGACGTGTTCCAGATTCTGCTTGCGGCCAATAACAATGCCTCTGGCGGCGAACCGTGGAACGGCAATACCTTGTTCCGCAACGAAGCCTCCGCCGTCTTTCAGGGGATTAACGCCGCCTAGAAAAGGCGGTGGGTGGCCAATGGGTGGCGGGTGGCGGGTGGCGGGAAAAGAACTTACGGAGCAGCCAGAGAAGGCTACGGCCTCTTCTCCCGCCACCCACCACCCGCCACCCGCCACCCATTGGCCACCCATGCCGAATGCACGCCAACAGCGCTTGAATCGACGGCCCTGATATGGCACGATGGTCGGGATGAATTGGTGCCTGCCTTCACCTGAGGATCCCGAACCATGTGGCCGCCCATCTTCCGAACTTTGTTCCCTTCGGCTCGCAACCGTTCCCAGCGCCGAGCCCGAGCGCGTTCCTTGGGCTTTCGACCCCAGATAGAGATCCTGGAGAACAGGACGCTCCTGTCGGTGACGAAGTGGACCGGCCTCGGCGCCGACACCAACTGGTCCACGCCGCGCAACTGGAGCAATGGTGTGCCCGCGGCAAGCGACATGGCCGTCTTCGATAATACCGCCGGCGCGCATCTCCAAGCGACCGTCGATGCGGCCTTCGCCGGGGCCATCGATTCGCTGGACTTGAGCTGGAACGGAACGCTCACGGTGGCCAGCCCCTTGATGGTTGCCAACGATACGACCTTCGACAACGGCACCCTGACCGGCAACAGCGATCTGACGGTCGATGGTACGCTCACCTGGTCGGGGGGCGCCAAAATGACCGGGTTTGGCTCGACCACGGTTGCGGCCGGCGGCGTGCTCTACATCATGGCGAACGGCAACAAAACCCTCGACACGCGCACGCTGGTGAATTCCGGCACCGCGGTGTATCAAGGCACGAGCGGCATCAGCGGCTCGGGGACGATCATCAACAACGGCAGCTTCGAAGACAAGGGCGACTTCTCGTTGAGCGGTTCCCTCACGTTCAACAATGCCGGAACCTTTACCAAGACTTCCGGCACCGGCACCACGCAAATACAGAACGGCGTGGCGTTCAATAACAGCGGCACGGTCTTGATCAACAACGGCACGCTCAGCCTCGAGGGGGGGGATGTTAGCAGCGGCAGCTTCACCGTGACGGCTCTCCCTACCTTGCAGTTTTCCGGCGGAACCCACTTCCTCACGGCCGATTCCGCAATCAGCGGCAACGGCACGGTCATTTTTTCCGGCGGCGTCACCAATATTGGCGGCGGCTACGATCTCCAAACCGGACTGACCAAGTTCACCAGCGCTTTCTGCACCGCCAACTTCACGGCTCCCATCACCAGCCTGGGAAATACCCTCGACATGAGCAGCGGCGGGACAGCGAATTTCAGTGGCGGCGCCCCCATCACGGTGAATCGGCTCTTCCTGTCCACGTTTGCAACCCTCAGCGGCAGCGATGATGTAACCGTCACCGGACAAATGACCTGGTCCGGCGGCATGATGAGCGGGTCGGGCGCGTTTACCATTGCCAGCGGCGCGACCCTGATTATCAACAACGGCGAAGTCCTTCAGCGCAACTTCACCAATGCCGGGACCATGAACTGGACCAGCGGCAACATCACGCTCAACAACGGCGGCAGCTTTACCAACAGCGGCACCCTCAACGACATGAGCGACCATAGTTTCTCGGGCAACGGTGGGATCTTCACCAACTCGGGAAGCTATGTCAAGTCAGCCGGGACCGGCGAGACGAATTTCAGCGTCGTCTTCAACAACAGTGGTTCTGCGGCGGTGAACCGCGGGACCCTCACGTTGAACAACGGCGGCAACGTCGACGGCAGCTTCGCGGTGGCGGGGTCCGCCACGCTGAACCTCAGCTCCGGAAATTTCACCTTCAGCCCCAGTTCCAGCGTCACCGGCTCGGGCACGGTTATTCTCAATGCCGCCACCACCGTGGCCGGCAGCTACGATCTCCAGACCGGCACGACGAAGATACCCAACACGTTTGTGATGGTGAACTTCACGAGCCCCGTGACCAGCGTGGGCAGCACGCTTCTCATCGATGGCTTTGTCAACTTCAGCGGGGGGATGCCGATTACCGTAGGCACCCTCAGCTTGACGACGTTCGGTACCCTCACCGGCAGCGACGATGTCACGGTGACCAGCTCTCTGTCCTGGAAAGCCGGCATGATGAGCGGTTCCGGCTCGACCATCGTCGCCGCCGGCGGCAGCCTGATGATTGCGGGATCGTTCTCATCCAATCTGGTGGGCCGCAACTTCCGCAACGATGGCACTGCCTCCTGGGTGGGCAGCGGCGGGATCACCCTCACCGATGGCAGTGTGTTCACCAATACGGGGACTTTTACCGATCAGGATAACCACACCCTCTCGGGCAACGGCGGAACGTTTAATAACCTGGGTACGTTTATCAAGGCGGTCAACGCCGGCGTGACGACGATCAGCAACAATATCTTCTTCGCGAACAGCGGCAGTGTGCAGGTCCAAGATGGTAAGCTGTCCTTCGCCGAGAGCTACATCCAAACCGACGGCTCGACGATGGTGAGTGCGGGCGCGACCCTGGCGTCTTCCAATGGAGTGCGCATCTTGGGAGGCGTCTTGTCGGGTTCGGGCACCATCAGCGGTAATGTTACGAATGCCGGCCAAGTGAATCCGGGAGGGGATGGATTCACGGGAGTTCTGACTATCAACGGTAACTACACACAGACGGCTACAGGTGCGCTGGGGATTGTCATCGACGGCGAGGCGCCAGGTACGGGCTTCGATCAGCTCGTGATTACTGGGTCGGCTACGCTGGACGGTACCCTCAGTGTCAGTCTGGGGAGCGACCTCGTGCCCAATAGCGGCGACACGTTCCAGATTCTGATGTTTGGCTCGGCCAGAGGAGCGTTCGCGACAACGAACATCGATCCGGCGTTCATGGCTTCGCCGCTGTACGACCCTCACGACGTGAGTGTGGTCGCAAATTGAAACCGAGTTCCGTTCCATCGGATCGGATACGCGAAACCGTCCACCATCATTTCGACGGTGCCGAAGATTCCGCGGCATCGCATTTGCTCTTCGTTCGGCAGATCAGCGCACAACGTGGATAGCGTATGAAGATCACCGTGCTCACTTACCTGGAGCGAGAGAAAGCCAAAGGGCATGAGTCCGTTGTCGATCAGGTGAGAGCCGCGCTCAAGCAGACCGGGCATCATGTGTCCGTGCTGGGCGTCCACGCCGACGTCCGCAAGCTGCTTGCCGGGTTGTCCCGCCGCAAACCGGATTTGGTTTTCAACCTCATGGAGATGTTTGGCCGTAATCTCTTCGGAGATGTCGCGGTTGCGGGCTTACTGGAATTGTTGAACCTACCCTATACCGGTGCGGGGCCCGGCGAGTGCTATCTCCAACAAGACAAGGTACTCACCAAGAAGCTCCTCGCCTACGAGGGAATCTTGTTTCCCGACTTCGCAGTCTTTTTTCAGAACTCCAACTTGGAAACGGGTGGCAAGTTACGGATGCCCTTGTTCGTCAAGCCTCTCCGCGCTGATGCGTCCATCGGCATCAACAGCAATTCCCTGGTTGACAATCCGACCGACTTGATGAAGCGCGTTTTGGCCATCCAGGAACAGGTCCACGATGCGGCCTTGGCCGAGGAGTACATCGAGGGCCGCGAATTCTATGTGAGCATTCTAGGAAACGAAAACCCGGTCGCTTTTCCCCCTATCGAGGTAGATTTTTCGGGCCTCCCCGCAGGAAAGCCCCACGTGCTCGACAACAAGGCCAAGTGGGCCAAGAACAGCGCGGAGTACAAGGGCACGCAAACGGCCCTCGCCGATCTGCCCGATGAGCTTCGGGCCAGGCTCCACCGCGTGGCTCTGGATGCCTACCGTGCCGTGCGCGTCCGCGACTACGGAAGGATCGACATACGCTTATCCAATACGGGGGAGGCGTACGTGATTGAAGTCAACGCCAACTGCTATCTCGAACAAGGGGGCGAGTTCGCGACCGCTGCCGCCGCCGCAGGACTCGACTACCCCACGCTTATCAACAAGATTGTTGCGCTCGCCCACGACCGCTTCCGCCAGCGGACCAGGCGGTGATACCCGATTGCTCGAACGAGCTGGTTCCACAGCCTTGTGGCCGCTTGCGTTCAGAAAAGTCCGCCGAACGCGCAACGCAAGTAAGCATGATCATTCATGGCAGATATGTGCCCCGATGAACATAGTTCATCGCCAAGGCAGTGACCAACGTGGTCACGGCCAGCGTGGCCTCCAACTCATGTTCGGGTAGATAGGCAAGTTGCAGGGAATCAGCACGCCGCATCAGGTGTTCCAGCAGGGTGTGCGTCCGTTCGGGGAAATGGCCGGTCCAGCGATAGACATTTCCCATCAACTCGTATTCTAACTGGCGAATCAACTCGGAAGCTAACTTGGGCGGCTTCGCCGAAGTTCCGGCTTCCGAACGCGCAAAGTCCTCGAAAATGGTTCGCAGCGCTCCGTCCAGGCCGGGGGGCAGTTCGGCAGGGCCGGTCCCGAGCCCCTTGTAAAACTGATCGATCGAGTAGGCGAGGCCTTGCACGTCTTCATCCAAATCCACGGTCGTCACCAGGGGATCCCGATCGACGAGCTTTGCCATGGTGGCGTCGCAATAGTTCAACTTGGCCAGGGCCTCCGGCCAAGGGGCGTAATCTGCACGCCAATCCAGACCGGGTGTCATCCACACCGCGAAGGTCTCCGACCAGTCTTCGTCGGGGTGCTTCTGAGCGTACCATCCCGGCAAATGCCGGACATAGCGGCGGCTGAACGGTTCGGGGCGATAGTCTTCTTCGTACGGTTGCGTAATGGAGCCGAATTGCTTGATCCAATCCTCCTGCTCGTAGAGCCGATAGCCATAGTTGACCACGTGCCCCATCTCGTGGCGCAGGTAGCGCAAGATATCCGAGCGGCTGAAGCCTTCGACATAGCCGGCCCGCTTGGCGTGCAAGGCCGTCAAGTCGGAGCGCGCGAGATAAAACGGGATGGCGATGGCAACCGTATGGAAGGGGACGCCCCACTCGGTGGAGAGATAAAACCGTGGCTGCAACCGTCGAATCCCCGCGCGCTGCAATTCCGCCTCAAATTCGTTCAGGATCGGTTCCAAGGGACTGCCCTGAATCGTCAGTCCCAGGTCCTGAAGACGCGTGGATCCGAGCTTGGCCTCATGAAAAGCAGGTTCATTGGCCGGCATAAAATCACGGATGGGCCGGGCGATCTTGGGGGCTGTTGGATGGCTTGCTCCTGCGAGTCGAGTATCAGGGACAGGCAGGACATGCTGCTGCCGATCAAGCAGTGCAAATGAGGGGCCTTTCCCTCGGAGAGGAAAACGACGGATCTCTTTTTCGCGCGGACTCCAAGGAAAGGCCGGAGGAATGCCCGCGGTCTTTGCAGAACGGTGTGGCACGAACATGACTCATCGGCAGATACACACTCTTGAGCAAGCAACTCAGCTTGCGCTCGACCAACTCGGCCGGCCGAAGGGAAGCCCGCGCATCAAGGATCAGGACCTCGTCGGATGACACCCGCCCCGAAGGAAGTCCGGACTGGGGTCGGTCCTCCGTTTCCACCGTGCGGTACAGATGAGTCATCCGGAGCCGGTCCATTTCCGGCAGTTGAGAGGGACGCTTAATCTTACGGCGATCCAAGAGGTTGCGCATCGCTGCTCCTTGATGTAGACTCGGAATGGGCAGTGTTCACGATTAGCAAAGTGCGCGCCAAAGTCGCGTTCGACCGAGATACAGTGCAGCTAGGTGCTATAGACGAGCCAAAACAATCCGTTCAACCGAAACCGGACTATGGAAGGCTATCGATTTTCTCTTTTTCGCGCAGCAATCTGCCCAGGATATCGAAAACCGCCGGTTGTCATGCATAGAAGAGGTTGAGTCCCTTCTTCTCACGTTGTATGGAGGATTGTGCAATCGGCAACGCCACCCTCCCCAGTCGGGGAAGATGACGTTGCCGGCGCTTGGCACTTCGCGGCGGAAGATGCCTTTCCTATCCATTGCTCGGTGCGTACAAGTTTCCTTGCTCACCGGACGGGTAAACGGGCACCGCACCTCCGCCGCGATTGTCCCCCATCGAGATTTACCACCAACCGCTCCACCATAAGAACTACTGGGGAGGCGGCGTCTGCCCACGATTTTGGTTTCCAGTCTGACCGGGATTGGTCGTTTGCCCACGATTTTGGTTTCCGGTCTGACCAGGATTGGTGGTCTGTCCGCGATTCTGGTTTTCTGTGTGACCAGGATTGGTCGTTTGGTTACGCTGTTGGTTTTGATTGTTCAGCGTCCGATCTTGGTTGTCTTGACGGTTTCGTTGCGTGTCCTCCAAGGTGCGGTCGCGGCGTTCCAGAGAACGGTCACGGTTTTCGGACTCAGCCCCGTACTGCCCTTCGGCTCCGTACTGGCCGGTATTTGTTCCTCTCATCCGCTCCGACCGAGGATTCGTGAAGTTCACGAACAACCGATCGCCGGGATGTACATCCAGGTTCCGATCTTTTTCGACTTCTCGTCCATCTTCCCGCCAGCGTGCCCGAATATGGTACGTGTATTTCCGGTCCGACTGGAGGGGCGGAGAGACAAAGGAACGGAAGCTTCCGGTTTGCGACGTCTTTTGATCATCGAACCAGATTTCCGCATTGGGTGGTACGTGGGCCGTGATGAAGACATGGTTATCCATGTTCTCGCCGCTCATGGCCCCGTAGGCTTGGCCGTTGGCTCCAGCCCCGGCTCCATAGTAGTCTCCCTCCGTTCCTTCCGAGTAATAAGAGGGGGTGGACCAGGAATAGTACGAGGGGTTCTCCCAGCCGTTTTCGGACCCCCGGTATCCAGGAGTGTTCCATCCGTAGCCATAGTAGTTTGGCGAATACCCCCAGCCGTAGGGACGCTCCCACCCGCTGTAATATCCTTCTCCGTAGTAGGGGCGCCCATAGCCGAGGTAGAAGCCGTCTCCCCCATATCCTCCGTAGCCGAAACCACGTCCTCCACGCCATCGTTGCGCTGACGCAGGATCCGTCACGATCAACAGAGCCGCCACAGCCAGCGCTGCGGCCAGAAAACTAGGAATCGATCGCTTGGACATCATTGGACCTCCTTTGACCTGATCTGCGCCCCTGATAGGGCAACCGTGGAAATGAACCCGAACGCTCGCACCATCCGGTTGACAGGCAAGACAACCCGTGCGCCGCCAGTGCGCCGGCCGGCCTGCAATGGGCGGCATTCGTTCAAGTAAGCAAGTACGGTGCCGGCGCCGGCAAAAGAGGGAGTCGACCGAAGCGCGCGTATGGACTCCGCAAACCCGTGTGCCTGGCTCTGCTTGGCCAGCGCCTTGGTTGAGTCTGGGTTCGCGGACGATGGGCTCAATTTTCGTGCGGAACAGCAAACTCCATTACGACAATCCCGTCGGCGCCTGGACCGGGCTCGACGGGTGGGTAGCATGGGTCCGGAGAAGTTCATGCTGACGACGGTGGTGATGGTAAGCCAGTCCTACGAAGGCGATCCCGAGCCCGATGATGGCCATCGCCGTCAGGAACACCAAGATGAAGACCAAGGGCCGATCCATTTGCGAGAGATGGAGCAATACCGGACCTTTTTCATCCGTTACTTCCAGCCCCGAATGATAGCGTGTTCCAAAGCCCAGGGCCGTCAGTCCCAAGCCAATGACAGAACCAGCGACGATAATTGCGCCGCAGAGTGCTCGCATCGCGATCCCCCTTCCAGAAGCCCGACCCACGAATCGGCGGGCTGACTTAAACCTGGTTATTGGCCAAGCATCCGCAAACAGCCACCAAAGACCAGCAAGATTCCCGCCAGAATGATAAAGCAGCTACTACAGCCACAGCTAGGCCATAGTCCATAGGGTCCTCCGGGACTCATGTTCCCGTAGAAGCCGCCGCTTCCTAAGAACGGCCCATCACCCATGCTCATGAGAGATCCTCCCTTGGTCAAGAAAAGAACAGACTCCGGTGAAGCCCAAGCCCGGTTTTGAGAACGGAAGCGGTTCCTGCTCGGCACACGTTCAGCGGCCCCGCTCCGGTGCAATGCGCCCCTCATCGAAAGCCCGCTTGGCTAGCCGAGCCCGCGGAACCCAGCCTTCGAGGGCGCGGAGTCGGTGGGCGTCACTAGGGTGATCCGAGAGGAACTCCGGCACTTGGCCCCGATCTTCGCTGATGCGCTGCATGCGCTGCCAAAAGCGGATTGCCTCTTCTGGGTCATAACCGGCAAAGGTCATGAGAAACACCCCAATGTGATCGGCTTCGGATTCCTGGCCCCGATCGTAGGCCTTGCGGCTCAGAAAGCCCACGCGCCCCGACTGCTCACGGGCCAAGCGCTCGCTGGCATGATGCGCAAGGACATGAGCAATCTCGTGGGATAGAACCGTGGCCAGCTGGTCATCATCTTGGGCAACGGGGAGGATTCCAGTGAACACGGCGATCTTGCCGCCGGGCAAGGCAAAGGCGTTGACTTGCTGGGAGTGAATGACGTTGGCTTCCCAGTCGAATTGATAGCCCTGGAGATCGAGATTGATTTCGCGCTGCAAGGGCCGGATGCCGGCTGCGCGAATAATGCGGGCGGTAATCTGGCGGACCCGTTTGACCTCCGGCCGGTCGGGCGACAGGATCCGCCCTCGATACTCACGGAGAACCTGGGCATAAGCCCGCTCCCCGAGTTCCCGTTCCTGGTCCGGAGTCAAGGAGAGCGGCTGGGCACGATGGCCGGGTCCTTCCCCTTCTTCAACGCCCTCCGGGAATCCACAGCCCAAGGGAGCCAGGCCGATTGCCAAGCAGATCCCAACGCAGAACAACCCGCGCCGAGACATACATCCTTGGATGGAACTCCATCGTCTGGCCATCAGGAACCTGCTCGCCAAGTCATGAGAGACAAAAGCGCCACAGTGTATCGCTTACTTCCCTAAATTGGTTAGTGCGCTGAGCAAACGGCATGCCACACTTGCGTACCAAAGAACGGTTGTCGATTGCCAGATCCTCCCATGCGTACAGCAGCGATTGAGCAAGGCCGAGATGTTTCTATTCGTGACCCGACCGGAGAACAAGGGCCAGGCAAATCGTGGCGAAGCAGAGCAAGACTATGCCCATTCTTGCGTCGCCATCTTCTTACGGCTGGAGTCGCTTTGCCGAGGTAGCGACGGCGTCTGCCGGTGCCACTTCATCGGCCTCCGCGAGGCTCCGGCCTCCGCTTACGGTGCTGGCATACGGCGGCATGGGAATTGCCGCGGAACACGTTGTTGTCTCCGAGAAAATGGCCGAACGTTTCGTGGAGATCCTTATGGTTTACCGGGCTCTCGATGCTGCGCTCATGGCAATGGTGCTGGCGCTCCTGGTGAGTGTTCCGGCACTGGCTGCGGAGAAAACCCATGAAGGCAAAATTGTCTCCGTCGAGAACGGGAAATTGACCATGACGGACAAGGATGGTGGAAACAAAATGTCGCACAAAGTCTCTAGCGAGGCCACCATCACGCTGGATGGCAAGAAGGCAAAATTATCTGATCTCAAGCAAGGACAGTTTGTGAAGGTCACATACTCAGATGATGCCGACAAAACGGCGACCAAAATCGAGGCCCGGACGAGGGAAAAAATATAGCTGACTCGAATCGAAAACCTACCTTCTCGGTTAGCTCGGATCGGGGAAGGAGGAGTTCTCCTTCCACCGGATAATCGTCGATCAAGCGTCCACACGTACCAACAAGGGAGACTCATCATGAAGCTGCACACACTGAAAGACCTTTTCGTGGATGAACTGCGCGATCTCTACAACGCGGAGAACCAGATCATCAAGGCACTTCCCAAGATGATCAAGGCGGCCTCGTCTTCGGAACTCAAGAAGGCGTTCCAGGAACACTTGGAGCAAACAAAGACGCATGCCGAACGACTCGAACAGATTTTTGATCGCTTCAATCTGGGCCACAAAGGCAAGAAATGCAAAGGCATCGAAGGGATCATTGATGAGGGGAACGAGATGATCGGGGAAGCCGATGAGCCTGCGGTCGGGGATGCGGCTCTGATCGGTGCAGCCCAACGGGTTGAGCATTACGAGATGGCCGGCTACGGCTGTGCCCGTACGTATGCCGACACCCTGGGAGACCGAGAGGCAGCCAACTTGCTTCAGCAGACGCTTGCCGAGGAAAAAGAGACCGACGAAAAGTTAACCCGGATCGCGGAGAATGTCGTCAATATGCAAGCGGTCGGGGCCGGCAATCAGAGAGCCTAGCGCCAATGCTGGCGAGAGCGTGAACACAAGACCACGTTCATGACGATTTTGCGGATTTGGTAGAGTATGCAACACTCCGGGCACAAGGATTGCTTAGCTGTTTTGTTGTGGCGGGGTTCATCTAAACTCTACTGAATCTCATCAGCATCAAGAGGAGACGCATCATGGCGGACAAGAGCAAACGTGGCTTCGGATCAATGGATATAAATAAACGACGGGAAATCGCTAGTAAAGGCGGCAAGGCAGCTCATGCGAAGGGAAGTGCGCACCGCTTCACTCCGGAAGAGGCCCGCGCAGCCGGTCGCAAAGGGGGACAGGCGGCGCACCAAAAAGGGACGGCCCATGAATTCACCCCCGAAGAGGCCAGTTTCGCCGGCCGCAAAGGGGGCAGGGCTGCGGGCCAAAGAGAAACCACTCCTGAATTCTCTCCTCAAGAGGGGGGAGGCTCAGAGCATCGACCAACGGAGCATCGGCCAGAGGAGGGTTCCTCCTCGAGCTACCAAGCTCCGATGCAAACGCCCATTCCTTCAGGTACCTAACAGGGAAAAGGCAAGAGGGAAGCGATGCCTGCCTCCCTTTTGCCTGTTCCTCTTGCCTTGACAGCACGAGATCCTGCCCACTTCAGATATCCTTGAAGGCGGCCTTATCGAGCTTGTATTCGGCAATTTTGGCGGTGATGCTGCGCCGTGACAAGCCACAGATGCGCGCGCAGCGGCCGACATTACCCCGCGTTTTCTTCAACGCTTTCCGGAGATATTGCTGCTCGATGTTGACAACGGCTTCGCGCAGCAGGTCGGGCAATGGCCGATCCAGGTCCACGTGGAGGGGAAGCTTCGACACCGGAGGCGTGACGAGCTCCGGCGGTAGATTCTCTAGCTGGATGATGTTATCTCGGGATGTAACACAAGCTCGTTCAATGGCGTTTTCAAGCTCGCGAATGTTTCCCGGCCAATGGTAGTTGAGCAGGGCGTCCATGGCCCTTGGCGAGATTTGCCTGGGACCTTCGCCCGGCCGTGCATATTTCTCGGCAAAGTGCGTTGCCAGAAGGGGAATGTCTTCGAGACGCTCGCGCAAAGGCGGGAGGTCGATCTTGACGACGTTGAGCCGGTAATACAGGTCCTCTCGAAACGTTCCTTGCTTGACGAGACGTTGCAAAGAGCGGTTGGTAGCGGCGAGGACGCGGACATCGACCTCGATGCTGTCGGTGCCGCCGACGCGCTCGAAGCGGCGTTCCTGGAGGACACGGAGAAGCTTGGCCTGCATGGTCGCGGGGACATCGCCCACCTCGTCGAGGAAGATGGTCCCACCGTGGGCCATCTCGAAGCGGCCGCGGCGCTGTCCCACAGCGCTGGTAAAGGCTCCCTTCTCATGGCCGAAGAGCTCGCTCTCCAGCAACGTTTCCGGTAGGGCGGCACAATTAACGGCAATGAGCGGCCCCGTTCGGTTGGCCGACGCCTGGTGAATCGCCCGAGCCACCTGTTCCTTGCCCGTACCGGTCTCCCCCTCGATCAAGACCGTGGTATTGGTGTGCGCCACATTGCTGATCAGCTCGAACACCGCATGCATATGCGGGTTCTTGCTGAGGATATTGTGGAAGGAATAGCGACTCTTCAACTGTTCGCGCAGGGAGGCCACCTCATCTTGCAGGGTTCGCTCGCGCAGGGCCCGCTGCACGACCAAGCGCAGATGATCGACATCGATCGGCTTGGTCAGGAAATCGTAGGCACCCAGCCGAATGGCCTGGACCGCTTCGTCGATGCTGCCGTGACCGGTGGTCACGATGATGGTGACAGGCAAGCGCCGCTGCTGCACCTCCTTGATCAATTCCATGCCATCGAGCCGGGGCATTCGCAAATCGGTGATGACAATGCTGTAATTGTGCTCCGCGAGATCGTGCAACGCCTTGTTACCATCCCCGGTCGCGTCGACCTGGAGCTGGAGATCACTTTGCAGCAGCTGTTGCAACTGCCGCCGTGCTGTTTCATTATCTTCGACGATCAGTATGCGTCGGGGAACCGGTTCGCCATCCTTCGCAAGCGGAGCCGGCGAAAGTGGTGTGCTGGAATCGTTGGCCGGTTCTTGGCGCACATGTTGCGACATGAATCATCCCCCTGAAACCTCGGTGGAAGGGAACGCGGGCGGCGCGGATCCATTCCATCCGGATGCGATTTCCCGTGAGACGGTGCGCAGCTCCTTGCCCGCCAGTGCGCACGGCCGGTCCGAAAAAGTATACCCAGTTGGCAGCTAACCCCATTTTATCAAATCAAGAAACCACCAGAGGATCCGTTGGCGGTGCTGCATTGCTGTCGGGTTCATCCATGATCGAAACATTCCGTACTCAAATGGACCTCACTTAAGCAATTACTAGGCCAAGCTCGCGCATTTCGTTTCGCATTTTTGAGCGGAAGGCACTGTGGTTGCTACCAGAATCCTGCCGCTGCCGTGGTCCCCGGATGCCCCGGATGTATGCTTATCCCTGGGATGCTCATGACACTGAAAGTAATCGGTTCCTTGTTGAATGAAACCTTCAACCAGTGGCTAGAAGACAAGGCTCCGCGCTTGGGTGCAGCCTTGGCCTATTACGCTCTTTTTTCGCTGGCGCCGTTGCTGATTATTGTGATCGGCATCGCGGGCCTGGTCGCCGGCGAACAGAAAGCTCGAGGTCAGCTGGTCCGCGAGTTGAAGGAAACGGCCGGCGAGCCCATGGCCGGTGCAATCGAAGGATTGTTGAAGAGTACCCATGAGACGGGAGGCAGTTCGCTGGCCACCATCGGGGGCTTCGCGATTCTTCTGTTTGGCGCAACCGGTCTGTTCGTGCAGCTTCAGGATGCCTTGAACACGATCTGGAAAGTAACGCCCAAACCAGGGCGCCCCATCCTGAGCATGCTTCGCGACCGCCTGCTCTCGTTCGCCCTGGTGCTGGGGAGCGCCTTCTTATTGCTGCTCTTGCTGGTGATCAGTGCCATCCTGGCAGCTTTCCACCGATTGTTCCCGCCGAATGCTTTTCCCATCGACACGCATGGCTGGCAGGCGTTCAATGTCTTGCTCTCGTTTGCTTTTTGTACTCTCTTATTTGCAATGATTTACAAAATTCTCCCGGACGTCCGGATTGCCTGGCGTGAGGTGTGGATTGGAGCGGCGGTCACGGCATTGTTGTTTACTGCCGGCAAATACCTCCTCAGCCTCTACCTCGGCTGGAGCAGTACCACTTCCGCCTTTGGGACCGCGGCTTCTCTGGTCATTGTGTTGCTGTGGGTTTACTATTCCGCGCAGATCTTTCTCTTCGGTGCCGAGTTCACTCGGGCGTACGCAGATCGCTTTGGCTCCCAAATATGCCCCACCAAAAACGCAGTCCGCATCACGCGGGAGCAACTGGCTCGACAGGGGATCCCGCGGACCGAAGACGTGGAGGCCGCGGCCCGTGCGCAGCGCCCTACAAATCCGGATGCGATTTCCACCGAGCGTCCTGTGCAAGGCAGGTGAAGTGGAAAGGAAAGCGGGTTCTCAGAATTCGGCTCAGGAATTCCTTACTCAGGCATTGTGGATGAACGAAATCTCTTCGCTGGTCGGGATTTGAAATGCCGAGCTAAACCATTTTTACCGCGAAACTGCTGGGGTTCGCTCTCTTCTGGGCTCCATCGATCTGTCACGGCCACGATTCTAGCTGATCCAAAACTTTGGCATAGGTGTTGCTCTCTCAGAGAACAGGAACCGGGAATGATCCCGGGGAAATACCCTAAGGGAAGTTGGCTCACGAGCCACCCAGGCTCTGCTTCGTCCTTGGGGAAGTGGTCCGATCGGCTCGTAAGAGAGAAGGAGAAATATCATGGCCAATCCATCGACTCCGTTTCGGAACAAGGAAGAGACCCGAACCTCTGGTAGCAATCCGAGCACCGAGAGAACGTGGGAAACGGGTAGTTCGACAACCGAGAAAGCAAAAGATCTAGCCTCCTCCGCGGCCCACACGGCCAGTCAGACCGTATCGGGTGCCGCCCAGAAGGCTAAGGATGTGGCATCCTCGGCAACCCAGACAGCCTCGGATATGGCTTCCAACGTTGGTCATCGAGTGGAAGATGCCACGTCCACCGTCGGGAGCGGCATGCGCAACCTGGCGGGGACCTTGCGCGAAAACCTGCCCCATGAAGGAATGATGGGCTCGGCCAGCTCTGCTGTCGCGGACACGCTGGAACGGGGTGGCCGGTACCTCGAAGAGGAAGGCCTGAGTGGTCTCGGCGAGGACTTGACGAGCTTGATCCGGCGCAACCCCATTCCTGCGCTGTTGGTCGGTATTGGCGTGGGCTTCTTGATTGCACGCTCCATGCGGAGTTAAGTCATGGCCAATGATCTGCACACCAGTCACGAGCCCAGCATGACCGGGCTCGTGACTGGTATCATCAACGATGCTCAGGAGCTCCTGAAGCAGCAATTTGCCCTGTTCAAACAGGAAATCAAGGACGACGTCCGCAAAACCAAGGAAGCGGCCGTCTCTTTCGGAGTCGGACTGGGACTGCTGGCGGTGGGCGGACTGCTGTGGTGTTGGATGCTCGTTCACTTGCTCTACTGGGCCGTGCCTAGCCTCCCCTTGTGGGCCTGGTTCGGCATCGTCGGCCTTGTCCTTGTCGCGGGTGGCGGGGTGTTCCTTTTCTTGGGCAAGAAGCGGTTGGAATCCTTCCATCCTCTGCCCGAGCAATCAGTGGGAGCCCTGAAGGAGAATGTGCAATGGATAATGAACCCGAAGAAGTGATCAAGCATCAAATGCGCGAAACCCGCGCTTCCCTGGCGGAGAAACTGGAAACGCTGGAACAGCAAGTCGTCGGGACCGTCCATACTGCCACCAGCGCCGTTACGGATACCGTTGAGACCGTCAAGGATGCCGTGCAGCAGACAGTAGAAATGGCGAAGGCTTCGGTGCACGATACGGTCGGGGCAGTGAAGGATACGTTTGACCTTTCGCGTCAGGTCCGCCAGCATCCGTGGCTGATGATGGGTGGCTCGGTATCGGTCGGTTTTGCCGCCGGCTGCCTACTGGGTCGGGCTACATCCCCTCGGGATCGATATTATGCGGGCGCGGTTCCGAGCCTTTCCACGTTGGCGCCGCGCTCGGCCCCCGAGCGGGATGGAGGCTTGGGCCAGCGCCGCCCCGAAGAGGACCACTCGGTGGGCGGGGCCTCCGGCAAGGCGGATCATGGTTTCCTAAGCGATCTGGGACAGCAGTTCGAGGGCGAGATCCACAAGTTGAAAGGACTGGCACTGGGAACCATGTTCGGTGTGGTGCGTGACATGATTGCCGGCTCCGCGCCGCCGCAGTTAAGCTCTCCGCTGGCGGAAGTTATCGATAGTGTAACCATCAAGTTGGGCGGGCAGCCCATCCGCGGACCGGTGCTTTCCATGTTTCAGCAAGAGGCCCAGGGCGGGCGCTACGCCCCGGAAAACGATCGTTACATGAGCCGAAACCCCGTGGGAGCAACTCCGAATGCGGCTATGGATGCTGCAGGGCCGATCGATTGAGCACGAACGGTTGTTCGAGGGCCGTCGCTTCCCTGTTTGAAGCGACGGCTTTTTTTATGGACACGGCATCCTGCGAGCCGCTCTGCTACAGGGTCGTCGCGGGGGCGGCAGCATCGGCCTGTCTTTCTTCTGGTTGCTGCATGTGCGACAGGACCTGAATGAGCGGCGTGATTTGCCGACGCATCTCCAGCAGTCGGGTGCTGACCTTATCCGCACCCGCTGCTTGCAGTCGCTCCCGGGTTTGTTCAACGTTGGTTTCCAATCCCCAGCAGCCCACCAGGATTTTCAGATCCGGAAACTGGGTCCGCAACCGCTTACACAGGTAGCGTGTGCGGGCCAACCCTCCCGGAGGCACACAGGCAACACTGATCACCTTCGATTGTTCCTGCTCGACTCGAGAAATCACTTCCGCAGTGAGCTGCTGATGGGAAAGGACTTCAAAGCGACATTTCCTCGCATCGACCAGTTGGCTGAACATCGAGAGCGCCAGTTCATCTGTCTCATCGCGAACCGGGCACCCGACAACCAGGACGCGGTTGTTCTCGGCTCGATTCGGTATTGCTGCCGGTTCTTCACTCGGCGGGGTTTGCTTGGTCAAAACCTCATCCAGAAGAGTGCGGATCATGCCGAGAATGGAGTGTTGTTCCTCCGCAGTCGATTCCTCTCGTTCTCGATTTTCCCGCGCCAGAACGAGCGCCGGCACAAGGATTTCATCATAGACGTCGTCGACAGAGTGCGTCTGAATAAATTCCTCAACAATTTCGTTTGCCTCGTCCGGATCCTTGGCCAAAAGGCGCTGGTAGAAGGTGACGTGCGGCTCCAAAGCCGGCTCATCCCCCAGCAGAATGCTGAAAAATTCGAGGTTCCGAACATATCTCCCGAGCACGGCCAGGCAGGCAGTCAACGGGGTTGCGATCACCAGGCCGACCGGGCCCCACAACCATGCCCAAAATGCGGCTGCAATCAGCAGCGCAGTGGCCGAAACACCAATGCTTTGGCCAAAAAGCAGGGGCTCGACAAGGTTAAACGTGATCAGCTCCAACACCAAGTACAAGCCGAGGACGAGCAGGGGCTGGGTCCACCCGGGCTGGGTCGCAATGGACAGCACAATCGGCAAGAGCGCACCGATCCACGTTCCGATGTAGGGAATATAGCGGAGCGTTCCGGCAAGAAAGCCCCAGAGAATCGGGTAGGAGACACCCAGAATGGAAAGGCCAATCGCCAGCGCCGTCCCAAAAGCGGTGTTGATGGCCAGTTGCACGAGGAGATAACGACTGATCCGGTGGATCGCGTCATCGACGGCTTTGGTCATGCTCGTGATGCCGGTGCCTTCCCAGAGGCGGATCAACCGGTTGCGGAGGTCTTCGCGCTGGACCAACATGAAGATCAGCAGAACCAGAGTCATGCCCGTAGTGAGCAGGACCTCGATGACCGGGCCGGCGACGGATTGGACGATCGGAAAGGGAGACGTTTCAATGATGACCGGAATGGGCTCCTTCACGGACGTTCCCGCCGCGGCGGTATCAATCCCGTGAATCTTGCGAGAAATGTCCATGACCGTATCGTAGGCGTCGACAATCCAGGAAGATCCTCCCGCCTGGCGAATCCGTTCGATCTTTGCTTCAATCTCGTGTTTGTGCTGGGGTAAATCGGAAGCGAGGTTCTTCAGCTGCACGGCCACGCCTAGGCCCACCCCTCCAAGCAGGCAAATGGCCAGGACCACGACCGCGATCACGGAGGGGATACGACCCAAACCGAGGCGTTGCAGCGTGCCAACGACGGGACTCAAGACCAGGGTCAGCAAGATGGCCAGGACAACGGGGAGGAGGACTACCTTGGCCAAGTAGAGAGCCGCAACGACCAGCACGAGACTGCCGGCGATGAACAAGGGACGTTGCCAGCTATTTGCGGAAGAAGTAACAGGCATCGATGAACAAGGGATGGGAGAAGAGGGAAGAGGGATGAAAAAAGAGCGGGCTTGGCCCTTTCATCCCTCTTCCCTCTTCTCTCATCCCTTTTTTCGTCCGTACTGGCTCGGGCAACCGGCTTCACACCGGTGGGCTTCGTAGCGCCCCTCCAATAAAGGAGAGGATGGCAAGCACGATGAAAATGAAGAAGATGATTTTCGCAGCCTCGACCGCCACGCCTGCAACCAGGCCAAAGCCGAAAATTGCAGCGATGATAGCGACCACCAGGAACAGCAGAGCTAAACGCAACATCGTTAAATCCTCCAACTGGTCTGCCCTCAGGGATGACATCTACTCTCTTCGATCGGAACGAGGGCCGTCTGCTGCCTGTGGGCATCGCAGCAGATGAGCCATCGCTGCTGGACAAGGAAGATGGTGCATATGGCGTGCCAGTTGTGCTCGGGAATACCGATCTGCTTGGGCCGGCTAATTCCCGGCGTGCGGTGTCGAAGCAGACCGCGACTCCGTTTATGGCTGTTCGGCTAAGAATGAAGCGAATGGTCACTCTGCCCAATGCTTACGACGCCTTCTGGTCTCTGAGACAGCGCCGAAGGATCTTCACCACTTTTGCCGACGAGCAGCCAAAGCGCAGGTACAAACCCACCAGCCCCTCAACGAGCAATACGCTCCAGGGGAGCGGGTCGTGAACGCCCTGTCTGTAGAAGAAGATGGCTGGCAAGGGCACCAGGATGAACAGTTTGATTAGCAGCAGTGTCCACATCGTGGATTGGTGTTGTCTCCGAAGCCTTGGATGGCCGTAGTAGCGACGCTGACTGGCGAGGAACTCCTGGCCATCGAAGACGACCGGCAGCTGTTGGCCCTGGGCGATCAATCGGTTCACGTTCAGCCGATGCCTCGCCAGTGTTTCCGCGAGGGGAATACGCAAGTCCAGGTCAACCTTTTCCGACTCGGGACGGCGTGGCACGGTCCTCTGCGGACGGATTTGGATCAGCGTGCCAATCATGGCCAGGCCGCTTAACACCCGAAGCATGACCGTTTGATCGGAACTGAGCCAGGGGTCTGAGTCATTGACCAGAGTCACTACCAAGAGGCCTGCTCCGAGGCAGAACAGAATCGGTTTCCAGGACGAACCAGCCGGGATCGGTGGCTCCGGCGGCTGATCGTGCGCGGGATCGGTCCGCCCGCCCGTAGCCAGGAAGTCGCCCTCCTGGACCTCGATTCCGCCGCGATAGTTCTTGGTGAAAACGACGCCCCCTGTCTCGAATACGGTGAAGAACGAGCCGCGCCGCGGCATGATCTGGCTGTTGGGATAGAGAATCCCGAAGCACTTTTCTCCCGGTCGCGTAAACACGAACTCCTCGAAGCGCCGCGTGAAAGGGAACTGTTCCCAGTAGGTCCCCTCCGGCTGAAAACCCAAGGCGAGCATTTCCTTATAAAGATCTTCGTCCATCTTGGATGGCCAGTAGCTATTAGCGTCGTCCGGCCCTCCCGCCAAGCCGTTGTTCAGACCGGTGAGACCGAGAACGGCCAAAATATTAGGCAGGAGGAGTCGGATCAGGATGAGCGTGGAAAGTATGGCGAGAGCAAGCGTCATCGTATCTTGCGGTGGCATAGCATTGGCCTCGTGAGGGGAATCCCTGATGGAGAGAGGAAAACGCAGGGGTCAAATACAAATCTAGGCCAGGAAAAGGCATGATGCCAGCGCTACCCGGCTTGACACGCCGGTTTGCTATGGCCGATGATGGCGCGAGCTTTAGACGCCAGGTCCGGGCGTGTCGCTTGCATTCGGTGATCTCGGCCTGAACGTCCGGCAGTTCGGCCGCACGGAGCAGTTGCTATGCAGCCTGAAGACCAGGACCAACATCTGAGTCGCATTTCGACGCTGTGGACGATCGTGTGCAATGCCAAGGGCGGCCCCGCCGAGGCGGTCACCGCGGCCCAGGAAGAATTAATGCACCGTTATCGCGGTGCGGTCTACCGTTACTTGCTTGGGGCGTTGCGCGAACCGGAGGCGGCGGATGAGCTGGCCCAAGAATTCGCCCTGCGCTTCCTGCGGGGTGATTTCCGGCGAGCCGATCCCGAGCGGGGCCGCTTCCGGGACTTTGTGAAAGGGGTTCTCTTCCATCTCATCGCCGATCACCATCGCCGCAAGCGCGTCCAACCCCAACATTTGCCTGCCGACGGTGCCGAGCCTGCCGCAGCAGAACCGAGTCCCCAGGATGCTTTGGAGCAGGGGTTCTGCGACAGTTGGCGAGAAGAGTTGCTAGCCCGAACCTGGGCCGCTCTGGACCGTATCGAGAAGCAGACCGGGCAGCCGTTCGGTTCCATCCTGCGGTTCCGGATTGAGCATCCGGAATTGCGTTCGCCCCAGATGGCCGAACAGCTCAGTGCCCAGTTCCAGCGCCGACTCAGCGCAGACTGGGTCCGCCAAATGTTGCACCGCGGTCGGGATAAATTTGCTGATCTTCTTCTTGCCGAGGTCGCCGAAACGCTGCGTCATCCGACCAGAGAGGAATTGCAAACCGAACTTTCGGACCTGGGCCTGCTGGTTTACTGCCAAACCGCCCTGAAGCGGTACCGGCCCGATTCGGGATGAACACGGGCCCGAAGTCTTCAAAAGAACAGCCGGAATTCAAAACGGAACGTGTTCTCGTACCAGCGCTCGCCGGTGAGCGATCGGCCATACCCCGCATAGAAGTCGCCCAGGCTGTCCAGGCGCAGCCGCAGCCCCAGCTTTACATTCACGATGGTATCTCCGGCCGCATCTCTGATCGCGACCAATCCCGAAGGCGTGACGGCACTCTCTTTGCCGTCGAGGACCGTCCAGCCGACAAACTCGGCCACCGGCGAAACCGTCATCGTACAAGATTTCCAAACATCATAATGCAACCCGAGGCCATAACGCACCAGGTCACCGGCAAAGTTGGTTCCGTCGATCGGGACCCAGTAGCGGAATTCGCCTTCCAGGCCGAGCCGGTCGGTAAGCCGGTCATAAAACAGAAAGGCAGGCTCCAGGCTGACGTGATGGTTGCCTAGCCCCCGATGGGCATCGCCCGTGGGGATGTAGGTCCGAAACTGAAAGGTGGCCACCAAGTCTTCGTGGCAGAGGAACGCATACTTGAAACCGGCGTTCATGTCCGACAGGCCGTTGGCATTGGCATTCACTTCTGGGTTGAGGAAGCGCCAGGGCAATTCCACGAAGCCGGACAGTCGGTCGTTGGCAGCGAGTTCGAGGTAGGCAGAAAGGTCTTGATAATCAATGCGCGGCTCCGGCTGGGGCAGTCCGGGACTCAGCGCGCCACTCCGGGCATAGAAAAACTCGGCCCGCGTCGGCCGGCGAAAATCATACGCGGCATCGAAACGTAGCCGAAACTGGTTGCCGGGGAGGGCACTGTCGATATACCCGACGGTGCTGTTATTGGCGCTGGCCCCGCCTTCGGAGGGTTCGAAAACCGGTCGTGCGGTGACGGCTTGCTCGTCTGCAGCGGCGGGAGCTTGCGCGTGCGCCACCGCACTAATCGGAAGGGTGACTCCCATTAACATGAGGAGCGTGAAAAACGACGCCTTCTTCGGAATTGCTTGGCGCATTCTGTCCTCTCCCAGCAAACTCGGCTCTTGTCGTTATCGAATCCACGTTCAGGCAAGATGCAAAAAATGGGAGCTCAAATCGACACGAAGGAATTTGGACAGGGGGAAAAATCCCGACGGGAGGAAAACTCCGGCATTCGTGCGGACCGTTAGCGGCGCGCGGCGGGGTCCTTTACCCGGAGCAGCTTGGCAAAATCCTCACGGCGGCGCAACGGCTCCAAAGCGGGATCATGACGCAAGTGATCGATATCCGTGTACCCGCTTCGGATGGCTTCCTTGAGGCTCGCGAGGGCCGCATCCGTGTACATCTTCACCCTTCTCTTCCGCTCAGCTTCGGCAAGCTGCGTGTCCATTTCCAACAGCGCGACGAGCCGGGCGAGGTATCCGGCAACACGATAGGAAGCTTCCGCGGTGTGCCCGGCGTTTCCAGATAGAGCGAGCTTATCGACGGTGCTGGCCAAGATTTCATATTGTTTGCGGAGGGCATCCAGGTAATCGGGCTTCGCCGGATTGGATTTGAGGGCCAACTCCAAATACCGGGTCCCGTCTTCCAGATGGCGGCGCGCCGCGGCAAGCTCACTCCGCTGGAACTCAAGCCATGCGAGCCGACGGAGCACTCGTCCGAGCGGGGCGGAGGCATCGGCCTGGTGAAGGTCGAAGAAGCCTGCCAGCTCGCGTTCCAGCCTCAGCGGATGATAGCAGAGCCAGCCGAGGTTGCCATGTACGCGGCCCAGCTCAGCCTGATAGTCGAGGTCAACCGGGTATTCGAGGACCAGCTGTTGGTAGATGCTCCGTGCGGCTAGCCAGGCGTCCTTTGCCGCCGGCCAGCGAAAGGTGCGATCCAGCAGGAAGCCCAAGCCGTTGTAGGCGCTGGCTAACTGCCTGCGAAAACTGGGCACGCGCGGAAAGTCTCGTGTCAGCTCTTCGAGGGCCCGCACCGCTTTTCGCAGCACGGCTTCTGCTTGGCCATACTCCCCGATTGCCGTCAGAGAGTTGCCCAGGTTATTGCAAGAGACAGCGAGCTCGAGCCGGTACTCGCGATTGGCCGGATATTTCTTGACCAGATTTTCCAAGAGAGCGATCGCCTTGTCGTTGGCCTCTTTTGCCTCCTGGAAGCATTTCGTCGTGCAGAGTACCGCACCCAAGTTGAGGTAGCTGCGTGCCAGGTCTTGATGGTAGGCGGGAACATCGGGAAACTGATTCGCCAATTTTTCCAAGGTAGCGATGGCCTGGTGATAGAGCTTCTCCGCCTCCTTGGGACTGCTATCGGCGCTCAAGATTCCCAGGTTATAGACGGTACGGGATAGCTTCTGCTGGTACGCCGGCGCTTCGGGATATTGCAGGGCGAGCTCTTGGAGCAGCTCGAGAGCTTGCACATAAGCTTCCTTTGCTTCTTCCCGATGGCCGGCCATTCGCAAGGCTTCGCCCAGATAATTGAAGCTGTGGGCCAAATGGTCCCGGTACTTGGAGATGGTAGGGGCGCTCTGGGCGAGCGGACCCAGGAGCCGAATCGCCTGGCCATACGCCTCTTCCGCCAGATCATTCTTTCCCAGGACGCGCAAAATGTCTCCCATCCGGTTATGGGCCAGCGCCGTGTCGTCTTGGACGATCGGGTCGTTGCTTTTTTCGCTGAGAAATTCTTTGTAAATCGTCAACGCATCCGCCAGCAATTCCTTCTGTTTTTCCTCCATGTGCGGCTTATCGGCCAAGTGCTCCTCGGCCATCACCGTCAGTACTTTGTCGACGGCCCGACGCGCCCTCTGGAAGTTCGCTTCCGCAGTCATGAGGGCGGTTTGGAGCCGGGCATTGTAGGAGAGGCTCACGCCCAGCAGGCTCAACAGAAACAGAGCGCTGACCCCCAGCAAGGCGGCCAGCGCCGGTCGCCGTCTTGCCCATTTTGCTGCGCGCTCCCACGAACCGACCGGCCGGGCGTGAATGGGCTCCGCCGTGAGAAAGCGATGCAGATCGTCGGCCAGGGCTTCGGCGCTGGCGTAGCGTTTGCGCGGTTCCTTTTCCAGACATTTGAAGCAGATGATTTCCAGATCGTGTGGAACCTTCACCCGCCAGCGGGCCAACGGCAGCGGTTCCTGGAACTGCACTTGCTGGATCGTCTCCATGATCGACTTGCCGTGGAACGGCGGCCGGCCGGTCAGCAGTTCGTACAGGATGGCTCCCAGGGCATACACATCGGTGGCGGGACCGATGGCTCTGATATGCCCGGCTGCCTGCTCGGGAGCCATATAGCTGGGCGTGCCCAGGATTGCTCCGGTTTGGGTTTGGCTGGTGTCCTCCAGGCGCTTCGCCAGGCCGAAGTCGGTGATTTTGGGGATGAGTCCGCAGTCCGTAGTCCGTAGTCCATGGTCGCCTGCTACGGACCACGGACTACGGACTGCGGACGCCAACAGGATGTTGGCCGGCTTGAGATCGCGATGGATGACGCCGCGCTGGTGGGCACAATGCATGGCACGAGCCAACGTCTCCACCAGTTCCGCGGCCAGCCGAGCAGGCTGCGGTTTGGCGCCGAACTTCTCTTCCAGGCTGCCACCATCCATGAATTCCAACGAAAAGTACGGGCATTGGCCGTGGGCACCCACCTCATAGATTTGCACGATGTTGGGATGCTGTAAACTCGCTACGGCTTCCGCCTCGACATGGAAACGGGCCAATAGATGCGGACTGGCATGAGCCCCGGCCGGCATCATTTTGAGCGCCACCAGACGGTTCAAGTTGATTTGCCGGGCCTTGTAAACTACCCCCATGCCACCGCGGCCGAGCACACCCAGGATTTCGTAGCCAGGGATCGTCGGTAGCTCCTCGGCAAGCTTTTCACGCCGCTGAGCGGAACCGCGGGTTGCGGCCTGAACGGTTTCCACGAGCGGCGGCATCTGCCCAAGGGAAAGCGTCTGGGGCCTTGCTACCAGGCTAGCGGGGAGGGTATTTCGAGTTGCCGGCGCACCGCACACGGGACAGCTAGGGAGAGCATCGGTTGCCGAGCCAGGCACGCCGATGGACAACTCCCACTGATGACCGTGCGCACAGGTAAGGAGTTCCGGCATCCGATATCCCCCGCGCAGAGGAGAGCCAAGCTCCTGCGATTATCGCAGCGCAGCCGCATGAGTCAAGTTGCCACCGGCAAAACCGTGATTGGACTCAGCCGTCTGAAGCGGTCGCCTCGGACGCCCTGTGCCAAGTCGATGCCTGTAGGAGGTTGACAGGCACGAGCCAACCCATCTTGCCGTTAGACGGCCTCTCAGAAGGGGTATCTTCCGCCTTTCGGTTCGATCCGGTCAATGAGGATACGAACAATTGTGAACTGTAGTACCTTGGCGTGCACTTCGTTTCCTTTGATGACGGTAATCCTGATCAATTGGATATTGATCTGAAAGGGCAGCAGGTCGAGGACCATTCGGGGAACTTCGGCGCCTTGGTTGCCGCGCTCATCAGCGTTATCGAAGGCTTCGGTCAGCGCGCTACGCTATGGCAGCCAAACGTTTAGCACAACGCAAGGGGTACGTTGCGGAATGGGAGGAGAGACGGAGTCTTCCGGTAGCGGGCTCCTATCGCCACCTGGGGTCGTTGAGCAGGAGCGACACATCGCCCGAAGCGTTGTTGGCGATGGTCAAGTCGGCCCAGCCATCAGCATTGAAGTCGCCGACGGCTAGCGAACTCGGAGGGCTTCCCGCAACGCAGCTGGTGTACATGGGCATAAACGTGCCGCCACCGTTGCCCAGCAGCTCGCGCACCGTTTGGGAGCTCACCACGATGAGATCAAGCCGGCCATCGCCGTTCAGATCCGCGACAAGCACGGAACTGGGATATCTCTCGGTGGAAACGGTATGGGGGTCCGGAAACGTGCCATCGCCGTTGCCCAATAAGATACTCACACGGCCATCGCGGTAATTGGAGTAACTACCAAGATTGGTGACAGCCAGATCCGGGATACCGCCGCCGTTGAAGTCGGCCGCAACCACGAAATTGGAATTGCTCCCGGCGTCGAAAGTCAACGGAGCGACAAAACCAGACTGGCTACGGGGCGTGTTCATGGTCAAAGAAACCAGCACTACCAGCCCGATGTGGAAAGGGCCCTGCACAACCCGGATAAGTGAGTTCGGTCACATGCCTGCAAGTCTCCTTTGCTACAGGAGCCGCTCGACGGAGGCAGAGCACGAGGCATCAGACCTTGTGTAGCTAGCGCCGCCTTCAGAACCTGAAAGTCTCGTTTGCCCGAGGCTGCATCCAGCTTGGCTCGGGGTCTGCTGCGGTTTTGCGTTCCACGCTCGTTGACGAGACGCTTCCCATCCCGCAGCATGAGCCTCATCGTTTACAGTCCGATGCCATCGCGCCCGCACCGGCGCGGCACCCTTCGCGGGGAGGAAGATGGCTCAGAATTTCGGGT
>DATGIQ010000240.1:0-2230 GCA_035295665.1 Gemmataceae bacterium | reverse complement strand
AGATCGTACAACACTTGCCGACGGGTGGTGATGAAGCCGTCTCTTGGCCGATTCACCTCCCAGATCAAGTACACCGTGGCAGTGACAAAAAGCACGAAAAGGGCTGCCATCACCACGAAGTGCCTCGCCTGCAGCTCGGACGTATAGCCGACCAGAAACCCGAGGAGCAGCGTGGCGCCCACGATAAATAGCACTACCACGTCAGCAAGGCGGCGTCTATTGAGATAGTAGCGCAGGCTGTAGGTCTGGCAGAACTGATTCACGGCCTTCAGACTGTTATCATACACGGTGCGATCCGTCGCCGCGGCGCGCCGTGCGGCCAATCCCTCCCAGAGCTTCTCTTGGTCGGAGCGGATCTCCTGGTCGGTCAGAACGGCTTCCGGGCCGCGCGTCGAGTCGGTGCCAGGGCCAATTAGGCGGGCGGCGTACGAGCGAAGGCTGTCCTGAAACCAGCGGCGGTCCGCCTCGGACATCAGCTGGCTCCAGCGGTAGGCTTCGGTGATGGCATCGTCTTCGCGATGCAAGCCCACCTGGGCGTCGCGGAAATCGCCGCCCGTCATGGCGAAGGTGAAACCAAGGAGGAAGGCCAACATTCCTCCCACGGACCGCTCAAAAGGACCGACTCGACACTGCCGCGGCTCCCCTAATTTCCGCTCCTCCCGGCGTGCCAGTAAGCGGCCCACCACCACGGCGGCCGTCATCAAGACTGCATAAATCGGCACGAACCAGGAGGAATCCCAAAATGCACCAACCATCTCCGCCTCCCTTCCCACGATCAGCTAGCTGTTAGACTCGGGTGGAGCAGCACCGACGACACGAGTGACGAGGGTCTAGCACATTCCCCTTTCGCTTCCTGCCCTTTACGGTCGTTTCTGACCCGCATTCTTCCTCAGCCTCCCAGTGGTGGCGTCGGCACCTTCCCGGAAGACTGAGAATCGGTCCGCAAAGGACGGCAATCCATGCCGAGCGCGGTAGCCCGCTGGACATCAGGTCAAGGTACGGATGAGTTTAGGGCAGTAGGGAGGCAGTGTCGCGATGTCCGCCGAAGGAGGAGGCCAGGGTTGCACATCGGAGTGGTCCACTTGCGCTCATCAGATCAGTTCGTCGATCAGCGATGGCATCCAACGGCGATCCGCAGCCCGATTGCTCGGACCTCCAATACCCTCGCCACTGGAGTTGATATGTTAGGCGGTGAGGTCTAACACACTGCGGTCGATCATTCCTCCGCGCCTGATGTTATGACGCGAACTTACGCAGGATGTGCCCGACCGCAGCTCGCAACGGACATCGTGTTGTCCTCGATTGACGATGTGACCGCAGCAGATTGACGGAGCTGCGTTGCGTGCGTTGGTGGGTCGGACGTCGGCCGAACCGCCGCGCGCAAGGTCCTGCCCGGTGACCTGATACGATGCTCTCTCACCTGAACATGGTAGAATCATCTTCACGCGGGCTCTTCAAACGCTCTGGTGTACGGCCGACCAATCGATTGGTTCCGGAAGTGTGAGTAGCGACGGTGTTCACCATGGCAAGCGCTCCATTAAACCCACAGGCGCCGTCCACGGACCATAAGTACCAAGCCTTGCTGGCCGTTTTGGAAGCGATTGTCTCGCACCGCGATCTGTCCGCGCTGTTCCATGAGCTGGCAGGCCGGCTCCATCAAGTGGTCCCCTTCGGCTATCTCGCCCGGAACACGCCCCCGGCCGACAAGTCCCAGCCTGGCCTGAAGCTGTTTGCCGTCCCGCTGCCGATCACCCCCTACCGACCGCCGAGCATGTCGCGGGACGAGGACGGTTTCCTTTGGCTCGGGGCGATCCATCACGCCATCCACCGCTGTGATCCGCCTAACTGAAATATCGAAACGATCGATCTGCCTTCCGGCGCCAAGATAGCATCCGCCTGCATCCGCCTTGGAAGAACATTCGCTACCACGGTCGCCTGAAAAGGAGAGTGACATGATGAACCGATCTTGCCGGGGAAGTCCGTCACGGCTTTGCATGGGGGCACTGGCCGTGCTCCTGATTCTGATGCTGCCGCTGCCGCTCTGGTCGCAAACGCCGATCGCCCCGCCTGGGTCCAAGCTGGAGAAGGTGTTCGATGGCGGCCTGGTTCTGACCGAGGGCGTCGCCGTCGCGCCGGACGGCATGGTGTATTTCAGCGACATCACGTTTTCCCATGTCTCGAAGGAAAGAACCGGACGCCTGGAGGCGGGGCACATCTGGAAATTCAACCC
>DATGIQ010000239.1:0-3668 GCA_035295665.1 Gemmataceae bacterium | reverse complement strand
GTACGAACTCCTGCTTGTCCTGCTCCTCGTAGAACCCGCCCTCCGACTGTACCTCGATCCGAACGCCGGGGATCGGGTGGCCGTTGGCATCGGTGACGGCGAACACGACTTCCAAGTCAGTCGAGCCGACCCAGTAGATCATGGTGATGCGGTCGAAGCCCCACACCAACAGCGGCAGCGCGATCGCTGCGACCAGTGGCCGTATCCGCCAGCGGCGTGCCATCCACCCCTCCGGGGCTGAATGAGGAAAACTCAGCCACTGGGGCCACCTGCCCCGGCTGAAGATTACGAAAAACAAACGGGAGGCCCGGTCGGCTGCGGCGCCTTGATACTGATCATGGCCTCGATGGGATGGGCGGGTGCCTGTCCCAGTTAAAATGAGGGATCAAGGCGGTGCCTTGTCCCAGCGTGGGATTTTCAGGAAGGACGCACCTTCCGACCACGTGACGGGATCAGGGCCGCCCACCCCACGGAGACCATGACCATGCGCGTTTACACCCACCAACACCGATTCTACTGCGGTATCGACCGGCACGCCAGATCCATGCACCTGTGCATCCTCGACCCGGCCGGCCAGGTCGTCCTTGACAAGGACATGGCCGCCCGGCCCGAAGCGTTCCTCAAGGCCATCGCCCCCTTTCGCCCCGACCTCGTGGTCGGCGCCGAGTGCATGTACGCCTGGTACTGGCTCGCCGACCTCTGCACCCAGGAGAAGGTCCCGTTCGCCTTGGGCCATGCCCTGTACATGAAGCGCATCTACGGGGCCAAGGCCAAGAACGACAAGATCGACGCCGGCAAGATCGCCCGCCTGCTCAAGGGGGGCAACTTCCCGCTCGCCTACGTCTATCCCAAGGGCAGGCGCGAAACCCGCGACCTGCTCCGCCGACGCACCTACCTGGTACGCCAGCGCTCGGGCCTATTCACGCACCTGCAAATCCTCAACGGCCAGTATAACCTGCCGCCCTTCCCCAAGAAACTCTCCTTCGCGGCCAATCGCGCCGAGCTGAACATCGCCGAGCGCTTCGCCGATGCCAGCGTGCAGCAGAGCGCCGCCGTGGATCTGGCCATCATCGACGCCCTGGACGAGCAGGTCAGCGCCCTGGAGTTGTACCTGACCCGAACCGCCAAGGTGGACGACGTGCAGACCTATCATCGGCTGCCGACCATCCCGGGCGTGGGCAAGGTACTCGCCCTGGTGCTGCTTTACGAGATCCACGACATCCGGCGCTTCGGCAGCGAGGGGCAGTTCCTGTCCTACGCCCGGCTGGTGCGCTGCGCCCACGAATCGGCCGGCAAGCACCTGGGCTCGGGAGGTAAGAAGATCGGCAACGCGCAGTTGCGTTGGGCCTTTGCCGAGGCCGCCTGTTGGTTCCTCCGTTGCAGCGAGCGGGCCAAGAAGTGGAAGGAGAAACAGCTCAAGAAGCGGAGCGAGGGGCGCGTCCTGGCCATCCTCGCCGCGCGGCTGGCCCGGGCGGTCTATCACCTGTGGCGCAAGGGCCAGGCTTTCGACGAGGCGCGCTTCTGGGAAGGTCAGGCAGCGCACGTGCCGGTCGCAACGGTCTAAGCCATGCACCAACGGGTTCCTCTGCGCTGTTCCGTTTTGTTCCGTTTCGGGGAGGGCAGCATGCCGTTGCTGGATTTCCGCCAGGCGCGGGCCGACATCCGCCTGGCCGACGTACTGGAGTTGCTGGGCTGGACGGCGCGGGTGCGGGTCGGGGTGCAGGTGCGGGGACCGTGCCCGGTCCCCGGGTCACGCTCGCCCCGCAGCCGCAGCTTCGCGGCCCACCTGGGCAAGAACTGCTGGCAGTGTTTCCGTGGCGGGGCGGCCGGGTCACCTGGACCTGTGGGCCCAGGTGACCCGGCAGAACGTGTATGCGGCGGTGCTGGATTGGTATCGCCGGCTAGGCCGGTCGGTGCCGCGGCTACCGGCGACCCGCCAGCGCTGAACTTCGGGACCATAACTGATCCTGATGAGGACATGGAAAGACAGGAACACGATGAGCGATCCATGACCGAGCCAGAGCGGGCGTGTCGGGGAGCTGAACGACCGAACTGAGGCAGCCAGGGACGAACACGTGGCGCGAACGAACTCGAGTGGGACCTGCGGGATCCCGAACCGTCGCGCGGTGTCGCTGTTCCCGACCTCGTCGCTTTGATTGGCCCCCGACGCGCTCCCGGTGTTCGTACCAGTGGAACTGGAGGTATTGACCGACGCCCCGAGGCTGTCCTTGCGTCGAGCCGTTTTCCGAACTGAGACCGCTTGGCGAGCGTGATCGCGTCGTTTGGCCTGGCCGGCGTGGGGCACGCGTGTGTTTCTGGGGCGCGGCAGCGTAAGCGCCGCAGCCGGTGGGTCCAGGCAACGGGCCAGTCGGCTTTGACCCCGTAGAACTGTTTGGTGCAGTCTCGTACTGACACGATGGGGCGGAAAGCAGCGGTGCAGTCCAAAGGCGTGAGTCAATAGGTTCCGGTTGGAACGACTACAGGAAGAAAAGAATCTTCTACAGGGACGGTTCGTCTATTGACTTTAGAGGCCATAGAACGGTTCGGCGCGGCCTGCCTCACCCCTCTGGCTCGGACTGCCACACCTCGATGAGCAATCCGTCCGGGTCGGCCACCAGCATATACTGCCCGTCGCCCGGCTCGACCACTTCCACCCCATACTCAGCGAACCGCTTTGCCGCCGCGGCCAGATCGTCCACCTCCAGCCACAGGATCGGCATGGCATGGGTCGGAAAGATGGCCGGGCTACGCTCGGCGGCGTTCGGCATCAGCGTGATATCGAACGACCCCAGCCGAAACCACCGGACCCCATCGACAAGTTGCCACATGCCTCGCCAGGCCCTCCGGCCGCCTGCGCTGCCCGCGACATGCCAGGGCGGTACCGACCGGTGCCCAAGGGAGTGCCGAGCCCCTGCCGGCTGAGCCTGGCTACCATTATGCCAGCATCGGCACCAACGGCAAGTAGAAGCTGCCGAACACTGGTCAGGCTGTGCTGTCGCCAGCTAGCCATAACAAGTAAAACTCCGCCATGCGAACCGTAGCTGTGGGCACGGAGTTCCGAATAGTGCTGCCAAAAACAAAGCGAATACCAGTAGTAGCCTTCATGGGCATCGTCGGGCATGTCGATGGCCCGCAATCCTTCTCGCCTTCTCCGGCGCCATGCTTGGTCAAAGGCCCAGCGGTCGTAGATCGGAACCACCGGACAGTGGAAATGCAAGTACTTCGATGCGAACGATGCTGGCACATTGCCGTTGCGGCTGATCTGTACGAGCAGCTTACAAAATTTGCCGTGCTCGCTCACCACCACCGAGAGCGATTGGAGATTGAGCGGTTCTTTCAGCTTGCGCAAACGGCTAATAATGCCGTCAACGCGCTTGCTGTTCGTGTGGAGGTGCTCCGCTAACTGACCAATCGAGCTACCCTGCGACCCCGACGACTTGATGTGGCGCTCGACGCCCGTTGCGAACGTGCGGCCAATAAGCAGCGACTTGGCGTTAGCGGCCGAAAGCTCGCCGTGAGTGGGATGGTTCCGGCAGAGTTCGTACAGCACGGCGTCAGTGACACCCCAGTCGCGAGCGTGCGAATCAACCGCCAATCGGAAGTCGGTGGCGTCCAGAGGTCGCGGATTGGGTGCCATACGAATCCACCAAGGTACCCTGCTGAACGTA
>DATGIQ010000238.1:0-2751 GCA_035295665.1 Gemmataceae bacterium | reverse complement strand
ATTTGAGTCTGGCGGCGATTTTCCCCACCGCCGTGAACCAAATCGGTCTTGCTTCAATGGCGGCTTCGATTCTACAATCCGCCGGTTGATGCCCCATCCTTCTCTGATCGAGGATTTGTCATGCCGTTCCCTCAGCCTTTTCGCGGTCGGATTTACGACGACATTACCCAGGCCATCGGCCATACTCCCCTGGTCCGCCTGCGGCATGTGGTCGGCGACAGCAAGGCCACCGTGGCCGCCAAGTTGGAAAACTTGAATCCCCTGTGGTCCGTCAAGGATCGCATCGGCGTTTCCATGATCGATGCCGCAGAGCGCGACGGCCGAATCAAAAAAGACACCACCATTGTCGAACCGACGAGCGGCAACACCGGGATCGGTCTGGCCTTCGCCTGTGCGGCCCGGGGTTACCGGTTGATCGTCACCATGCCGGATACGATGAGCCATGAACGCCGCCGCCTCTTGAAGGCGTTTGGCGTGGAAGTCGTTCTGACACCGGGCGAAAAGGGCATGGCCGGGGCCATCGCGAAGGCGGAGGAAATCCTCCGCAGCGTGCCGAATTCCTTCATGCCGCAGCAGTTCAAGAATCCCGCCAACCCGGAGATCCATCGCCGGACCACGGCCGAAGAAATCTGGAATGATACCGATGGCAAGGTGGATATCCTGGTCTCCGGTGTCGGCACCGGTGGCACCATCACCGGTGTCAGTGAAGTAATCAAGAAACGCAAGCCGAGCTTCCGAGCCATCGCCGTGGAGCCGACCAACAGCCCGGTCATTACGCAAAAAATGCACGGTCAAGAACTCAAGCCCGGCAAACACAAGATTCAAGGATTGGGAGCCGGCTTCATTCCGGGCGTGCTCAACCTGGATATCATCGACGAAGTCATCCAGGTCAAGGACGAGGATGCGTTCGAGATGGCCCGGCGTCTGGCCCGAGAAGAGGGCGTGCTGTGCGGCATCAGTTCGGGAGCGGCCGCCTGGGCTGCCGTGCAGATTGCCCAACGGCCCGATTCGGCCGGCAAGGTGATCGTCGTCGTTCTACCCGACCTGGGAGAACGCTATCTGAGCACGGCTCTCTATCCCGAATGAACCACAGGCTTTCCCACCAGTCTGACGCGCCGGCCAAGGCCCTTCGCTGGCGCGTCAGACTGGTGCAGCGATTTCTAACCGCCAAAGCCCAGATACCCTCCAAAGCCGCCGCCGAAGCCTGTCAAGCCGCCACCGAGACCGGTAATGCCGCCGAGGCCGGTGATTCCGCCACCAAATCCGCCCACGCCGCCCAACCCGCCGCCGGCGATGCCGCCGCTAAAGCCCGCCAATCCCCCACTCAATCCCGCGAATCCGCCGCTCAATCCGGCCAGCCCGCCGCCAAACCCTGCAAGCCCCCCGCCGAAACCGCCGCTCGCACCGAGCCCGCCGCCGAGCCCGGCATTGGGGCCGCCGATATAGCCGAAGGAGGCGATCTGACTAGGTATGAACAGCAATCGATCGGGACGGACAACACCCCCCGAGGTGCCGCCTCCGCTGATCCCGCCGCCAGTCAGCCCGTTGCCGCCGCTCAAGCCACTGACCCCACCGCCGAGTCCACCGCCAAAGCCGCCGCTCAGACCCCCTCCGAAACCGCCAGTGATGTTGCCACCAACCTGCGCGCAACCACGCACGCCATCGAGCAGCAGCCCGCAAAGGCAAAGACCCAGAAAGTAAATCGTGGGAACCAATCGCGCGAACTGGTACATGGAAGCACCTCAGAAAAACTGGACTCTGACATGCTAACCGACCGGCTCGTTCACCCCGAACGGCCGGGCACCAGCTCTTCCGATTCTGGACAGGACCCTCTCCTCTTCCAACTCTGAGTATAATTCGAGGGTCTTCCTCTTGGCAAGCGAGAACGGAGGTGATTGTGTCTGCGGCGCGGCATCGTGGCTTGCTGCTTGTGCTGGTCCTGGCGATCGCCGGTCTGGCGGAGCTGGGCATCTACTATTGGCCACACCGGCTTCTCTTCACGGCCCGCGCTGCCCTGACACGCCATCAATACGATATGGCCCGTGCCGCTCTGGTGTCCTTTCTGGAAGCCCGCCCGAACCATGCGGAAGCCCATCTTCTTTTGGCCCGGCTCGACCGTCGAGCCAACCGCCATGCCGACGCCGCCGCTCATCTGGACAGTTGCCAGCGCCTGGGCGGTCCCGCGGAGGCCATCGCGTTGGAACGCGCGCTTGCTGCCATCCAGAACGGCGTTTATAACACCGAACTCGACAAGCTGTGTTACGAGCATCTGCGTCGACCGGATGCCGATGAGTACGTCATTCTGGAAGCCCTCAGCCAGGGCTTCTGCAAGACGTACCGCCTGAAGGAAGCGATGGCCTGCCTGGAGCGGATGCTGGTGCTCCAGCCCGAGAGCAGCTATGCCTTGCGCCGCCGGGCGTGGATCCATTCGCAAGCCGAGCAGTATGATCATGCCGAATCCGATTATCGTCGGGCTGTGGAAATCGATCCCGACGATTCGGCTGCGCGTCTTGGATTGGCCCAGATCTTGCTGGACATCCGTAAAGATGGCCGGCAGGCCGCGGAGCACTTCGAACGCTTGTGGGCCGTTCGGAAGGATGCGGCCGTGGCGGTCGGTTTGGCCCAAAGCTGGCGGCTGGCCGGCCGAGGTGCGGACGCTCGCCACCTGCTTGATGATTGGCTGGCCGCTCATCCGGCCGATGCCCCTGCCCTGGCCGAGCGCGGCCGACTGGCCTTGGACGATGGAGCGAC
>DATGIQ010000237.1:0-29027 GCA_035295665.1 Gemmataceae bacterium | reverse complement strand
CAGAAAGAACGCATCGTCTCGCGGCGTTACCGCAATCGCCGCATCGGCGACTTCCTCAAAGAACTCGACCTGACCGAAGGACGGTGCACCGGCATCCCCAAGATGCGCGAAGCCATGGCCCACAACGGCTCGCCGCCGCCGCAGCTCATTACCGACGAGGAGCGCACCTTCTTCCGCCTCGAACTGCCGATCCACCCCGCGTTTGCCCAGGCTGCAGTTGAGGCCGGAGTTAAGGCCGGAGTTGAAGACCGAGTGAGCGTATTCACCGACACCGAGCTACGCATTCTGCGGGCTTTGCTCCGTGGCCCTCGCGCAGTCAAAGATATCGTCACCGCTCTGGGCCACAAAACGGCCAGCGGCAGTCTGCGCAAAGCACTCGACCGCCTGGACGCGCTCGGCCTTATTACCTTGACTATCCCCGAGCGCCCGCACAGCAGACGGCAACAGCGCACGCTTACCGACAAAGGAAAACGCACCATCCAGTCGATTGGCGAAGTTCGATAAAGGGGTTTTTTGCAGAGTATCTCTAAAAATCCGCTTTGATCGACCAGGCGCATTCGCCGTCGTCGGTAGCCAGCCCCCCGCCGGTGCAATAGCCTCTTTCATCGTAGCCGCCCACCTCGTAGTCGTAGAGATAGATTTGGTCGGTAATAAATGCCCGCCCGGTAGTGAGGCTGCCGTCGTCCAGCTTGGCGTCGATGGACAGCAAGTCGGAGGGAGGCGGCGCGCAGCCGAAGACGACGACCTGCACCCCCCAGTCTGCAAGGGTGCATGCTCCGAGCCGGATGCGGTGGCCGCCCGGCTCGTAGCCGAATACGACGCCCGCCTGGCCTGCATATACATGGGCCGAGGGCTTGTAGTTTCCCGCTCTCAGCGCCTGCTGGTAATAGGCGCCGCCGCCATGGTTATTGGTGGCGTCTGTTTCATCATAGCGGGGCAGCTTGACCAGCCCGGCCGCCGCCAGATGATCGTAGGCGTGAAACCACTCAGGCGCCTGAACGCCCCAGAGTTGGCAATAGAACCCATTGAGATAAGGAACCTCCGACGGGGTAGCGCCGTCGCTGGTGCAGTAGCCCGCAATCCGCCCATCCCCGTTGCCGTTAGTCACGTTTGCGAAAAAGGCGGTGGCATTGTAGCAATCTCCGGACAGGCAGCTATATTTGGTCTGGGATTCATTGACTGCGGTGTTGATTTCGCCGATTTGCGTAATCTGGGCGCGCACCGCCGCCACATGGATCAGCTCCCGCCCGACCAGCACGCCGCCGATAATCAGCCCGATGATGACGAGCACGATCGAAAGTTCGATCAGGGTGAAACCGTGGCGGGAGGGGCGATGCATCCATCAAGACTACCCCCGTCCCCGTTAATTTTTCGTTAACGATAAATGCGTTCCGCGACCACCGCCTCGCGTACGTATAACCGGCTCCTCAGATTTCGCTCCAACCGCTGCCAAGGTGCACGTTATCGTGGCCGTGACCCCTTAGAAGGTGCCGGATGGCCCGCGGGTGTTGCTCATGGCCTCGTTACCAGGTGACAACCTGATCCTGTGTCGCTGTAACAAAGACAGGCGAGACCTGTTACTGGTTCGTGGAGGCTAATACGACGCAAGTACACCTATTTGCCGGCCACCACGTTGCCGAACGCGATGTCTTTGGCCGGCTTCGTGGGCAGGGCGGATTCGCCGACCCAGGCCTTTTCCTGGGCAGCGACCGAGCGCCGGCTGCAGCCAACCCATTCCGCACGCAGGAGCGTTCGTGCCACTCTCTTTTATCCTACGACCGTCGGCCAGACCAGCGGTAGTCCATGAACTGAGCGTTGCTTGCATGAACCGCATCCGGCATGATTTGTCCTCGCTCACTGAGGAGGGTCTCGAAGGAGGGTCGCATAAACGGTGGTGCAGAGCGCGGGGATTACCGAGTTGCGCCTTGCCGTTGTTTTCTGTCCGTTTGCTACGGGATGCCCGAGCTGGTGGCCGGAAACGACGCTTTCGGGGCATCCAAGGTGGCATCACTGCCAACAACCGTTCTTCAATCGAGGCAAGACGTTGCGCCGAATGGCTGATGCCTTAGCGTGCAATAATTTCCCTTCCGAGGAGTGACCCCTGCCAAGCGATACACGCGCACCACGCTCTTGTACTTTCCAAGATCGATAGCCAGAATAGGTTCGGTGGCAGTCGCGGACTTGGTCGTGTTCGTCTGCATGTGCAAGCTCCTCGTGGGGTGACGGGGTTTGGTCGCGTGGTAACTTCCAAGCTACCACACCCCACGGCTTGCATGGATTCTTTCGGCGATCGGAGGGTTTCGACGTGGGGAGGCCACAATCCGTATTCGTGAGCTACAGCAACAAAGACCGTGAGATTGTGAGGGCGGGCATTGAGTCCCAACAGGATCTCAACTACGCCGCTTTCATCGACTTTCGTGATACCCCGCCTGGACTGCCCTGGCTGGAGACACATTCCGACGTGATTCGGCATGCCGCCGTGCTGGTTCTTTGCTGGAGCAAACACGCGGCGGGTTCGGAACACGTCGAAAGGGAATGGCGGCTTGCCTTCGCGACTCGTGTCAAGATTCTTCCTGTGCTGCTGGACGACACCCCGCTTCCCGAAGAACTCGGCCACATCCATGCAGTGACCGGACTCCGTCCCTTAATCGCTGATCTTCGCTGGTGCTTGCGTTTTCCCGTGCTCTGGCGGCTATTATGGTGGAAGCGTGCCCAATTGACAAAGGCGTTGACCAGGCTCGTCATCGAAGAGTTGAAGTGGGGTTACATGAATGAAGCCCATCGCGTCGCCCGTGCAGCAGTCGCACGCGGAGTAGTACCCGCCGCACGGTGCCCCCGATGTAAAGCGGTCCTGCGCACAATGATGGCAAAACAGTGCTCTGCATGCGGGGAGGATTGGCATGATGGTTGTGCCCTCGGCAGCAAAGGTGCTGGCACGATCCGTGAGGATCGCAAGACGCCGGGGTCGGTTCTCTGAGCGCCGCACCGGGACAGCTACAGTCAGCGCTTCTGAGCAACTTATCTGGCTGAGGTTGGAGCGCCGGCGCGTCCGAAGAACACGTTCGGGAAGAGGCGGAAGCAATAATGGATAGCACCAATATCTGCGCTGTCACCTTCCACCTTAACCCGGCCCGTGAGTAGCATTGGAACAGAAAACCGGCACAAGGAGTCTTTGCCAGCCTATTTGCCAATTTTTGACGCCAGCGGCCTATCCGACTGACCTCGTGGCCGCGTGACCAGTGCCACATAGGGTCTCGCGAGAGCTGTTCACTCACACGCGGCAGAAACCGAGAATTCCCGGCGCTTGCGGCGCTTACGCCGGTTTTCTGTTCCAATGCTACTCGCACCCCATGTAATGGTCGAGAGCTTCGTGCGCGGGCTTGGTGAGCAGCAGCTCGCGCGTCACTTTCTTACCCTTGCGCTGGATGTTGCCCAGGTACTTTCCCAGGAGGGCCCGCCGCCTGCTCAGAGTCCCGTGGCAGTGATGATTTCCTGCGCCTCCGCGATCCAGAAGGCGGCCAGCGTGGGATCGATCTGCGTGCCGCTTAGGACGGTCACCTGCATTATGAAGAGATTTAACTTCTTGACGCCAGTGGCATTGTCGGGCACGTTGAACGCGGTGATGGCGTCCTGGAGCTTCTTGAGGAGGTCGTTCTGGATGCCCCCGGTCGCGATGCCCGTTGGGGGGATCACGGCGTTCACCTGGTTGTACAGGTTGGTCGTCGCGTCGGCGTAGCTGAGGACGGTCTGGGTGAAGTTCCCCGACACGCTGTCGATAAAGTTGGCATTGGAGCTGGTGTAGGATGCTTGCACGGAGTGGGGGCCGGCCGCCAGGGTGATGCTGAAGCTGGTGGCCGTTCCGTTACTCAGCACAACCGCCGCGCCGAGGTTGCTGCCATCGACCTGGAACTGAACGGAGCCGAGCGGGATGCCGACAGATGGGGAGACCACTGCCACCGTGGCCGTGAAGGTAACCAATTGGCCGTCGATGGAGGGGTTGGGCGACGCGGTGACCTTTGTGGCGGTATTGGTAATGAAGTCGAACACTTCGTAGCCATTGTTGCCGCCCTCGCCGATGTAAACACTGCCAGGCGTGGACCCGCCGTCGATGGACCCTGAGGCGGCCGTGAGGTTCTGGGCCGTGAGGACATTGTGGCCGGAATTGCCGAAAGTGCCGTTCGCGCCCAGGGCCACGCTGACATTCATCATGCTGACGCTGTCGTGGCCTGTGCCAGCGCCGTGGGTGCCGTTGAAGAGAATGCTGCCGGCAGTGGTCGCGATGTTAGTGAGCTGGACCTTGTCCGTGCCGGAGCCGGTATCGATCTCGATGTCGCCGGGGAGGGCGAAGCCAGCCGTGGGGCCCAGGTTCCCCAGCAGAATGGTGTTGCTGCCGTTGCCGTCCGAGATGAACAGACTGTTGACGGGCGGCAGCGGGGGACTCATACTTCCATCACCGGCCAGGACGAAGTTCGCAAAGGCGCTATTGCTGGCTATGCCGTTGATCGCCGTGTGACTGCCCGGAATCGGGGTAACCTGAAGCACGGCGCCCAAGATGCTCGCACTCTGATTGATCTGGAAGCCGTTGTTAAGATTGTCGCCGCTGATGAAGACATTCCCGGTGCTGGGATCCTCAACGGCCGTGATCAAGCCAGATGGCACCGTCCGATCCTCCAGGAACTCAAGGGTGAGCGTTCTTCGACAGTTTTGCAACATGGCTACGTTGCCTCCTAGAGAGAAAAGGCTGGGCGAACGGGCGGCTTGACTGCGTGGCAAACCTCGTCTGAGCGAGCGAAGCCAGGAAGGAAATACCATGATACTTGACTCCTGATTCGGAGGCGGTCCGCGGTACAACAAAAACGCCATCGCTCCGGGGGCGCAGACCAATTGCCCCGGCGATGCGTGGGTCGGTGAGCGCTTTGCTTGGTGGTGAGCACTCACCGGCTTCCTTTCTTAGTTCCGTCCGACATATGCTTTCGACACTTCGTCAGTGGTTCACTTACGTTCGTCTTGGCGACCTACCGGTAGTGAGGAGGTCCCCAAGCCTAGCGTTACCAGCCCAGCCGTACGCTTAAGGCGCGGTGTGCACGCTGCTCTCATCGTTCTGGTTGTCGAGTTCCAAGAGCCTTCCCTCTGCCGTGGCCAGTTCAGCCCCCGCCCACATAGCTCCAAAAGGCATCCAGGGCCCCACGGCTTTGCTCGCGGTCTGGAACTGATGGCCGATGCTGTGCAGGCGGACGGTGCCGAAGATTTTCCCCACAGTCCCATCATGGAACGTGCCCATCAGGTAGAGCACGCCGGCAATATCAATATCCCCGGCGTACAAATCAGCTACATCGTGGGCGCATACTTTCCCAGGAGGGGGCGCCGCCTGCTCAGAGTCACGTGGCAGTGATGATTTCCTGCGCCTCCGCGATCCAGAGGGCGGCATCCCCGGAATCGATGAGACCGGCGTTTTCTAGGTTCATCACTTGCGATATGAAGTGATTTAACTTTTTGACGCCAGCGTTAATGTCGGCTTGGGTCAACGGGGTCGAATTGAAATCGCTCAAGGCGTCACTGAGCGTGTTGAGGAGGGCGGTCTGGTTGCCCGAGTTGGCGAAGCCCGTTCCCCCGGTCGCGATGCTCGCCTGGCCGATGATGGGCGCTTTTCCCACCTGCACGAGGAGATTGTTCGTCGCGTCGGCGTAGCTGACGGAGTTGGCCGTGCTCGTGAAGGTGGTAGAGACACCTTCGTGGTCGATCGTGCACGTGATGGTGTAGGGGCCCGCGGCGGCGTAGGTGTGATTCCCGCTAATGGTGAAGGCTGCCGTCGTGGAACCAGGGCTGCCGCTGTAGCTGAGCGTCCCTGTGCTCGTGTCCAGAGGGGGACCATCGCCCCAGTCGATGCTGGTTACCTGGTAGTGGTCGTAGATGGTACCACTCGGATCGAAGCCATTGGGTTCGGTCCCACCCGGATCGGTGAAGGTGCCCACTGCGCCGACATAGGGCGCACCGGCGACAGTGGAGATTTGCAGGGGCGTGCCCACCACCGCCGGATCGGACACGGTCACGAGGAAGGTCGCGGAACCAAACGTGTTCAGGTTGTTGGTGATCGTGACTGCGGCGAGATAGCTTCCCTCCTCGTAGTAGGTGTGAGGCTTAGGATCCAGCGCACCCTGAGCGGTGATCGTGAACGAAGTATGGGCGGTGTTGTCCTTCCAATCGACATCTACCGTCCACGAGGTGGCATTCGTTGTAGGGTCGCTGAACGAGCCCAGATTAAAGGAAGTCAAGGCCCCTTCCACCGCCATCGGACCGATCGGGGGGTTAACGACCGGGGCGTAAACAGTAACCGTCGGCGCCAGTCGGTCTTCGAGCCGCTCCAGCCGCGGCTTGAAGCACTGCCGAAACCGGTCGCGCTGGCTCTGTTGGTACTCGAAGCTAAACCACCTGCGGAGACTAGGAAGCATGACTGGTTCCTTTCAACGGGTGCGAGGAATAAATACAGGCCACCGCCTGGTCACACCGAGACTCAGCGGCTGTGGCGAACGACGAACGCGAACATGAGCGTATCTTGATTAACTCGTACACGGACCCGGCAAGCTGGTCTCAGCCAGCTCAAACAGGATGCTCGTGTGTAGCAGGGGAAGGAAAGGAGAACGCCTACTTCGCCGCGTGCAGTCGTGAGAACTGTTCGGTCCTCCAGTGGCTCGACACACAAGGTTCTGCGCAACGTGGTGGCCCCCCAGCGGGTTGGTATTCCTCTTCCAGTCCCGGTCGGCAGGCCGTGCGTGGAAAGGTTCCGTTGGCCGCTGTCTTGGTCAGGCCCTGACCTGCGTAACTTGTCGAACGCTCAGCACGATATGCGAGGAGCTGCGCAGCATAAGCTTCTGCATCAAGGCGAAGACAGCCGTAGTGACTCGAGCGATTCTCTTCGATCTTACAGAAGCTTAGCCTTAACGCAAGGATAAATCGGATAGTTTTTCTGGTTCTTCCGGGAAGACAAAAGGCGTCGGGAGTCTGGAGCAGCCGACAAGGCCGCGATCTTGCAGGTGAAAGTCCTGCCGTTGCAAGTGCCCGATTTGACGTCCCGCTTCCATTTGCGGCCCCATTGGACGGGACGCACCCGCATCAGGACATCATCCCGCGAATTACCGTGAAAGATTACAGGGCGCGTTTGTTCTCCTTGCCAAGTCGCGTGACATAATGCACCTTATGACAAACGAATACCGCCGGGAACCGCCGCAACCCGTGTCCCGGTACCGGTAAAAAGGCAAAACTTCATTTGTCATAAGGAATTTTCCCCATGCCCCGACCGAAAACCACCCCCTGCCCCGCGCCGGACATCCACCTCCCCGTGCCGCTCCGGCCGAGGGGCCAGAGCCTGATCGCCGAGATGCTCCAGGGCGAGGACCCAAGCACCCTCTCCGCCTGGCGCCGCGTCTACCAGGAGCTGGAGGGCAAGGCCAAAAGCGACAACACCGGCGAGGCCAAGCGCCGCGACCTCGATTTGTTCTTTCGTTACTTCGACCAGCACGTCGGCTCCGACCAGGCCGACGACTGGACCAAGTCGGTCACCGCCGGCTTCCTCCGCTGGCTCGAAGCCACGCCCATCGAGCGCCGCCAGGACAAGAAGAAACGCAAGGCCACGACCGTCAACCGCGTCTTCTCGACCCTGCGGCATTTCGCCCTGTGGATCCAGAACCGCCGTGTCTTCCTCGCTGGCAATCCCTGCGCCGGCCTCAAGGAGCTGCTCACTGACGAGCCCACCTGGAAGGGACTGGCCGACACCGAGGTCATGCGCCTGCGCTCCGCCGCCGAGCAGCTTCTGCAGCTCAAGACGCGCGGCCACCAGCAGCCCGTCCGCGACAAGGCCGTCTTCCTGCTGCTGCTCAACACCGGCCTGCGCGTCTCCGAGCTGGTCGGCCTCGACCGCGCGCAATACAAGGGCAAGCATCTGGTCGACGTGAAGCGGAAAGGCAAGCTGCGCACCGCCAGGCTCTTTATCCCCAAGGACGCCCGCGAGGCGCTCGACGCCTACCTCAACGAGCTGAGCGGCGATCGCGGCAGTCCCCTGTTCTGCACCCGCGCCGGGAACCGGCTCACCCGCCAGGACGTCGATCACCTGCTGCGTACGCTCGCCGGCCAGGCCAACGCCACCATCCGCGACAAGAGCAAGCATGTCACCCTGTCGGCGCACACGCTGCGGCACACCTTCCTGCGCAAGGTCGCCCAGGAGCACGGCGTCGAGTTCGCCATGCAGATGAGCGGCCACGCCTCCAGCAAATACATCTGGCGCTACGTCAAGCCTAGCGACGAGCAGACCGAGCAGGCGCTAGAAAAGCTCTTATGACCTGTATCGCCGGCGGTTAGATTCAATCCGTGCTGGAGCTGCTCTGACTGGCAACAGGGAAAGTTTTCATGCCCCGGAATGGGACCGTGGCCCATAGAATGAGGCTTGACTCTTGACGCTGTACCCCAACAATGGACAGGGGGAATGCTCCGATGCCTCCAGCGAGCGCAGCTACCGACTGCAACCTTCTCTTCGGCATCCTGGCCGTGCAGATGGACTTCATCAGCCGGGACGCACTCATCGCGGCGATGAACGCCTGGGTACTGAACAAGGCCAAGTCCCTGGGCCAGATCCTCGTCGAACAAGGAGCCCTCGGCAGCGACGCGCATCCCTTGCTCGAGGCACTCGTGCACAAACACCTGGAGCTGCACGGCAATGACCCGGAGCAAAGTCTCGCAGCGCTCGATCCTGCCGGCTTCGTGCGGGAGGACTTGCGTCAGATCGCCGACGCCCAACTGCACGCCACGCTGACGCGACTCCCGGTTGGTTCCCCGGCCGACGATCCGTACTCCACGCGGCAGGCCACGCCGGCATCCGCAGGGACGCGCTTCCGTATCTTGCGGCCGCACCGCAAAGGGGGCTTGGGCGAGGTCTTCGTTGCCCACGATGAGGAGCTGCACCGCGAGGTCGCCCTGAAGGAGATCCAGCCCCAGTATGCCGATCACCCTGAGAGCCGCAGCCGCTTCTTGCTGGAGGCCGAGATCACGGGGGGATTGGAGCATCCGGGCATCGTGCCGATCTACGGCCTGGGACAATATGCCGACGGCCGGCCGTTCTACGCCATGCGCTTCATCAAGGGCGAAAGCCTCCATGATGCGATCCAGCGCTTTCACCGGGCCGAGAATCCTGGCCACGATCCCGGCGAGCGGATCCTGGAACTGCGGAACCTCCTGGGTCGGTTCCTTGATGTGTGCAACGCGATTGCCTATGCCCACAGCCGCGGGGTACTGCACCGGGATTTGAAGCCGGGCAATATCATGCTCGGTCCCTACGGTGAAACGCTGGTGGTCGATTGGGGCTTGGCCAAGCCAGTGGGGCGGTCCGACGCCTGCGCCGCGTCAGAGGAACGGAGCCTCCGCCCGGCCTCGGCCAGTGGCTCGACATTCACGCAGATGGGCTCCGCCGTCGGTACTCCGGCCTTCATGAGTCCGGAGCAGGCGGCGGGGCAGCTCGACCAGCTCGGTCCGGCCAGCGACGTCTATAGCCTGGGGGCTACTCTCTATTGCCTTCTGACCGGGCGTGCGCCGTTCCAGGAACCCTGCGTGGGCCTGCTCCTGGAGCAGGTCAAGAACGGCGACTTCGCCCGGCCAGGCCACGTCCAGCCAAGCGTACCACCCGCCTTGGAAGCGATCTGCCTCCAGGCGATGGCATTACGGCCGCAGGAGCGTTACGCAACCGCGCTGGATTTGGCGGCGGACATCGAGCACTGGCTCGCCGATGAGCCAGTGACGGCGTATCGCGAGCCCTGGTCAGTTAGGACCGGGAGATGGATGCGGCGGCATCGGCCCCTGGTGGCCGGTGCGGCCGCCCTGCTGCTGGCGGCGGTGCCGTTGTCGCTCGTCATTGCCGTTAACCGCGAGCAGGCCCGCCAGCAAGCCGAGGCGGACAAGCATGAAATCGCCAGGCAAAAGAACCTCGCCGAGGACAAGGAAAAGGCCGCCAACCAACGAGAGGCCGAGACGAAGGCGGTGCTGAAGTTCGTCGAAGACCGTGTGTTCGCGGCTGCGCGGCCAGAGGGGCAGCGGGGTGGTCTGGGCTACGAAGTCACGCTCCGGCGTGCTGTGAAAGAAGCCTTGCCGTTCGTGGCCAAGAGCTTCACGGACCAGCCATTGGTCGAGGCCCGGCTGCGGTGGACACTGGGGACGTCCTTCTGGTACCTCGGCGATGCAAAGACCGCAGCGGAGCAGTTTGAGAGAGCCCGCGCGCTCTATGCCCGGCACCGCGGCCCCGACCACCCCGACACGCTCACGAGCATGACGGGCCTGGCCAACAGCTACGCTGACCTCGGCCGGCATGCCGACGCGCTCAAGCTCCGCGAGGAGACGCTGACGCTCCTGAAGGCCAAGCTCGGCCCCGACCACCCCGACACGCTCACGAGCATGAACAACCTGGCGAACAGCTATACCGCCCTTGGCCGCCACGCCGACGCGCTCAAGCTCCGCGAGGAGACGCTGACGCTGCGCAAGGCCAAGCTCGGCCCCGACCACCCCGACACGCTCCGGAGCATGTGGGGCGTGGCGGAAAGCCTGATGAAGCTCGAGCGTGGCACCGAGGCCGTGCCAATCATCGATGACTGTGTCCAGCGGGCGGCCGGGAAGGTCATCGATCCACCTCTGTTTCCGTTCGTGATGGCTCTACGCCTGCGGCACTTCGAGAAGGCGAAAGACCCCGCGGGCTGCCGGCAGACCGCCGAAATGTGGGAGAAACTCAACCGTGCCGATGCTGACAGCCTGTACAACGCCGCCTGCTGGCGGGCCGTCACCGCCGCCGTCCTCCGCGCGGCCGACCCTTCCCCCGCGGGTGCAAAGCAGGCCGACGCCGAAGCCGAGCAAGCGATGGCCTGGCTGAAACAGGCCGTCGCCGCCGGGTACAAGAAGGCCGCGCACATGGAGAAAGACAAGGATCTCGACGCCCTGCGCGACCGGGAGGACTTCAAGAAGTTGCTGCTGGAGCTAAAAGAAGCGACGGAGCCCGCGAAGCCGTAGCAGCCTTGGGTGCAACCACCAACAGGGAACAGCGCGATCGTCGTCGGACTATGGGGTCGGTGGGGAGAAGAAAGGCGTGCACTACCGGCGAAGTGGCGTCCGCCCACGGCTCGGACAGAGATTTCAACCCAGCGCCGGAGCAGTTATCCCATTTCTTTCATCGTGATGACGCTGACTGGGACCTTATCAAGAAGCTGCGCGGCAACCATATGCGTCTCGGTTTCGCGGCGCCGCTCTGTGCAGCGCGATTTCCCGAGACATTCCTGGATGATCGGACCGACGTGCCGGCAGACCGCTCCGCGGTCCGAGGACAGGAACGCCGGATGAAGCCGCTTGACCGCTTATGTCGGTTTCCTGCTCCCCTGCTGCTCAAAGGGCGCGCAGGGCATTGGTGATCGCAAAACCCAAGTATTCTGCGCCGTCGAACGGGACAACGCCTTTCCCTCGCTCTCCGGTTCGCAAAACATGGTCGCAACGCATGCGCCTTGCGCGATACGTTTTGCGACGCCTTCTGCCGGTTTTCTGTTCCGCTGCTACTTAAACCCCTACCAAAGTCGTTCGAGCCGCTCCTGTACGCCGTCGATCACCGACGTGGCCGCGGCGTCACTGACTGGGGGAGCCGGCTCGTCCCGGCCCCGACCGCTGCGCTCGAACAGGGAAAACATTTCGGGCGCGATGAACCGCGTTAGCTGGGCGAAGCTGTGGCCATCTCCCAGGGCGTGTTTGCGGTGATAATACCGCAAGGGAAAGACGATGTAGAGTTGATCGCGGGCCCGGGTCATGGCGACATAGAGCAGCCGGCGCTCCTCCTCCAACTCCCCGTCGCTCGTGGACATGTCGGACGGGATCACTCCGTCAGCGGCGTGGATCACGTAAACAATGTCCCACTCGCAGCCTTTGGCGGAATGGACGGTACTCAGGATGACATATTCCTCGTCCAGAAGCGGCGGTCCGGCCAAGTCGCCTGTGGAAACCGGCGGATCCAGCGTCAAATCGGCAAGGAAGCCAGCCCGGCTGCTGGCTTGCTGGGCGAGCAGCTCGAGCTGGTCCAGATCCCGGACGCGCATCTGCGGCTGCTCGTAGCGCTTCTCAAACAGGGGGGTGTAGAACGACCGGATCCGCTCGATCTGGCTGGGAAGCGGCGGCTCCGGATCTTCGGCCACCAGCGCTTGCAGGAGCTGGACCAAGTCTTGCACCTGGTTTCGCGCCGCGGCCGGAGCCTTCCAGGTCAGCAGCGCTTCCGGACCGTTGTGGCCCTGTTGAAGATGATCGATGGCTTGCCGTGCTCGGCCGGGACCGATTCCCTCCAGCATCTGCAGGATCCGCATCCAGCTCAGCTCATCGCGCGGATTTTCGAGGATGCGCAAAAAAGCGAGCAGGTCCTTGATGTGGGCCGCCTCGAGAAACCGCAGCCCGCCCCACTTGACGAACGGAACATTGCGCCGGCTGAGCTCCACTTCCAATGCATCGGAGTTGTGGCCGGCACGGAACAAGACCGCTTGATGCATCAACGAGATGCCTTCTTCGCGGTTAGCCAGGATGCGTTCGACGATAAATCGACTCTGTTCCAGCTCATCGGCGCACGTCACCAGGTGGGGCTTGTGGCCACTGGTTTTTTCCGACCAGAGGTTTTTGGCGAACTGATGCGGCGCGGTACGCATGACCGCGTTGGCCGCTTCCAGAATGGGGGCCACGCTGCGGTAGTTTTGCTCCAACGTGATGGTGGTAGTGCCGGCGAATAGTTCCGGAAAATCCAGGATGTTCTTCACCGTGGCACCACGAAAACTGTAAATCGACTGGGCATCGTCGCCCACCACCATGAGCGAGCAGTTGCTGGAATTCGCGTGCTGCATACGGGCCCAGAGCTTTCGCAGAATGGCGGCCTGCATCGGATTGGTATCTTGGTACTCATCGACCAACACGTGCTGGAAGCGGCCAGCGATGCCCTCAGCGACGGCCGGGACAGTGAGCGCCTGGTCCCAGTAGAGAAGCAGGTCATCGTAATCGAACAGCTGCCGCTCGTGCTTGCGCCGGCTGTACTCCTGGAAGATCCGCTTGATGTCGACTTGGTGGGCTTGGCACCAGGGGAAGTGTTCGGCCAAGGCACGTTCTAAGGTTTCGCCGGTGTTGACACAGCGCGAATAAATTGCCAGGAGCGTCCCTTTCTGCGGGAAGCGCGATTTGGCGCGGTGCAAATCGAAATCGGTGCGAATCAGGTGGAGCAAATCTTCGGCATCGCCCTGGTCGATGATCACGAAGCCCTTGCTCAAACCCAACGCCTGGGTGTGCGTGCGAAGGAGCCGATGGGCGATAGCATGGAATGTACCGCCCCAGACACCAGCAGCGATGCTTTCGCCGACAACCTGACCAGCCCGGCGAATCATCTCGGCGGCTGCCCGGCGCGTGAACGTGAGCAAGAGAATGCGCCCGGGAATAGCGCCGCCGCGGATCAGCGCCGCCACACGAGCCGCCAATGTCTTGGTTTTGCCAGTGCCGGCCCCGGCGATGACCAGGAGCGGCCCGGAAGGATGCTCGGCGGCCGCTCGCTGCTGGGGGTTGAGCGTGGCCAGGAACGACGGGGGGCCGGATCCGTGCATCATCCGCGCTTCCTCCGGACCGCATAACCGACCAGGCCGAGACCGCCGAGGGTGAGTAACAAGAACGTGCTCGGCTCGGGAACTGGGGCCAGCCGGCTGTCCAGCGTGAGCAAGGGGGGATCGACGAGACCCCGGACAAGAAGCTCCCGGCCGGAACCGTCGAGGTTGGCCCGCTCGATAGCGCCGCCCATGAAATCGGTCCAGTACATCTTGCCGCCCGCAGCGTCCAGCGCCAGACCCGAAGGTCCCGGCAGCCCGGTGAGGAGCGTTTGCCGGCCGGTGCCGTCGAGGTTCGCCCGCCGGAGGCCGCTGGTGTCGGCCCAGTACAATTTGCCCGCCGCCACGTCGAGATCAATTCCCAGCGGCCCCGGCAGCCCGCTCACGATCAGTTGCATGCCGGTGCCGTCCAGGTTGGCCCGCCGGATCACCCCCAGAACATTGTCGGTCCAGTACATTTTCCCGTTGGCCACGTCGAGAGCCAGGCCGCGTACGCCTCCCAGCTTCGTGATGAGCGTCTGGGCACCGGTGCCGTCCAGGTTCGCCCGACGAATGTCGCCGTTGCCATCGGCCCAGTACATCCTGCCGCTGGCGACGTCCAGATCGATGCCGGCCGGAGCAGTAAGCCCGGTGATGAGGGTCTGTTGGCCCGTGCCGTCCAGATTGCTCCGGCGGATGTCGCCGGCGCCATAATCGGTCCAGTACATCTTGCTGCCGGTTCCATCGACAACGATCCCGGCTGGGCCTGGGAGCCCGCTAATCAAGATTTGCTGGCCCGACCCATTCAGATTGGCACGCCGGATATCATTCGTCCCAAGATCCGTCCAGTAGATCAAGTCGGCTCGAACCTGCCCGCTGACGCCGAGGAACAGGCCCAAACTTAGCAGGACCCAAACCGGTTGCCTCATGAGGGAATGCCTCCAAAGGGGTTTGGAGGAAACGTCCGGCAGACCACCGGAATCGTTTCCCCGCGACAGGGGCACCGTGAACGACTACGGCAAGGGCGGCGTGCTGGGCGGGGGTTGTCGCAACTGCGTTGCCTGTTCGTAGGCATAAGCCAGCGCCAGCAAGCGCGGCTCACTCCAGGCTTGTCCCAAAAAGGTGACTCCAAAGGGCGCATGATTCGTCGAAAGATACCCGGCGGGAACAATGACGCTGGGGTAGCCAGCTTTGGCTCCGATTGCGGCACCAAAGTTGGAGCCAAACAGGAGTGCATCGAGATTATTGGCCGCCATCACCCGGTCGATTTCATCGCGCGATAGTTTCAGATCGGTTGCCCGGTCCGAAAGGTACTGCGACCGTGCGGCATTGAGATCGATCGCCGCCGAGGCCTGGGCGATGGTCTGCCCGAAGCGGAAGCGGTACTGATTCCAATAGGCACTGTTGAAGGCGACCACTTCGGCCAGCGAGTGGACTCGGGATTTGGCCGGCAACAGGCTGAGATAGGCGTTCAGGTCGCGCTTGAACTCGTACTCCAGCACCGAGGAGTTAAAGCCCGCCAGCGCCGCGGCCGTCTGGATTTCGACAAAGAAGACATCGGCCCCCAACGCCTTCATCTGATTGACCGCGGCATCGATGATGGCGCGCTGGGCAGTGCTGAGGCTGTAGTAGTAATACTGGTTGTCTCCGAGGGGACCGCGGCCGAACGCAATGCCGATGCGTGCGCCCTTCAAGGCCCCGGCGTCCAGGAATTGTGTGTAGTCGGTGTAGACGGTTCGCCCAGGAACTTGCGTGGCCGGATCGTCGGGATCGGCGGCCGTGATGGCGCCGAGCACAATCGCGGCATCGGTCACGGTGCGCGCCATCGGTCCAGCGGTGTCCTGACTGGACGCAATCGGAATAATGCCTGTGCGGCTGGCGAGGCCCACCGTCGGCTTGATGCCGACCAGCGAATTCTGATTGGAGGGACTCAGAATCGATCCGGAGGTTTCGGTGCCGATTGTGGCCGCCGCGAAACTCGCCGCTGCCGCAGCTCCGGGTCCCGAACTGGATCCGCCCGGATCGAGGACCGGCCGGCCGTCGGCTTGCGTGGGGTCTGGCCGCGGATCGTACGGATTGAACACGAAATCGCCCAGCGAGCTGTAGCCGTTCGGCATTCCGTTTGTCAGGAAGTTGGCAAACTCCGTCAGGTTAGCTTTGGCCAGGATAATGGCGCCGGCGTCCTGGAGCTTCTGGACGAGGAAGGCATCGCTCGTCGGTACGGATCCCTCCAGGGCCACCGACCCGGCCGTCGTCGGTTGGTTGCCCGTATTGATATTGTCCTTCACAATGATAGGGATGCCGAACAACGGTCCGCTGGCTTTTCCTTTGCGCCGCTCGTGATCGCGCTGGCGGGCTACTTCTTGGGCCTTATGATTCAGATGCCGGATCGCATTGAGCCGGGGCCCTGCCTGATCGTAGGCGGCGATCCGATCCCGATAAAGTTCGACCAGCTCCTTGGATGTCACCTGACCAGATTCAAGGGCCGCCTGGAGCTGGAGAATACTTGCCTCGGTGACCTCGAACCGCGCTTGCAACGTGATCCCTTTCGCCTCCAGTCGATTTCCCTTGATCAGGGTGACGAGAATCATCAGAGATCCCACTACCGTTGCCAGCACCGCGATGCAAACGATGCGTTTCATCCGCGCATCTCCTGGGTTTGGCGTTCGACAAATCAGTCAAGAATTCATTGCGTCCAGGAGAGGAGTGTATCACGTCCACGGATGAGAAACTATGTAAATCGGCGCAGTGCAGCTGCCCATCCTTCGGGCCTGGGGGCTCCATGATAGACGACCGATTCCGCCTTTGCTACACTTCCATCTTGGAACCCGATCGCTTTCTCAGCTGCGTCGTGCGCACGGTTTCGGTATGGCAGTGGGGTCGTTGTCCAATCCCGAATCTCTAGTCAAGAAGTCCGATGGACCTTGTTTTTCAGCGTTGCATCAATCAGAGCTGTGCCGCCACCTGCGAGGTGAGCGACACGAGATTTCTTTGCCCCCGCTGCGGAGGTTTGCTCGATGTCGCATATGATTGGGATCGGCTGACGCCGCCGCGGTCATTGCGCGATTTCGAGGCAAAGTGGGCACAGCGGCACAATCCACTCAACTTCAGCGGTGTCTGGCGTTTCCGCGAGCTGCTGCCCTTCGCCTCACCGGACCAGGTACTCACCATCGGAGAGGGACAAACTATCCTGCAACGAGCCGACGCCGTGGCCACCTATGTTGGGGTTGAATCCGGCCGGCTATTTCTCCAGTACGAGGGCCTCAACCCGTCGGGGAGCTTCAAGGACAACGGCATGACGGCCGCGTTCACCCACGCCCGCATGGTCGGGGCTCGTCGGGCCGCCTGCGCCAGCACCGGCAACACCAGCGCGTCGTTGGCGGTGTTCTGTTCGGCCACCAATCTCATGCGGGCCATTGTGTTCATCGGCAGCGGCAAGATTTCCTATGGGAAGCTCGCCCAGGCGCTGGACCATGGCGCGCTCACCGTCCAGATTGCCGGCGACTTCGATGACGCCATGGCGCGGGTGCAGCAGGTCGCCCGGCAGCTCGGCATTTACCTGGTTAACAGTATCAATCCCTTCCGGCTGGAAGGCCAAAAGACCATCATGTACCGCGTCCTGGAGGCGCTGCGCTGGGAAGTGCCGGATTGGATTATCGTACCGGGCGGCAACCTCGGCAATGTCAGCGCCTTCGGCAAAGCGTTCCTTGAGCTGGCGGACCTTGGTCTTCTCGATCGGCTGCCGCGCCTGGCCGTGATCAACGCTGCCGGCGCCAACACCTTCTACGAACTTTACGAACGCTCCGGCCTGCGCTGGAACCAGGGCCGTCCGGAGGGAAAATTGGCTACCGATCATTATGCAGAGCTCGATCGGAATCAGATCCGGGCAGCCACCATCGCCAGTGCCATCGAAATCAATCGGCCGGTCAATCTAACCAAGGCGTTGCGTGCGCTGGACCGCTGCGGCGGCGTGGTGCGCGAGGTGACGGATCAAGAAATCCTCGACGCCAAGGCCAAGGTCGGTGCGGGTGGACTGGGGTGCGAACCGGCCTCGGCGGCCAGCGTGGCGGGAGCGCGCAAATTGCGTCAGGAAGGCGTCGTCGGCGCTGGCGAACGGCTGGTGTGCATTCTGACCGGCCACCAGCTCAAAGACCCGACCGCAACGGTGGCTTACCACAGCGCCGATCAGAAGGCATTCGACGAAGTACTCGGCAAACGGGGCGTCCGCCGCGCGACATTTGCCAACCGGCCCGTCCAGGTACCCAACGAACTGGACGAGATCATCAAGGCGATTGAGGTCTATTCCTAATTTGGCCCCTCAGCCTTCACGTTCACCGGATCGAGGGTGGGATGAAAACCGTGATCGGGATCAACGGCGTCTGCGGACGGATGGGCCAGCGGATTTTGCAACTGGCTCAGGAAGATAAGGAATTGGCTGTCGCGTTCGCCCTCGATGCCGCCGGGCACCCGTGGCAGAATCGCGATGTGGGTGAATTGGCCGGCCTAGGCCGATTGGGCGTACCGGTGCGCGCGGAACTCCCTGCGGAAATCCGTCTCGATGCACTGATTGATTTCTCCACGCCGCAAGGCACCATGGCTGTTCTGCCGCAGTGTGTCGCTCGGCGGATTCCGCTCATCGTGGCCACGACTGGGCACAATCCAGCACAGCGACAGGAGATCGAGGCCGCGGCACACGAAACGGCCTTGCTCATGGCTCCGAACATGAGCTTGGCGGTCAACGTGCTCATGAAATTAGTTGGCGAGGCGGCACATGCGTTGCGGGATAAGGGTTTTGATGTGGAGATCCTGGAGCGGCATCACCGCTTCAAGAAAGATTCGCCGAGCGGGACGGCCCTGCACTTCGCGCGCATTATCCAGGAAGCCATGGGACAGACGGAATTGCGCCACGGCCGGGAAGGGCTGGTTGGGGAACGTCCGCCTCAGGAGATCGGCGTGCATGCCATCCGCGTTGGCGATAATGTCGGGGAACATACGATCGTCTTCAGCACGCTGGGTGAGACGCTAGAGCTGACACACCGGGCGCACACACGCGATTGCTATGTCCGAGGCGCCTTGCAAGCCGCCAAATTCCTGGGTGGCCGAGCGCCGGGGCGGTATACGATGAATGACGTGCTGGGATTGTGAGAAAGTACCACGAAAAACGGTGTCCGGAACTCTCCAATTCAAGTTCCAGCCCCCTTTTTTCGTGGTCCAAAGATTTCCCACGGGCGACTTGCATTTGTACGAAGGATGACCTAGGGTTGGATTGAAGCCAGGATGGCTCATGGCTACGGTGAAGGGCGTTGGGCCAGCAACGTGCTGACTCCGCCCTTTTTTTTTGCGCGCGGACGTTTCCGCATCTCATTGCTGCCCGAATCCGGCATCCGGCCTCTCTTGTCTTTGGGCTCCATGTCTCCGAAAATAGTGCCGGGCAGAAGTCCGTAAGGAATCATCCATGAGCACGGTATTGAGCCCGTCCAGAAACGTCTGTACCCTGGCTGACTTGCTCGTCCAGCTTGGCGGCATTCCCGCTTCCCATGTGTTGCTTCACCCCTCACCGGGCCAGGCCACCGAAGCCGATGTTGTCGACCTGGAGCAGCGTGAAAATCGGCTGTGCGAGTTGGTGGATGGCGTGCTGGTGGAGAAAGCCACGGGCTACCGCGAATCCCTCTTGGCGGGCTTGATGGCCACGCTTCTTGACGACTTCGTCCGGCCGCGGAACCTGGGGCTTGTGACCGGTGCGGATGGCATGGTGCGTCTCTTTCCCGGCCTGGTACGCATTCCGGATGTGGCTTCCGCTTCCTGGGCTCGCATCCCGAATGGATGCGTTCCCACGGAGCCGATTCCCCACCTCGTGCCGGACCTTGCCGTGGAAGTGCTGAGTAAAAGCAACACCGCAGCGGAACTGACTCGGAAGTGTGGCGAGTATTTCGCGGCCGGAGTCCGGATGGTTTGGCTGGTAGACCCGGAGGGCCGCACCGTAACGGTCTATACCGTACCCGACCAGTCAACGATGCTCGATGAAACGCAAATGCTTGATGGTAGCCCAATCTTGCCCGGCTACAGCTTGTCCCTGCGTGAGCTGTTTGCCGAGCTCGACCGTCACGGAAATGGTTAAATCCACTGCCACCCATTAGCCACGCGCTCATGATGGAATTGCAAGATGTCACGAAGACCTACCAGCAGGGCCGGCGTGAGGTGCATGCCCTGCGCGGTGTGAGTCTGCGCATCGCCGCAGGTGAGTTTGTCTCCATCATGGGGCCGAGCGGTTCCGGCAAATCGACATTGATGCATCTCCTGGGCGCTCTGGATACGCCAACGAGCGGCCGGGCCCTCTTCCAGGGCCGTGATTTGCAGACGCTCTCCGACCGTGAACGGGCGCTGCTGCGCCGCCAGCATATCGGCTTCGTGTTTCAGTTCTTCAACCTGCTGCCGACCCTGACCGCGGCGGAAAATGTCGCGCTGCCCCTCCTTTTGAACGGTGAATCGCGTAGCCAGGCCCTGCCGCGCGCCCGCCAGGCTCTGGAGCGGTTGGGGCTGAACGCGCGGGCCGAGCACTTTTCCGAGGAGCTCTCTGGCGGGGAGATGCAGCGCGTGGCCATCGCCCGTGCTCTGGTCATGGAGCCCCAAGCCGTGCTCTGCGATGAACCGACCGGGAACCTCGATTCGGCCGCCAGCGCCGAACTGTTGGCCATCCTTCGCGCCCTGCCCGAAGCTGGACGCCGAACCGTCGTCATGGTAACGCATGACCCGGCCGCCGCGGCCCACGCCGATCGTATCGTCATAATCCGGGACGGCCTGGTGGACGGTGAGAAACTGTTGCGAGGCCAGCATGCTCTCTCTGTACCGCACCCTTAGCCTGCGTTATTTGCGCCGGCGCTGGTCGCGGGCGATCCTGATCGTGGTCAGTATCGCACTCGGCGTGGCTATCCTCGTCGCTACCCAGATGCTCAAGCAAACCATGGTCCAGGCCGGCCAGGCCGCCATTAATCCCCTGGCCGGCACGTACGATTTGCAAATCAGCAACAGCGATTTTGGCGTCCCGCGTGCATTGGTCCAGGAATTAGCACGGGCTCGAATTCCCGGGGTGCGGCATCTTCGACCGATCGTGCTTGGCCGAGCCGTTCTCCCGGGGCTGAGCAGCCGATCGGCCTTGCTGCTCGGCGTCTCGTTCACTGGCGACAAAATGGCCGACAATCCGTGGGGACTGGAAGTCCGGGTGACCAATCCCCTCGCATTTTTGCCGGGACGGAAGGCCGTATTCGTGGGTCAAGGGCTGGCGGAAAGTCTTGGCCAAGATATCCGGACGATCCGGGTGCGCGCGGGCGGACAGGAGCAACAGCTCTCCGGAGCCGGCACGATCGATGCCCATGGGGCCGCGGCAGGATTGGGCGGGAACATCCTGGTGATGAACCTCGCCGATGCAGCCAAGGTCCTGGGACAGCCGGACGTGGTCACGGAGATCGGCGTGGCCCTGGAACCGCGTGCCGACCGGGACGAAGTTCGCCGCCGGCTGGAGGAACACGTTGGCGGCAAAGCGGCAGTCCGTACTCCCGAAGCCGATGTGGACTCCGTCCGTGATGTCATGGCTGGGCTGGAGGTGGCATTTTCGCTTGGCGGTCTGGCTGCGTTGGTGGTGGGGCTCTTTTTGGTTTACAACGCGCTCTCGGTCAGTGTGGCGGAGCGGAGTCCCGAGATCGGCATTCTCCGCTCCCTGGGGGCGACGCGCGGGCAGATCGCTGCCCTCTTTGCCGGCGAAGCAGGGGTGCTCGGCCTGGGCGGGGCGCTCGGTGGCGTTCCCCTGGGCGCGGCCCTGGCACACGTTGGGTTGGGTGCGATCGAACAGGTCTTGACGGACATTTTTGTGCCTCTGGAGGCTCGTCCGCCGAGCATCAGCCCAACGCTCTTTACCGTTGCCGTCCTTGCGGGCTTGCTCACTTCCCTCTTGGCCGCACTGGTGCCGGCGATCCAGGCTGCCTTGCACGAACCGGCTGCGGTTGTGCGGCGGACTCCCCCGCGGCGAAGATGGACCGCGTCCCTGCTCCCGCTAGGCAGCAGCAGCTCGCTGATCGCCGCCGGCATCGCTAGCCTGGCGTTGCGGGATCGGCTGCCGAACCGGGCGGGAAGCTTCGGCTGCATCGTGCTGATTTTTCTGGGCTTGCTGGTGGCCACGCCGCTCTTGGCGACCCAGGTGGCACGCTTGCTGCAACCGGTCAGCCGGCTGCTGCTGGGAATCTACGGCCGCCTCGCCGCGGACAACCTGACGCGCAGCCCTCGCCGCACGGGATTGGTCATTGCCGCCGTCGCCGCCGTCGTGGCACTGATGTTCGAGACAGCCGGCATCATCACGACCAGCGAGGATGCCATTTTCGCCTGGCTGGATGGATTGATCGCTGCCGATTTGTTCGTGACCTCCAATGGACCGATCACTACCGGAGGCCAAACCGTCCCGATGCGCGATGGCCTGGGGCAACAGATCGCGGCCATGCCGGAAGTGGAGGCCGTCATCCCCGTTCGATTTCAGCGCATCGATTATCAGAACAAGATCATCTCGCTGATCGCGGTGGACATTACGAACTTTTCCATCACGTCGCCCCGCATCCCGGCCACGCAGCGTCAAAACTACCGTCGTTTGTCCGAACCCGGTACCGTTTTGGTTTCGGAGAATTTCACCGTTCTCTACGGCGTCGGCGCGGGCGACCGGCTTCGGATTCCGAGCCCGAAAGGGCCACTCGAGTTGCAAGTGGTCGGCACGCTGGTGGATTACACCTGGAACCGCGGGGCGGTGTTCATCAACCGCGCCTTCTATCGCCAGCAGTTTGGCGATCCATTGATCGATCTCTTCGATGTCTATCTTCGTAACCCCAAGGGCGATACCGAATCGGTGCGTGAAACGTTGGGCCGCCGTTGGGGAGCGGAGCATGGGTTAGTCGCGATCACCCGCGGCGAATTGCGGCAGGGAGTATCTTCCGCGATCCGGCGGCTGTACGGCCTGCTCTACGTGCAGGAGGCAATCGTGGGCATCGTCGCTGGGCTCGGCGTCGTGACGGCGTTGCTCATTTCTGTTCTGCAACGCCGCCGTGAGTTAGGGCTGCTCCGGGCCATCGGCGCCTCGCAGGGGCAGGTGCTTCGCTCGGTGTTGGCGGAGGCAATGCTGATGGGCTTGATCGGCTCGGTGATCGGCATCCTCTTCGGCATCCCGCTGGAGTGGTACGCGATCCGCGTTATCATGGTGGAAGAATCCGGGTTCCTCTTCCCGTTGCGGATTTCCTGGCAGGCGGCGGGCGTCTTGATCGGCCTGACGTTGGTTCTGGCCACTCTGGCCGGTTGTTGGCCGGCGCTGCGTGCACTGCGGATCCGAATCACCGAGGCGATTGCTTATGAATGAGGACGCGGAAGCGGCGAGATTCCTGCGGTCTCAAATCACTCCCTGCTGCCGCAAACGCGAGAGACGCTGCGCATCCACGCCCAGCAGCTCGCTCAACACCCGATCGGTATCCTGCCCCAACCGGGGCGGCATCGTCGCATCCGGCAACGCCGCACCGGCAATATGGAAGGGAGCCCCAACGAGATCGACCGGCCGGCCGTCGGCATCGTGCACCGTCACGCGCAAGCCGCGGGCCGCCGCCTGGGGATGCGCGAAAAGCGTGGCGTAATCCCAGACGGGCGCATGAGGCACCTCCGCGGCACGCAGCCGTTCTTGCCATTCGGCAGTGCTGACCTGGCTCATGGCTTCTTGCACCAGCGGCACCAGGACCTCGCGATTCTGCACACGCAAGATGTTCGTCGTGAAGCGCGGATCGGCGGCCCAATCATTTCGGCCGGCAGCGCGGCAGAAGCGCTGCCACTGCCCGTCGTTCCCGACGGCCAGCACGATCCAGCTATCCGCCGTGGCGAACAGCTGATACGGGACGATTTGCAAGTGGGCATTCCCCTGGCGCGGCGGCACGATGCCGCTGGTCAAGTAAGCCTGAGCCACGTTCACCTGGGCCGCCACCGCACAATCGAGCAGGGCCAGGTCGACGGCGTAGCCATGTCCGGAGCGGGACCGGGCATGCAAACAGGCCAGCACGGCCGACGCCGCATACAACCCAGTCAAGACATCCGTCACGGCGACGCCGACCTTGCAAGGCGGTCCATCGATCGGCCCGGTGATATTCATCAGGCCGCTCAGCGCTTGCACCGCGAAATCATAACCGGGCAGCTCGCTCAGGGGCCCCGTCCGACCAAACCCCGAGATCGAGCAGACAATGAGTCGGGGGTTCAGCGCCAGGAGCTTCTCCGGGCTCAGCCCCAGGCGGTCCGCGCTGGCCGAACGAAAATTCTCCAGCAGGACATCGCATTTGCGGACCAACTGCTGAAACAATTGCAGCCCTTCTCCGTGAGCCAAATCGAGCGTGATGGCACGCTTGTTGCGATTGCAGGATAGGTAATAGGCGCTCAGCGCGCCGACGAAGGGAGGACCCCAGGCGCGGGTTTCATCGCCGCTGCCGGGACGTTCCACTTTGATCACGTCCGCCCCCAGATCGCCGAGCAGCTGACCACAAAACGGCCCGGCCAGCACCCGGGAAGCATCGAGAACGCGGACATCGGCCAACGGAAGGGTGGAATGGGTGGGCATGCAATCTCCTCGGCCTGCAAATCCGGAGTGTGCGCCTCTCCCGTCCGGTGCTGGTCGGCCGACGGCGAGGGCCGGTCGCAGACGGACTCGCCAAAGCGAATGCCATCAATTATTGTAGAGAGTTGGGGGACGAGGCGGATTTACCCATCCTGGAGACGACCGATGCCTTCCGCCGAACAGGTAACACGGATCTACCGCGAATTGGCTGAGGATTATGGGCGGCAGGGACAGGCGCAGATGCGCGACCGATTCTTGGTACTAGCCGCCGACGCCGCCTTGGCCGCCGGCCAACAGGATGAAGCCGAGCGGCTGCGTGGCCGGCTCCTCCAGCATAACCCGCACCATCTGCTCAAACCGTACAGCTCCTTCGCCGAGGCCATGAAATCAGCGGACGTACAGAATTACGTCACCGCTCTGCGCCGCAATCATCCGTACGAAAAGGCGGAGAATCTGCTGGAAGGTTTGCGGCAGAGCGGGACGCACGCCATCCCCGGATCTTCCACGACGCCGGCGACGAGGACCAATTCAGGGATCGAATCGGGCCTCCGCCCGGGCGCTGGCAATGCGGAAGAAGACGTGAAGGTGTTCCGTGTCAAACCACCACCCTCGGGCAGTTCCTCTGCTCCCGCACGGCCAATCCCTCCCGCATCGTCCGCTCCGTCGGCTCGCCCGGCCAGCACGCCGGAAATCTTGCCGCTACGCCGTGAACCGTACCCTGCCCTGGATAAGCTCCGCGCCGTTCCGGCGGAACGGGAAGAACGCGACGCCAGTACCGGTGCCTGGGTTTCCACCGGGCTTTTGTTCGTGCTTGTCCTACTGGGAATCGCGCTGGGGCTCTACACGCTGATCGGACCGTTTCTTCCACAGGGATGGTTTTAAGGTTACGGCCCGTCTGGCTCGGAACCCGCAGCCAAGATCGCGGGGCCCGATAACGATGGGTCCACGGGCTTCCCTGCTTCCGGGGCTCTCCCTCTCGTGGATACATTCATGTTGTGGGGCGGGGTCGTGGAAGTGCTGCTGGACCCAACGGCCGCGGCGGCCGGCTCGGCCCCCCGGGAAGCGGATGGCACCGGTTCCTTGCGGTAGAAAACGACAGAAATCACAAGGACGACGGCTACTCCAACAATGAGGCCGAGCTTGGCATCATTGGGCATCCTCACTCCTCCGAAAATCGATTGCGATAACATCCTACCCGAAGTATCAACGCGCATCGGTCCGAGTGCCACTGCGGTCGCGGTTTGCCCGGGAGTTTTGCCACGGCGGGGCGGAAATAAGCCACAGGATCAGCACGTCTCGTCGATCTGGTCCCAATTCTGTGGTGTGAATAGTCACTTTTCTTGTTGGCCAGCGTGCCACCGACCCAGCCGGCTCTCTGCACGCATCCTCCTTAAGCATCATCCTTTCGGGCTAGGAAACAAGGCCGGATCTCCGCTATAATTCGGCTCGTTTGCCCTGGGATTGCCTGGTGCCCGCGGCAGCCCGCTTGCTCATCGGCGCGAGGGCACGCCCTCTCCCGACTGAACACGGATGCCCAAAAGGAGTTGGGTCATGCGTCTTTGTCTGTTCGAGGATCACCACGTCGCCGACCTCGAACCACTTGTCCTCACCCGGCCTGCCTTCGAGCTTCTCTGCGGTCTGGATTCGCTCCGCAGCAAACAATATCGTGCCTTTCCCGGATCGGAAGTCGGTGTCCTCATTCGATCGTATCTGGCCCCCCTGTTTCGCTCTCAGCAGCCGTGCATTCCCATCAACGATCTGGCCTGGCTACGTTCGGAGGCCACGGCCTTGGTGAATGCCCGCTGGCTTCCGCCTACCCTGGGCGGCGACCCAGTCCGGAGACCGTGCCCCAGCGGACCATGTGCGGCGATGATTGGAGACGAAGTCGCTTACGCCATTGTCCCCGCCGAATATCTCACCGATTGTTCGCCCGATACGATTGCGGACTGTCTGGGAACGTGGAAAAGCGAGTTGCCCCGGCGGCCGGCGGGCGGCTCTCTGATCCGCTACCTGTGGGACCTGATCGAACGGAACGCGGAGCAACTGAGCGCGGACTACCGGCTCATGGCCACCGGACCGTTCCCACGCCGGTCGCAAGCTACCCTGGCGTTAGTCGGTCCAGCGGAGCGCTTGTTCATCGAGCCTACGGCCCGACTCGATCCCATGGTCGTGGCGGACACGACGCGCGGACCGGTGGTCATCGACCGGGAAGCCGTCGTTGCCGCGTTTAGCCGTCTGGAAGGGCCCTGCTTCATCGGTGCACGCACCCACATTCTGGGTGCGAAGATACGAGCCGGCACGACCCTGGGACCCGATTGCCGAGTCGGCGGCGAAGTGGAAGCCAGCATCCTCCACGGTCACACAAACAAGTATCACGATGGTTTTCTGGGCCACAGCTACGTGGGCGAATGGGTAAACATCGGTGCCGGGGCCCAGAGTAGCGATTTGCGAAACGATTACGGTCCGGTGACCGTGACCGTCGGTGGCCGGCCGGTGATGACCGGTTTGACCAAGGTCGGATGCTTCCTGGGGGATCACACCAAAATCGGCCTGGGCACGCTGCTCAATACCGGAACGAACGTGGGAATCTTTTGCAATTTGTTGCCCTCGGGAAGACTTCTACCGAGATATTTCCCGTCCTACTCCGCGTGTTGGAACGGTACGCTGGCAACGAACAGGAGCCTGTCTCAATTGCTGGATACGGCACGGGAAGTGATGCGCCGACGCGGAGCCACTCTAACCGAAGTGCATGCTGCACTATTCCGCCATCTGTTCGACCAATCCGCGGCGGAACGACAGCGACTTCTTTTGAATCTCGAATCCCAGCCACTGCGGAAAAGCGCCTGAAAAATCATGGCCGGGAACCAACTCTCTTGTTCAGCCAGGTGGTCATCTCATCCAGATAACCGGGTACGAAATTGGGAGCGTCTGCTGTCTTCTGCCGCTCAGCTTGCTTGTCGCGCTCCTTTCGGCCACTGGCCTCCGTCTTGCAGAGCGAATGATCGGCATCGGGGTAGATGGCAATCGTAAGATCCTGGTTCCCCGCCTTCCTTAGACCGCGGCGAATAATGGCTAAGAGCCCTTCCGGCGGTCCCGACGAAACATCTTTGTCGCCGTAGATCGCCAGGACGGGGCAGCGGACCTTCTCCCAGCTCGCCTCCGAATCGTATTCGACGAGTCGCCGTGCCGAGTAGAAGAGTCCCCGGTCACAGCGGTGGACAGCCTTGAACCAAGAGAACTTGTGAACCCTATCCTGGGCCTTTTCCAGTTCCTCAAACGGACCCGTTCCGCGAATGAGGTCCATCCGCATCCGGGTGAAGGCGACCGCCTTTTGAATGTCCGCTTCGGAAAAATTGGCGGCCCGTAGCTCGGCCTCAACCCGAACCGGATCTTGTTGCCAGGCTGGTCCTTGCCAGCCCGCAACCTCGATGACGAATGCCACGTCGCTGCTCCGCGAGGCAGCCAGCGGTGCAACCATCCCGCCCTGGCTATGGCCCCAGATGCCGATGCGGTCGGGGCGCACCTCATCTCTTCCTCGGAGGAATCGCATCGCTGCCAGTGCCTCATCGGCTCGGTCCCGGAAAGTTTGCGTCTGATAATCCCCCGACGATTTACCGACGCCAGGTTTGTCCCAGGCCAGGCACACGAAGCCGTGACGGGCAAAGTGCATTCCCAGAGCCGTGCCCACGCCGCCATAGGCTCGATCCTGCGCTCCAGAGCCCAGGATCAGAATGATTGCCGGGTGCTGGCCAGCGAGCCTGGGCCGAAAGAGCGACCCCGCCAGGACATTGTCTCCTTGGCGAAAATAGACCTCTTCAATGACCAGATCTTGGTGGTCGCAAGCGGGGCTCGATGCACCATTGAGTAAGTTGACCAAGAAAAGCCCAAGGAAGATCAGCATCGCACCAAGCATCTGGTGCATAACGCCACTAGTTGCGCGATCCACGCTCTTTCCTTCCTTGGTAGGTATTTGCGACCACGCTGAGGAATCTTGGTCTCAACGATTGTAAGGTTATTCGGACGGGGGGTCCCAATATTTTCTGGGGCTGCGATCCTACCACATCGTTCAGCCGATTGGTTTGTGCGTCAACGGGCATGGCGATCCGCAGGGAAGTCAGGTTGAGTACGCGCTCCAAAGGTCCCGGCCAGGAGATGATTGGGATGAATCACCAAAAAATGCGAAGGATTTACCGCCACTGGCTACTATTCCTATGAAGGCACACGCCGATCTGGAGACGCAAACACATGGCAAAAGGACAACTCGACGCCGTCCTCGGGCACATTCGGCGGCTCGCCGCTGTGAACAAGGCCAGCGACTTGACCGACTGCCAACTGCTCGCGGAGTTTTCCACGCACCAAGATCAGACGGCCTTTACGGCGCTGGTCCGCCGGCATGGGCCCATGGTCCTGGGCATCTGCCGGCATGTGCTCCACCATTTGCAGGACGCTGAGGACGCGTTCCAGGCCACCTTCTTGGTGCTGGCGCGCAATGCCGGCTCGATCCGCAAACCCGAGGCACTGGCCAGTTGGCTCCATGGAGTCGCTTATCGCACCGCCATGAACGCACGAAAGGCAGCCATCCGGCGACGAACACACGAGGGCAAAGCGAAGACGCTACCGTCTCCGAATCCTCCGTGGGACATCGCCTGGAAAGAAGTGCAATCCATCCTCGATGAGGAAATCGAGCGCCTCCCGGAGAAGTACCGAGCACCCTTCGTGTTGTGCTTCTGGGAAGGGCAGAGTCGAGCCGCGGCCGCACGCCAGCTCGGATTGAAGGAGGGAACCGTTTGGAGCCGGCT
>DATGIQ010000236.1:0-10534 GCA_035295665.1 Gemmataceae bacterium | reverse complement strand
CGCTGGCGACGGGCGCCCATGTCCGATTGTTGTTGACGGTCCATGCCAAGGAACTGGTGAGCATGGTAACCCGCATGGGCGTGAGGTGTAGCAGGTGTGGCATGCGCCATCGTTCAAACGCCCTACGTCGCCCGGCGTCTCGTTTCCAACTGGGTAGCGAAAGGACCCGACATGCAGAACTCGATTGTGGTAGAGGACATCGAGGGGATGCGGCGTCGGCAAGGCATTGACGACGTCGAGCTCCGGGAAGAGATTCGTGCGTTAAAGGTCGGCGACTTCATCAAGCTTACTCTCTTAACCCGCACGGGGCCCTACGCTGGCGAAACCCTGCTGGTCCGGATCACCGACATCCGCGGTTTCCAATTCTCTGGCGCGCTGGCCGTGAGGCCGACCATTACGAGTTTATCGAAGCTACGGCTCGGATCGCCGATTCGCTTCACCACGGCCCATATTCATTCGATCGCAAAAGGGCACCCGAAACATGCGCAGTAATGGTCTCGCTTTCCAGCGCGAAGAAACGAGAACATCGGAGTAAGCCATTGGCTTGAGGACAGCCCCAAGAATTTCCTTAACTCGAACGAGGAGAGCAGACAATCATGGCAGGCCGGATCTTGAATCGACGTGCGTTGCGCGAGCAAGCCGATCACGTGGAGCAGTCCGCAGCGACTGCCTCGGAGACGCCAACCGTGGCGGCGCCGTCCAAGAAACCACGGAAAGCAAAGGCTCCAGCGGCGCCCAAAGGCAAGAAAACACGAGTGAAAAAAGCGCCGCCCCGCATGCGTGCCCGTTGGGGCGTTTTCGATGGGGGGATGAAACAGTTGGCGATCTTTGACTACAACGAGCGTGCTGCGGCCGATGCGAAGGTTGCGGATGTGCTGGCCAAGAAAAAAGGGCTCTGTTTCCTGCAAATCGTCAAGGAGCCAATGCCCGATCCGGTGGCAGCGGAGACGCCGGCGCTTGACTGAGAATCTACCACCGCAAGCCGCGGTGGTGGGTTGTTTCTGTTGGCGGACCGGACTCACTGCTCCGCTCAGAGCGAGCGGCCGCTTTTTGTGGAATTAACCAATGGGTAAGAAATTGTACGTGGGCAACCTGGGCTATGCCGGGAGCGACAACGATCTCGTGAAGCTATTCGAGGCCCACGGCATAGTGGAATCGGCCCAGGTCATCATCGACCGAGATACAGGACGATCCAAGGGGTCCGGCTTCGTGGAAATGAAGACCGACCACGAGGCGCAGGCCGCGATCGCCGCCCTAAATGGCAAGGAGTCGGTTGGCCGCACCCTCACGGTTAACGAGGCCCGGCCTCGAGAGGAAGGGGGACGGGGTGGCGCCGGGGGCCGCAGCGGCGGCGCCTTCGGCCGTGGCGGCAGCGGTGGTTACGGCGGCGGCCGGCGCTAGTAGTGTGGGAAGGATAGCAGACGGCAGATGAACTCGACCCATGCAGGACTTTCCTCCTTTGCGGAGAAAGCATGACTCTACGGATGCGTGTCCATGACCGCGAGCCGATTGGTGCGGCGCTGCGCCGCTTCAAGAAACTACTCGAGCGCAGCGGGATCACGAAAGAACTCCGCAAGCGCAAATACTACGAGAAGCCCTGCGAGACGCGTCGACGCGCTTACCTGCGCAAACAAAACGCCATCCGCAAGGGCAGCCTTCCCGCGGACAATGGAGCGCGCCGCTAAGGCACCGGGCGCTCCAGCCTCGCGTAGTCCCCTTCTGAAAGTCACAAGGCGAAGGACTTCCATGAAGACGAAAACCAAAGCGCTGTCCCGTGGCGCTACCCTTTCCCAAGAAGCGCTGCCGGCGGCGGATTGGCCGGCATCTTCTTGGACCCTCAAGGATCGTCTGCAACGCATCGATGCCATGGGCCAACGTCTGAACGGATCTATCCGCTTCATCTGCAAGTCGAAAGCCTGAACGGCGCCTCCGCCGAAGCGAAGGAAAGAGCCGTGATCGCCTTCTATGATCGGATGGTCGCCGCGGAAAGCCAGTTGATTTGAATCCAAGAGGATTTCCGGCTCGGATGATCGAGGTAGGGGATCGCGCGGTTGACGCACCGTGGCGTCCTGCGATCTGTTCATAGCGACTAACCAAGGCAAGGAGATTGCCATTACTACGCTCCCTCTTTCGAGCCCGGCGAAGGCTGGTCGGCCCCGACTGAATTGGTCCCACCTGCTCTGGTGGAGCGCCATTCAAGCAGGGGTCGTACTGGCTCCGTTCACGTTCTCTTGGACCGCCGTTGTGGTTTGCCTGGTCCTTTACCTGGCCGCGGGGTTCGGCGTGACCATGGGTTACCACCGCCTGCTGACGCACCGGAGTTTCCAAACCCCCAGGTTCGTGGAATACATCCTGGCCATCCTCGGAACTCTGGCGAATCAGGGAGGGCCTTTGCGCTGGGTCGCGGTTCACCGTATGCATCATCAGCATAGCGACACGGAGGGCGATCCCCACAGCCCCCGCGACGGCGTCTGGTGGGCGCATCTGTTGTGGTGGATGCCGTACGACCCGGCTCTCGATGATCCGCGCCGCTACGGGCGGTATGTCATGGACTTGGTGAAAGACCCCGTCCTCCGCTTCCTGCAACGCTACCACTTCCTGGGGTCGCTAGTCGCTGCGGTGCTGCTCTTCACACTCGGCGAAATCTGGGGCGGCGAGGGGCTGTCGTGGCTTGTGTGGGGGATGTTCGTGCGCACGACGCTGCTCTACCATGCGACCTGGCTGGTTAACAGCGCCACGCACTTGTGGGGCTATCGCAACTACTCGACCCGGGATGCCTCCACGAACCTCTGGTGGGTCGCCCTATTGACCCTCGGCGAAGGTTGGCACAACAACCATCATGCGTTCCCGCGCTCCGCCCGGCATGGGCTGCGTTGGTGGGAAGTGGACCTGACCTACTACCTGATCCGCTTACTCGGTCTGGTGAACCTGGCCCGGCAGATTCACGTGCCGGGGATGACGTTGTGCCGGCAAGCGGCCCTGGACCGTCCGGCGGCGGAGCGTTGACGCTACTCGTATCGTCGGACTCTTTCGCAACAAGGACCATCGCTATGACTGACAAATTTCGCGCTGTTGCTCGACAAAGCTATCTGGACAGAGGTATGCCCAAAGTCGGCAGGGAGGTAATCGGGCTCTATCTGACACGCAGCGAGGCTGAAGCTGCTTGTAAGGAGTTCATGAAGTCCCGGGGCGACCGTTTCCGAGCAGCCTACGATGACTGCATCATTGAGCTCGTTCTCGAAGCCGATGCTTGCCCCGGAGGGGTGCCTGACTTTCCGGCGACGGGCCCTATCGCACTCTGATTTCCCGTTGCTGGGATACCCCGTGAAACTGCTTGAATCCTCGCTGGGCGAGAACCGAACGTCAAGCGGTCCCTGGCTGCCAAATCGATTGAATAAAAGGGGTCCTCTCCATTCCTGGTGCGTTCCTCTTGCCCAGAGGATTTTCTGAGAAATCAGTACGATTGATTATGGTTCTCTTTGTCCAGGGTCGGCTCCGGTCCGGGTAGCAAAATCGACCCCTCGCAACGGGGGAGTTGCGAGGGGTCGATTTTGCACATCCAAGCCTCGCTAGACCTGTGAGTAGAATTCGTCCGAGCCAAGCAAGACGGCAATGACGGTTTGATCCTGCGTGCCAGCCTGCATGGCCTGAACGTAGGCACTTAACCCGCTGTTGTCAGCGGCGCGGTTCAGGAATTGTTGGTAATAAGCCCCGATCAAATCCTGCAAGTTCTCCTTGCTCGAAAAAATTGCGGCCGCTATCTGGCGAGGAGTGAGCCCTTGGTTCAGCGCTTGGGAGAAGGTCGCCAGGCCGCCCGCATCGGGCGAGCGGTTCAAAGCGTCTTCGTAAAGGGCCATCACATAGCCGTTGTTCGTGCCTCCCCCCCGCGCTTGGAGATATTCGGACGAACTGGTCAGGGCGATCCGCACATCGTCCAGCGTCCCACCTGCGAAGAGGAGGGCGACGTAGGCGTTGAGGCCGGAGGAATCAGCCTTGCGGTGAAGGAAGCGCTCGTAGAGGGCGTCTACCTGGTTGCCGCGCGACTCGTGACTCTGCTGGATCGCCAGCGCGGCCTGAGTGCGGCCAACCCCCTGGTCGAGAACAGCAGTCCAGGCAGTCAAGCCGCCCGCATCCGGCTGCCGCTGAAGGAGGCTCATATACAATTCCACCACGAATCGCTGATTCGGGGTGCCGACGGTCACAGTTACCGGCGCGGAGCTGTGGGTTGTCTGATCGCTATCCGCGGTATACACGGCCGACAGCGAATGGCGGCCCAGTGACAGCGAGGAGGTCGTGAAGGTTGCCGAACCGCCGCCCAACGGCACCGTCCCCAGCGATGTATTCTCATCAAAGAACGTCACCGATCCGGTCGAGTTTTCGGCAGAGGCCAGGCTCACTGTAGCTACGAGCGTCAGGGGTTGGCCGACCGGCACGGTCGTTGCCGAGACGGTGAGGATCGTGGCGTCCTCCTGATTCACCACTTGTGTCAGCCTTCCCACACTGGGTGCATCGCTGCTGTCGCCGGTGTAGTAGGCAGCAAGGTTGTGGCTGCCGGCCGCCAGGCTCGATGTGCTAAAGCTCGCCGTGGTCGTCCCACCGGACGTGCTCACGGATCCTTGACCGATGCTCGTCGATCCATCAAGAAAGACAACCACACCGCCGGGCTGAGCCCCCGGTGCCCCTGTGACCGTAGCCGTGAACGTGACCGACTGACCTGCCAGCGAGGGATTCGCCGAGGCAACCACGGACGTGCTCGTGGCGGTTTTCCCTTGGCCGCCGCTATCGCCGCCAGAGCCGGTAGAGCCGGTGGTGTTCGAGCCGGCCGTGTTCACCGTCTGGGTCAGCCTTCCCACACTGGGTGCATCGCTGCTGTCGCCGGTGTAATAGGCAGCAAGGTTGTGGCTGCCGGCCGCCAGGCTCGATGTGCTAAAGCTCGCCGTGGTCGTCCCACCGGACGTGCTCACGGATCCTTGACCGATGCTCGTCGATCCATCAAGAAAGACAACCACACCGCTGGGCTGAGCCCCCGGTGCCCCTGTGATGGTGGCAGTGAAAACAACCGACTGGCCCGCGAGCGCGGGGTTTGCCGAAGTAGCCAAGCTGGTTTGCGTTGACAATCGTGAGTCCTGCGTGGACCCCGCTGAAGGGCTCGGGCTGAGTAAATTCGTCGCGTCAGTGCTGGAAGGTACGATGCGATCCTCGAGTGCCTCGAGCTGAAGACGACGGGATGATCGGTGCGAGCCAACAGCGGAACGTACTTTCGGCGAAGGGGCGAAAAGCATGTGCGGATTATCCTTTCTGAAGGAGGGGTGGTGGTAGGTGGGACACACATCGGCGGGCACGCACCGGTCAAGCTTGTAGTGCCCGGGGGTCGGAAGCCGGTGGGGATCGGAGACAGAGGGAAGGTTCCGCGGCAGGGATGGCTATTCGCCATCGAGCGGAGCGGGGTAGGACCTAGGCTTGCGCCTGGCTTTCCAAACCTAGCTGCGCAATACGCCCGGTGCAAGTGGTTCGCAGCCGCGGACCCAAAAACTCCGCCACAACCCGCACGTCAGGCGTTCTTGGGCTTTGCCTGGGCGTAGATCCGCTGCGGCGCCTTCTCGAAATACTTAACCAGTGCCGGACACAACCATCCTTCCATCTGGAGGACGGGACTGAAATACCAGCTGCCCCCATATTCCTCCCGCCGCCACTCAAAAACTGCTTGGTAGCCAGGAAATGGCTGCGCTGAGAAGAGGAGGGTAAAGCCTTGATCTGCACGGGGCAATCCTTCAACGAGCCGGTCGAGTACTGTATCGGCTCCGGCCACAAAGGGCTCCTGATGGAGCCCAACCCTGAGATCATCAAAGACCCAGGTTCCGTCCTTCTTGTATGGGTGAATGACCATGATCGAGTTCATCAGTTGGTCCTTGAGCGCCGAGCGGGGAGGAGCGGAACCAGCACCGCTCAGGATAGCCGGGTGCACGGGGATGGGGAAGAGCGATCGACGGCTACGATCCTTGAGCTTGCTTCAACTCGGCCCGGCCGAAGGCTTCGAGCATCTGGGCCTCGGAAGGCGGTTGGAGGACGTTTCGGTCAGCAAACTCCTGAGCCTGGGGGTACGAGCGCACTCGGATGCGCTCGGCAGCCTTGGTGAAATCGTAGTTCGTATGCCGAAATTCGACGCCGGGGCCCAGCAGGAGCCAATAGGCACCCGGTTGGCCAAAGGGCATGCCCACGCTTCCGGCATTGACCACTCGGATTCCGGCGATCGTCCGATCGAATTGCATGTGGGTGTGGCCACAGATCACCAAGCGTTCCTCGAGTCCTTCAAAAATCGGTGTGAGTCGCTCCTCAGGCGTCAAGCGAGTGAAAATCTCCGTGTCGCTCCGCGGCGTCGCATGGCAAAAGAGGACCTCACGCAAGCCCTCGATCGCGACTCGCAAAGTCAAGGGCCAGCTCGCTGCCAGCCGCTCGTGTTCGGGGAGTAGCTCTTGAGCCGCCCACTCCATGATTCCCCGATATGCTTCTGGGACGTTACCGGTTTGCCTGCCCGCCCGGAGAGCAAGGATCTCGCGCTCGCCGTTCCCCTGGAGAAACTGAACGGGAATCCTCAGGTCGAGCAAGCAGGCGAGCGCCTCCCGTTGCATCGGGCCGGGCATCACATCCCCGCCAACTACGATTTGGTCTACGCCTGCTTGGCGAATCTCCTCGAGTACCGCCTCGAGTGCGGGAAGGTTTCCGTGAATGTCATAGATGGCGGCCACGCGCATGGTCGTCCCTCCCCTAGCGTCAACCAAGTTCCGCAAGGCCTTCGCGATAAAGGTGCCCCAGGACCCGGCGCGCAAGTTTTTCGTAATCGGTGAAGAGAATGGTCGCCGGCTGGTTGAAGTGAAAGATTCCCGGCGCATTCTCGGCGCGAATCTCTGCCAAACGAGCCTGCCAGCGCGGATGCGTGTCGAAGAGTCGTGTCTTCTCCTTGTTCATTGCACGTTGTACCTTGCGGCGGATCGGAGCAGGAATCTGATCGGCACCGGCCACGAGGAGCGCCGCGAAGTCATCCACCAGCTTGCCCCTGGATAGAGATCCACCCACGAAGGAAAAGGCGCCCTCCCTGACTATGCTTAGCAGGAGGATACGCTGGGCCATCTCCTCGGCGACACGACTGCCGACCAGCCGGGCCGTATAGCGATCGGCATCATACTCCATTTGTCGCTCCAGATAAGAACTGAGAGCATGCCCAAGCACCATGAATACCCAGAGAACTCCGCGCGTCCTGGTGACGGCGATTGCCGTGAGCCAGAAGATTGGCGCGAACCGACCCGTCTCCACACACCAGGAAGCAAGCGATTCATCCAAGCCGTCCCGTTGATAGACGGCCCGGACAAACCAGGCGTTTACGGTTCGGACCAGGTATGTCAAGCGCATGCCGGTTCATGGACGCTTTGGTTGAACCGGCATCAACATCCGTGGGAAGCCCGTTATTATCCGCCGAAGGGGGGAGCGACCTGGGTACTCGAATAAGGGCATGGCATCGGGGACACCGGCGTCGGTCGCCGGCAAGAATGTCTTTTGGCCGAAGCACTGCCTGGCAGGAGTGGCAATTGACTGAAATCGTCACGGCGTGACCTACGCTAGTACGACGATCTTGCGTCCGTGGAAAGCCCTCACGATGGTTCGACGAGAAGGCGCGGCCGCCCCCAACACGGATCGCGCACTTTGCCGATTATACCACGTTCTATCCCGGAGCGGCGCGGCAACCCGATTCACGCATTGGGCACTCCGCGTCGTCGCCCCGGCTATAAAACCTTGATGACGTGGAGCGAACCTCTTGACGCTGTGGAGCGTCTATAGCTGCGTACGGGATTCGGCTGCAACCGAACCCGAAGCGTCGGCGCGGGAGGCGCGCGGAAGCTTCGGGTTCGTGTTGCAGATTCGTGGACATCCCTGGACGATTCCAAGCACGGGAACCTTGGTGGAAAAGGAATCATGCGAAACTACTTCGTGGGCAAGTTAACCCTGGACCCCATCCCCGATCAAGGGACGTCCCTATTGCAAAATACACGGCAGCACTGGTTGCGCGCTTGACACTTCGTGGACCAAAATCAGCATGGCCCGGTGTCCGCGCGACACCGGGCCTTTTTTGTTGGCAAAATTGGAAGCGCTGGTTCTGCGCCTGGACCCGCGGCGCCCTGGATCTCGGAGCGATTGATCCGGTGCGTTCCGTACAGGGGTTATGACCAAGGCGGGATCCAAGTCGGTTAGCTCAGTGGCAGAGCACCAGATTGTAGATCTGGCTGTCGCAGGTTCGACTCCTGCACCAAGCAAACGAGTCACCGCTCGTCTTGCCAGACGCGACCGCGTCGTGAACCCTCAAGGGGGCGGGCGTCTACTTCGTCCGCCGGGGCGAAGCGTCCCTGGGAGCAGCTCATGCCCAGACTTCGGTCCATGACCCCTGTCTCCGGCTCGGCTGCCTCGAAAGACCTTCGTCCAGGCAACACGGTCGGAAGCCTTGTAGGGCGTCAAGACCGTTGTCGCCGCGCTTTGGATGAATCCGGCTGCGACACGTTGGCGATTTGTGGAACGATGTTCTACTTCCCAATGCGAACAGGCCGTGATGAATCCTCAGGGCCGCGGCAACGACAACGTCTCTCCGCTTCCGGACGTGGGACCGGTGGAACGCCCCGTCTCCCAAGGGTACAAAGGAGGGGAAAAGCATGCTCAAGCATGTGAAGATTCGCGCTTACGAAATCGGACTCTACTTCCATGACGGCGAGTTTCGCGAACTCCTCGACCCCGGCCACGACTGGTTCTTCGATCCATTCCAGCGTGTTCGAGTCGAGGTGGTTTCGCAGCGGGCTCCCTGGCTCCTGCAGGAGAAGCTCGATGTCATCGTGAAATCGGGGGCTTTGCAGGACCGAGCCCTGGTGCTCGACCTCAAAGACTATGAGCGTGCCCTGATCTGGATCGACGGACGATTCAGCCATGTGCTGCCACCGGGACTGTACGCCTACTGGACCTCGTTTCGCGAGGTGCGGTTCGAAGTCGTGGATGCGCGGCGGGTTCGCTTTGTCCATCCAGATTGGCCGCTCATTGTTGCGTCGTCCAACGCCGGACGTCTGCTCGACACGATCAGCGTGCCGGCAGGTCATGATGGCGTGCTTTTCTACGATGGCCGGTTTGTGGAAACGCTGCCGGCCGGTCAGTACGCCTTCTGGAAGAACATGGCCGAGGTGCGGGTTGTGCCGGTGGACCGACGCGAGTTGGTCCTCGACGTGGCCGGTCAGGAGTTGATGACGGCCGACAAGGTTACGCTGCGGCTCAATGCCTTGGTGACGTACCAGGTCACGGATGCCCGGCTGGCCGTGAGCGTGGTCGATGATGCCCGGCAAGCATTGTACCGCGAGACGCAGCTCGTGTTGCGGGCCCTCGTTGGTGCCCGGGATCTTGATGCGTTCCTGGTTGACAAGGATGCCCTGGTCCAGGAACTGGAGCAGGGTCTGCGCCGGCGTGTGACGGGCTTTGGCGTCGAGGTGGTATCGGCAGGCATCCGCGACGTCATCTTGCCAGGGGAGATGAAGAGTCTGCTCAACAAGGTGACCGAGGCCAAGAAGGCGGCCGAGGCCAACTTGATTGCTCGCCGGGAGGAGATGGCGGCCATGCGCAGCCAGGCCAACACGGCCCGGCTGCTCCAGGAAAACCCAACGCTCATGCGGCTGCGCGAGCTGGAGGTCCTGGAAAAGGTCGCGGCCTCCGCCAAGTTGAACGTCGTGCTTGGAGACAAAGGATTGACCGAGCGCGTCGTGAATGTGCTGTAAAACGAAAGCGAGAAGCGGCGGTCAGCCTCTACGAGAGCAGGGTGACGGCCGCTTCGTCCTTTTGGCTCTTCCTGATCCCGGTTTCAATCGTGCCGGTTGCCGAAGAAATACGTGATCCCGAGGGAGCCGCCCAGGGCATTGATGCCGCCATTGCGGTCATTGGTGCCGGCATTGGAAATGTGGAGGTATCCCCCTTCCAGATCGATGGAACAATGCGAGCTAAGGAGGTAATGGAAGCCGGCCGTGGCCTGAAGGTAGAACTCCCCTGCCTGTCCCAGCGCTCGCTGCGACTTATCCCGATAGCCATCGTTGTAGGTGAAGCCTCCGCCCCCCTGGAGGTACGGAACCAGCCGCCAATCCGGTTGCACGAAGTTGTACCGCAGCAGAATCGTCGGACCGGTGACGATATCGCCAAAACCGTAGATCACCGGTGCGGCCGTCAGCTCTAAAAGCGCTTCGATGTTGCCGCGCAGACAGCAGGCGTCGGGACACGGCGAGTAGAGCATGCACCCCAACCGCAGATCAATGGGAGCGAAATTGAAGCGCGGCTGCGTCCTTGGTCCCAAACCGACAGGGGAGAAATACGCCCCCCCCAGTAGCTGGAGCGTAGCATGATGCTTGGCAAAAGCCTCGGCGTAGCAGTCAACCGCGCTGAAGGGCGATACGGTGTCCGGCACCGATTCGACCGGGATGCCCCACAGATTGGGAGTCGGCGGAATAGACTCGAAGCCGGCGCC
>DATGIQ010000235.1:0-27965 GCA_035295665.1 Gemmataceae bacterium | reverse complement strand
AATAATCTTGCACTCATTGGATGAAGGCCAACGACCGATCGATCCGGCGAGACGTTCGGATCTGGGGAAAAAGTTTGGCCCGGCGGCGGCCAGAAAATCCTTCACCTGGTCGAACTGGTGAAAGCGGGACGGAGCTTCCATCTCGACGATCTCCTGAAACGAACCCCGTAAAGCAACGCTCCGCGGGCGGCGGAGGTTGTCTCGACCGCGCCTGGTTCATATGATCGTGGTATTGGCGCATGATTTTGAGTCCCGCAGATCGAAGGATAGAACCCATGTCCATTGACAAAAGCCTTCGCCGCAAGAACACGCTGGAACGGGCCCGCAATGTGCTCACCCGCGGCGAACGGATCAAGATCCTCAAGGATGAAGAGCGCTGGCAGGAAGGACGAAGTCCCTATGCCTTGCCGAAGGTTCGCGTTCACCGCATCGTGATCAAGAAAGCCAAGAAGGCCAAGGAAGAAGAGAAGCCGGCTGGCGAAGGGGAAGCCGCGGCCCCGGCTGCGGAGGAGAAAAAGTAGAACGATCCGGAGCGTTATGGCTCGCCGGGACCGCGTAAAGTCGCATGCAACGAAACGGCCGGGTCGTACGACCCGGCCGTTTTGTTTGACGCTTCGAAAAGCTGGCCGCGGTCATGAGGAAATGGACGACCGTACTTCCACATCAGGAGGTTCAGGAGGCGTCGGAGAGGGCGGCGCGAGCACTGGCCGGGCCCCAGGCAAAACCGGCTGAGCGGGCGTGGGCGGCAGCGGTGCGAGCGCGGGCGCAATCGGCTGACCGGGCTGAGGCGGTAAGGCGATCGCCGGCGGAACAGCCATCGGCGGACGCAGGGCGCCCGGTCTGCCAGCGGCCGGAGGCGTGGGGCCGCCTGGCATGCCAGGAGCCATGCCGGACATCGGTCCTGGCCGCCCGGAACGGCGCATCTCCCGGCGGAGACCTTGCACCTCATTCAGAAGTTCATCGAGCTTTCTTTCCAATTCGGAGATCCGCTGTTCGGAATCGGAGGCTTGTTCCCGAGTGGGACGTCGCGGCCGCGGCGTGGGCTGGGGCCCCGCTTGCGCCCGTTGCTGAGCGGCCTGCCGTTGCTGCAATTCTGCCAACCGTGCTTCCGCGCGTTGCAGGTCCGACATGGCCTGTTGCAGATTTGCTTTCATCCGATCGACCTCCGCGGCCAGCTTTTGTCGATAGGCCTGGATTTGCTCGGCCTGGAGGCGGTCGTTCTCGACATTAATTTTGCCTCTGGAATCCTGACGGTCGGCTTCCTCTTTTTGCGCCAGTGCGTCTTCCGCGCGTGCGGCTGCGTTCTCGGCGGCTTGTCGCTGTTCTTCCGCCAGCCGAATGGCCCTGGTCTGGGCCCAGATCGGCCGGAGGGCGAGGAAAAATGCCCCCAGTCCGAGCACGACCACCAATCCCGTCCCCGATAGGGTCCGGGGGGTCGTTCCGTGCATGATCATGGTTAATCTTCTCCTTAAATGGTGAACGTGACCGATCCCGCTCGCCACCGCTGGCAGAGCGTAAGAGGTCTCGGAGAGAAAGTCAATTGTCTCCAGCAGGGCGTTTGCATAGGTGCGTGCCAAGTGGGGCAGCGTCCAGACGACCCAGGCATCGCAGCACTGTTCTTCCGCTTCGCGCAGTTCATGGCGAGCCCACCAGACAAGCGGATGCCACCAGTACAGGCCGCTCACCACCAATTCCAGACCACGAACCCAGTGATCGCGCCGACGGAGATGGGCCAGCTCATGAACGAGCAGCGTGCTTTGCTGGTCTGCTGTGAGCCGGTCCCACAGGGCGCTCGAAACAAACAGTCGTGGCCGGCCTGCCAGTGCCCAGACCATCGGGGAAACATGTCCCGGCAAAAGCCAGACAGTGGGGCAGACTGTCATGCCCATCCGCTCGGCCAAGCGCCGAACCTGGGCGCACAGCATGGGCGACGCCGGCCGGGCACACACCAGCCAATCCCGAAACCGGTAAATGCGATAGGCACTAACGCCAAACCAACCGATCGCGCCGGCCAACCAAAGCGCAGCGATCGTTTCCCACAAGGGGAATTCGCATTCTGACCACCAACCCGAGTCGGATCGGTGACCGGGCGGCATGTTAAGACTCAGGGGTTCGGCCAGGAGCATCGATGCGGAAGCAGCGATCGGCTCCGATGACGCAGGGACGTTCACCTCATTCGATAGCAGCATTTCGGCATTCGGTTCGCCTCTTGTCGCATCGAAGAACGATGCGGCTGCGACTGGTTCCGGAAGTGAGAATGCTGTTGCCCTGGGCGTCGGTCGATCGGGCCAGGGAAACGGACACGCGATCCATGAGGGGGTAATGAGCTTGACCAACACGAGCAGCCATAAACAGTGGAGCAACGCCGGACGACGGCAGAGACGACCCAGCCCTGTGACCAGAACCGCGAGGATGGTGGCCATGAGAGCGTTGCTCAGGCCCAATTGCAGGAGTGGTTCCATCGGCGGCCCCTTTCAGCGGCGCTCACTCTTGGGCTTGGACTTGCTATCGAGATCGTCAATGAGTGCCCGCAGTTCCTCCCGTTCCCGCGCCGTCAGCTTCCGGGTTCGAACCAAATGCATCAGGAGTGGCGTGAACGATCCGCCGCAAAGCTTTTCCGCGGTAGCCTGAAGCCGTCGGCCGATCAGCTCGTCCCGACCCACCGCGGCGCGAAACGTATGGGCCGCCCCGCTGCGATCGCGGACGACAAAGCCTTTGGCTTCGAGCCGTTCCAGCAAGGTCTGCACCGTAGCATAATGCGCTCTTCCTCCCTGAGGATAGAGCCGTTCGGTAAGCTGTCGGATCATCGCCGGCCCTTCACCCCAGAGCAATTCCAGGATCGCCAGCTCCGCGTCCGTCACGTCTTGAGGTGTGCGTGCCATATTTGTCCTCGTGCAGACGTAATGTCTGATCCGATCCTAAGACATTTCGCCTGAAGTGTCAAGAGAGTTTAGGCCGTAGTCCGTAGCAGGCTGGCTACGGACTACGGACGATTCGCTAAGATGTCTAAAGAACGCTGGAGTACGCCGAGCTGGGGTAAATGGCCGATGAGCAGGACGTTCCTTGAAGTCCACGATGTGCGGAAGTGCTATGGCAAGACGATTGCTCTCGATGGGATCACGTTTCAGGTTGCGGAAGGCGAAATCTTCGGCTTGCTTGGGCCCAACGGGGCCGGCAAAACGACGCTGTTGTCCATTCTCTCCTGCCTGCTCGAAACCAGCGCCGGGGAAGCCCGCCTGTTGGGTCGTCCCTTACACCGTGCAGCGCGCTCTCTGCGTCGGGAGATCGGCATTGTCCCCCAGGAATTGGCCCTTTACGGCGAGCTCACGGCCCGCGAAAACCTGCGGTTTTTCGGCCAGCTGTATGGCCTGAAGCGAGCACTGCTACGCCGGCGCATGGAGGAGGTCTTGGCGGCCATCGGCCTGGCGGATCGTGCCGAGCAGCGCGTGGAGACGTTTTCAGGGGGAATGAAGCGGCGCCTGAATCTGGGGGCAGCACTGGTCCATGAGCCGCGGCTGCTGCTCCTGGACGAGCCCACGACCGGCGTCGATCCCCAATCACGCAACCATATCTTCGAGGAGATCCGCCGCGTCAACCGTGCCGGCGTCACGGTCGTCTACACCAGCCATTACATGGAAGAGGTACAGGCGCTGTGTCCCCGGATTGGTATCATCGATCATGGTCAGCTGATTGCGTGTGATCGTTTGACCGAACTGTTGCAGCAGATGGATGGACTCATTCGGATCCGCGTGCCGCAGATCTCCGTGGGGCTCCGCGAGCGGATCAAACAGCTACCCAGCGTCCGCCTTACCGAGCAGAATGGACAGCGGCTCGAGCTGGAATGTCGCGATGTCAAAAAGACTCTGTTGCAGCTGGTGTCGGTGCTCAACGAGCTGCAATTGGAACTGACCAGCCTGGAAACGGAAGAGCCGAACCTGGAGCGGGTATTCTTGCACCTCACCGGCCGCGCACTGCGTGATTGACGTTCCCTTCGGAGCGTGAGGAGCTGGGTTTGCTCGCTGAATGCCGAGCAGGGCCATGTGGACGATAGCGAAGAAGGAATGGCGACTCCTGGTGCGCGATCCCCGCGCCGGTATTATCCTGTTGGCGATGCCGTTCATCTTTATTCTCGTGCTCGGCCTTTCTCTGGGCGAAGGCTTTGGTCAGAAGCCGGACGAGCGGATGCGCATCTCGCTGGTCGATCTCGATCGGGGCTATATCGAGCCGGCCGAGCAGATCAGAGGTGCACTGACCTGGCTCATGCAGACCCCCTGCCCCGGTGGAATGCTCTCCGCGCTCAATCCGCACGCACTGGCTGCGCTGACGGCTGTTCAGGCCCAGGAAGCGCTGCGTTTTCCTCAGGAAACGTGGGCCAAGGTCGTGCAGCGGGACCTGGCGGAGACTGCCGGCATTCGGGTGGAGGTGATCCCAACCCGGGAAGAAGCGGAGCGGCTCGTTCGCAGCAGCAAACGGTCTGCAATCTTGGTGTTTGGCCCTGAATTCAGCACGCACGTCCATGCCAGCTCCTTCCTCGCCGATGGGCTCAATCCCTTTTACCGCGACGGCGTCAAGCTGGCCGAACTCGACGCGTTCCTGCTCCGCGACCCCACGCAGATGACGGCCGCCTCGATCAACGAGCAAGTTGCCCAGGTATCGCTGCTGCGGGTCATCCTTCCCTGGATGATTGGCCGGGCCTTCGAAAAACTGGGGCAACCCTCGTTCATGAGCATGTTGGCGGAGGAGGTGCCCGGCGGGAAATTCCTGCCGCGCGAGATGAAGGCTTCGCTGGGAAGCGGCGTACAAGGCGCGTTGAAGCGGCTATTTCCCAAGTACGAATTGACGGGCAAGACCTGGGCTGCCTTGACCAAATCGGAACCCAAAAAGGAGGGCGGTGCCGAGGCCAGCGTTTACCATGAGGACGGCTTGGGACCGCTCAAACGCGGGGCCGTGCGCTATCAGCTTCTCGTCCCGAGCTATACGGTTATGTTTGCCTTTTTCCTGGTGCTGACCGTCGGCTGGCTGTTTGTTTCGGAACGGCGGCAGGGCACCCTGAAGCGGTTGCGGGCGGCCCCGCTCACGCGCAGCCAAATCCTCCTTGGCAAGCTCTTGCCTTGTTTCGTGCTTTCCGTGGGCCAGGCCCTTTTCTTGTTGGGGGCCGGCAAGCTGGTCTTCGGCATGAAATGGGGTCCGGAGCAGTGGCCTTTTGCCAAGCAGGCGTTGTTGATCTTGCCCGTGGTCTTGGCCAGCTCCTGGGCGGCCATGGGCTTGGCCTTGCTGATCGCTAGTCTGGCCCGGACGGAAACACAGGTGGCCATCTATGGAACGTTGCTTGTGCTGGTGCTGGCGGGGATCAGCGGCTGCCTCATGCCGAGCGAATTGATGCCGGAGCTGATGCGGCAGATCAGTCTCACGACGCCCCAGGGTTGGGCCCTGGATGCCTACAAGCAGCTGCTGCTCAATCCGAGTCCGGACCTTCGCCGTATCGGCGAGGGATGCCTGGTGCTGCTCGGCTTTGGCAGCGGCTTTCTCGGGGTAGCGTGGTCGTTTTTGCGGTTGGACTAGCGAGCCTCCTGACGCAGCGCCGGAGTGACATCATGCTCCCTTCTCATCCTCAAATTGCCTGCAAATTTTTCATTTTCAATTGCCTGTTTATCTCTGCCCTCCTGCTTCCCTTCCTCATAAGGGCTGCAACTTTGCCGCCGGCTGCTTCTGTAGAGAATAAACCGGCTGCGACGGTCAAGGAAACACGGCACTTCGAAGGTCATCGGGACAACATCTGGAGCGTCGCCTTTTCCGCAGATGGTCACCGGGCCCTGTCCGGGAGTTATGATCGGACCGTTCGCCTGTGGGATGTGGCAACGGGACGCGAATTGCACCGCTTCGAGGGACACACCGGAGCGGTCCTCGCGGTTGCGTTCTCGCGGGACGGCCATCTTGTGGCTTCGGGCAGCGCCGATCAAACCATTCGTCTGTGGGACGCGGCGAACGGGACCGAAGTGCAGACACTCAGAGGACACTCAGGAGCGGTTACCGCCGTCGCCTTTTCGCCGGATGGCAATACGGTAGTTTCGGGCGGCGCGGACAAACTGTTGCGCCTCTGGGATCGCGAGAAGGGCAAAGAAAAACGCTCCCTCGTGGGACACGGGGATTGGATTTGGAGCGTGGCCATTTCGCCAGACGGCAAGCGCGTGCTCTCGGGAAGCGCGGATCGGACGATGCGGCTTTGGGACCGCGCAGCAGGCAAGGAAGTGCGCAGTTACGGAGGCCATTATCTGGCTGTGACCAGTGTCGCGTTTTCCCCTGATGGCCGCTGGGCCCTATCCGGCAGCGTGGATGCCAGCGTGCGGTTATGGGAGGTGGAAAGCGGCCGGCTCCTGCGCCGGCTTGTTGGGCATGTGGGGCCTGTATATGCGGTTGGATTTGTCCCTTCGCGCTATTTTATGCCCCCCGCACCGCGAGGAGCCGCTAGTGTGGTGGAAAAGGGCCCGTTTGCCATGAGTGGAGGAGCGGACAAGAGCCTCCGGCTGTGGGACCTTGCCGAGGATCAACATGCGCAAAATCGCCAACCTTACGAGCACGACAACGGCTGGCCGCTGGAGGCGGTGGCCAACGAAAAGCTCCTGCGCCGTTTCGAGGGACACACCGATGCGGTGTACAGCATGGCCGTCTCCCCCGATGGTCGGACCGTCCTCTCGGGGGGGCGGGATGCTTGCCTGCGTCTGTGGGAATTAAAGTGAAGGCTGTCGGAAACCTCATTCATTGCCATGATGCTTTACGACCCGCTCGCACAAGAGCTCTATACGGAAATCTGCCACATTCCGCTGATCGATCCTCATTCGCACATCGATCCGCACCACCCGACCGCCCGCAGTCTCGATGATATCCTGGGTTACCATTACTACACGGAGCTGGCGCATGCGGCCGGCATGGATCAGAGTCCGTTAGCACCGGACGTCGAACCGCGGGAGCGGGTACGGGCCATCCTCTACCACATGGCCCAATTCGATAATACCATCCAGTACCAATGGTTCCTGGAGATCGCCCGCGCCTTTCTGAACTATCAAGGCCAACGGCTCAGCTTGGCCGATGCGACGTGGCTGTGCGACACGGCCGAGAAGCTCATGAAAAGCCCTGACTGGGAAATGCGCGTTCTCCGCCAGGCCAACATCGAAAAAGTGTTTCTGACCAACGAGTTCGACGACCCGCTTCAAGGATTCGACACCAACCGCTATGTCCCTTGTTTGCGTACCGATGACTTGGTCTTCCACCTGGATAAGCCCGCCGTGCGGCAACGGCTGGCCAAGGCGACCAACATCGAGGTCGGCGATGCGGCGAGTTTGCGACAAGCACTGACGGCGCTGTTCGACCATTTTTGCCGCCACGGAGCCAAGGCTTGTGCCATCTCCTTGCCGCCCGACTTTGTCCCCAGCGTCGTTTCGGAGCAGCAGCTGTCGGCAGTGCTTCACCGCCTGCCGCAGAATGATTTGCACGACCGCCTGCTCCTTAGCCGTGGCGTATTCTGGATGCTGGCCGAGCATTGCCGGACGTTTCACCTTCCGTTCGATTTGATGATCGGAGTCAACCGCCGCGTGTACGAGCATGGCGTCCATCAGGGGCAGGATTTGTTCGATCAGCGCACCTCGCTGATTCAATATGCCCAGCTCTTCAACGCTTTCGCCGATGTCACCTTCTGTATTTCCGTGCTGAGCACTGGGCAGAACCAGGAGCTGGTGAGCTACAGTTGGATCTTCCCGAACGTGATGACCAGCGGGCACTGGTGGTATTCGAATATTCCGGCTTATATCCAGCAAGATTTACGGGCCCGATTGCAGGCCGTGCCAAAGACGAAGCAGATTGGTTACTACAGCGACATGTACAAACTGGAATTCGGTCTGCCGAAGTTTAACATGTACCGCCGCATCCTGTCCCAAGTGTTGGCCGACGAATTTATCCGTCCGCGGATTTACACCGAGTTGCAGGCCTTCGAGCTAGCGCGCTTGCTGCTCCGCGATAACGTTCGGCGGATCTTCAATGTCTGAGCCCTGCCGAGTCAGGGAAATTTAACTCGCAGGGGGTCGGGACGGAGCCAAGCCAGACCGTGTCCAGCGGTGAACCAGGCACGGCTGGGAGCATCCCTACCCCTGCGAGCTCCCCATGAATCTCCCGACGGAGGGCGATGGGCTTCGCTCTCGGTGGCGTATCGGACCGGTACGCGGTCTGTCGGGGTTACGGCGAGCGTGAGGCGCTTCTCCAACGCCCCACGCTTCGCCTTCGTGCACGACGCATCAGTACACGACGTCGCCTTACTGGGCCACTGGCTGCGTTAACCCAAAGTACTCCTCGGAGCCCATGATCCCGGCAACGACGGCTTCGACATCCGTGCCTTGGCGCAGTGCCTGGGTGAAGCCATCGAGCCCCGCCGTATCGGCCGAACGCCTCAAGAGCTGCGTATACAGGCTATTCACCAGATCCTCGTTGGCCTCTTGACTCGAAACGACCGCCGAAGCCACCGTCAAGGGCGTGGCACCGTTATCCAGGGCATTGCTGAAGGTGGCTAATCCGCTCGTATCGGCTGTCCGGTTCAGGACCTTCTGGAACAGGAAGTCGACGGTTTTCTCGTGGGCCGTCGTCAGTCCAGGCGTAGTGTCCTGCTTCTGGGCATCATTCTGAAATTCCTGGCTGCTTCCCAGGATGGCGTCGAGCTGTTGCACCGTGCCGCCGGTTTGCAGGAAGTGGACGAACGTGTTCAGTCCATTCGTGTCCGCCAGACGGCCGAGGATCTGTTGATAAGCGTTGTTCACCTCGAGGGTTCGGTACTCCAGACTATTCTGGATTCCCTGCACGACCTGGTTGCGGGTGAGGGTGCCGGCATCGATCGCCGCGCTCCACGATTGCAGGCCGGCCGAATCGGCCTGGCGGCCGAGGAGGTTCTGGTAAACTTGGGCAACGAACCGTCCGTCCGGGCTCGGGGAAGTCTGGGTCGATGTCGTGTCATCATCGGTTAAGCCGAAGGTGTCCCAGGCGGTATCCTTGCCGTGAGGGTCGCCGGCTTGTTCCGCCTGGCCGCCGCCCCCCTGGATGGGATAGCCGTTGAGCACTTGCGTGTTCGGCAACGGTATGGGTTGGGGCGCGATTCCCGCAAAGGCAAAGGTCAGGGCATAGGCGCCCGTACCGAAGGCCGAGGTGTCGGCTCCGCCCACCTTGACATAGAACTGCTGGCCCGCGCTGACACCGGTGAGGTTGACGGTCAAGGTCGTGCCGTACTGGTTGGCGCCCGAAGCATAGCCGATCTGCGTCTGACTGGAGTTGTAGACCGTCAGGGTTGGAGCCAGCAAGCTCAGGCCGCTGCTCTGGACGGTCACGGTCATGGTGCCGGTGGTCGTGGCCGGAGCCGTGATCGTGAAATACTCCTTCTGCGACGTCGAGCTGATATTCAGGCCGGTCTCCAGCACGGTCGAATTCGAGTCGATTAGGCTGGTCAGGTTGCTGGCCGTCGAGAAGGCATTGTTACTGCCGCCGAAGGCATCGTACGAGCGAGCCCCACTATAGATCGCACGGATTCCGGAAACATCATCGCTGCCCAGCGCTGTGAACCGACTTTGGTAGGTCGCGTACATCACTGCGTTGGTATAGCTGCTGTGAAGCAGGCCAAGGGCGTGGCCGATTTCATGTGCCGCGACCGTCATCAGGTCGAAGGTGGAACCGATATTGAAGGTTTGGCCGGTGTTGAACGCGATGTCGCCGGCGATGGAGTAATTGTTGGCGGGCGGCGGCATGTAGGCCTCGGCCAGGGTCGAACTACCGAAGTTGAAGCCGCTAATGCGGATGTCGCCGATTGTGGAATCGCCCTGTTGATAATTGCCGGAACCCTCATCGGCACCGCTATCCGAGATCACACTGAAGTTGATGTTGGTCTGCTGCGCCCACAACTGGGCAGCCTTGAGGATCTGGTTTTCCCAGGTCGAGGTCGACCATTTAGCGTTGAACGAGGAAAACAGGTTGCTCGTGGCGCCACCGAGGTTGGTACCATCCGGCACGAAACTGAGCGTAATCAGCTGGGGGTTCGGCCAGGCATTCCCTGAGGTGGAATACGGAACCACCCGGGATTCGAGCGGTTCGAGCTGTGGTAGCGCGCGACGGACGAACGGGCGAGGTTGGGCCGGGCGCGCACGGGTCGGGCAGGGCAAGAGACGCATTGGCGTTTCCTCCATCAAAACGGAACCGAGCGAGTCGGTGAGCCATCCACGCGATGGCTGCGAGTCCGAAACTAAGACCGGTGCTGCGCGAGAACGAATCCGTGAGGCAGGTGCCGGTTCATCTTATCCATAAATTTCCCCTCTATTAGATAAGTGCGAAACGGACCCCGTTTACTGACACGCTCGGACGAGAATTTTCAGAAAAAGTTCGGCCTGGCCGCTTGGGATAGCGTAAGGGTAAAAGCGGCAATGGTTTGCGGCGTGGCGCTTTGGGGCGGCTTTTTGGGGCGAAGTCGGGGATTCTGAGCTATCTTGACGCCTGAATCGCCGTGACCTAGGGTTTGGGCAGAATCGGTATGGGATGCCCGCAGGCCACGGAATCGGAACAGTTCCGTGGTCGCGGTTCGATCGGTCCGCTCCACCACACAACGGGAAATCTGTCGGAGGGCGGGGACAAGGACCGAGCGGATGCGCTGTGCCTGGCGGGACCCGTCCTTCCGTTTGTCCACGCATGGGTCCTTCCGGGCACTACGGTGAACCCGGAAACAGAGAAGCGACCCATGCTCCAGCCTAGCCCAACCCTCCCCCATTCCCTCCACCCTGATGCCGCTCCCGTGGCGCAGACCCCAATCCGCCGCCTGAGCTACTTGGCCAGCATGGCCTTCGCCCCCCTCCCTGAGTCCGATTTTTCCCCATTGACCTGATCATCCTACCGAGTTTCCGCGCGGAAACCGGAAGGTCTCTCCGTGGAGGCATGCAACGAAACGCACGAGGACCGGCAGCGTCGCCGGACAGCACCCCCGGTGCGCCATCTCGGTTATCGCAGTGAGGAACAGACAATGAGCATCCGTGAAATCTTTGCCAAGATCTGCAAAGAATCCCAATCGCGCCCCGTGGTCCGTCCCAGTACCGTCCGGGTCCGCCCGCGGCTCGAAGCGCTGGAGACCCGGCTAACGCCTAGCGGCGGATTTACAGGAGATTCGATGCCGGCCGACCTCGTATCCGTTCCCACGCAAGTGGGATCCCCCTGACAGACCGATTCCATAACCCCAAAATGCTCTCGAAACTATCCGGCGAACGGGGGGCGTGCCCAGGGCCCCCCGCAGGGTGCCGGTCCGCGTCCTTTCCGACCCACGTTGGGATCCTTCTGCACTTCTTTGGCAACCCATCGACAGATCGATGGGGATATCAACGCGGCAATTGCAAGCGCTGAGTGGGATTGTTAAGATGGGAAGCACTGCCCAATGACGGGTCGGCTCCCATGCCACACAATCAGTCGTTCGATGATATGATGGCCCGATTGCGGGTCGGCGATAATGATGCCGCGGCCCAGGTCTTCAACCGCTTTGCCAACCGCCTGATCGAGTTAGCACGGCGGCGGCTCGATCCCCAGATCCGCCAGAAGCTGGATCCCGAAGACGTCCTTCAATCTGTGTTTCGCAGCTTCTTTGCTCACCAGGCTGGTGGAGAAATCACCGGCCTGGAAAGCTGGGACAATCTTTGGGCCTGGTTGGTCGTCATCACGATGCGCAAATGCGGCCGCAGGATCGAATACTTCCATTCGGCCAGCCGCGATGTACAACGGGAGATCGCGATTCCGCCTTCGGATGACGATGCCAGCGGGGATAGTGGAACCAGCTCCGATGAGCCCACCCCTTCCGAGGCTGCCATCCTCACCGAGACCGTGGAACAGCTGATGAGCAGCCTGGAAGGCCGGCACCGGGAAATTCTCGCTCTGAGCTTGCAAGGCTACACGGCTGCCGAGATCAGCTCGAAGGTCGGCTGCACGGAACGAACGGCTTTCCGCGTGCTCAGGCGCGTGAAGGAAATGCTTGAAGAGATGCGCGTCGAGGCAGATCGGGAGTCGTGAACCGTCTGGACTGGCTCCGTGCCCACAAACGGCAGCGAGGAACTGTGCCGTCTTCCCCTAGACGCGCTGGACTGGGACTGAAGAGGTGCCCCAATGGCTTCAACCGATACCCCAACCAAACGAATTCCTCAAAAAGAATGGGATCGCTTGGAGGTGATCATTGAGCGCTTCGAAGAAGCGTGGCAAGGCGGCCAAAGGCCGGTGATCGATGACTACTTGAAAGGCGAGGCGCTAGCCCCTCAGAAGCTGTTACTCGAATTGGTCCACTCCGAGCTCGAGTGTCGGCTGAAGGCCGGAGAAGACATCCGCGTGGAGGCGTACGTCGAACGATACCCACAGCTCACTGCCGACCGCGAAGGCGTCCTGGAGTTGATCGCGGCGGAGTACGTCTTGCGCCAGCGTCGAGAACCGAATCTCCCTCTGGAAGAGTATGGTAAGCGTTTCCCGCAGTACCACGAAGAATTATCCGCCCGCCTCCGGCCACTGCGGCAGCGCGAACGCTTTCCGACGCACCTCAACTGCCCTCATTGCCAGAAGCCGCTTCCCTTCTCGGAGAGCGTGGGAGAGAAACAGTTGACCTGCTCTTCGTGCGGCGGAAGTTTTCGTTTTGATATGGCACACGCTCCGGCCTGGTCGCCGCAGGCGCTGCCGAGGCTGGGTCAATTTGAACTACAGAGTGAAATCGGCCAGGGCGCATTCGGCACGGTTTACCGTGCCCGCGATGCGGAGCTGGGCCGAATCGTGGCTATCAAGGTTCCGCGCGTCGGCCGGTGGGTCACCGCCGCGGACCAAGACCGATTTGTACGCGAGGCGCGGAATGTAGCTCAATTGGCACACCCGGGGATCGTGCCGGTCTATGAGGTGGGCCGGGACGCTGCGGTGCCTTATCTGGTGAGCGCCTACGTCGAAGGGGCTACGCTGGCGAAAGTCTTGAGCGGCCGGCGTTTCGGCTTTCGCGAGGCGGCCGAGGTGATCATTCAAGTCGCCGAGGCGCTCGATCATGCTCACCGACAGGGCGTCGTTCACCGCGATCTCAAGCCTTCGAATATTATGCTCGGCAGGTTGCAGGGGACGTTCGTCCCCCAGAGGGCGTCTGCCGGGCGCGTGGACACGGCCACGGACCCGAGAGCTCCGGAGCAAGAGGATTCCCTGGCAGGCACGGCGAGCGCGGCCGAAACGCACGCCTTTGTCATGGATTTTGGTCTGTCGCGGCGTGAAGAAGGGGAAATCACCGTTACCATTGAAGGTCAGATCCTGGGTACGCCGGCTTACATGAGTCCCGAGCAGGCCCGTGGCGAAGGCCACCACGTCGATGGCCGAAGCGATATCTACAGTCTGGGCGTGATTCTCTATGAGATGTTAACCGGCGAAATTCCCTTCCGCGGCGTGACGCGGATGGTCCTGCACCAAATCCAGTATGAAGAGCCACGCTCCCCGCGCCGTTTGAATGATAAGATCCCGCGCGATCTTGAGACCATCACGTTGAAATGCATGGCCAAGGAGCCGAGCCGGCGTTATGCGACTGCGGGCGAGCTGGCTGCGGATCTGCACCGCCAGCTCCACGGAGAGCCGATTCTCGCCCGTCCCGTGGGCCGATGGGAACGTTCATGGCGTTGGTGCAAGCGGAATCCGCGCGTGGCCGGCTTATTGGGGCTCGTCGTTTTCTTGATCATCATGGTGGTGATCGGATCCTTGGCCGCCGCAGTCGAGATCAATCGGAGGCGTGACCTGGCCGAGAAGGCCCAGTTCGAAGCCGAGAAGAATGCCCAGTCGGCCAGCGATCGACTCGATCTCGCCATCGATACGCTCAATACGCTGGTGTACGAGGTCGAGATGCAGCTGCGCGATCGACCTGCCATGCATACGCTCCGGGCAAACCTGCTGAATAAGGCCATCGCCGGGCTGGAGCCGCTCTTGCAGAGCGAGCGCGCAAAGGCGAACTACGGGATGATTTCCGCGCACGAACGCCTCGGTGACGCATTCTGGGCTCTTGGTAAAATGACCGACGCCTACAAACAGTACCAGATATCCCAAGCCCGAGCGGAAGCATTTCTGGCCACGCGGCCCCACGACCCAATCGCCCGGTCGAACCTACTCATCCTCGATCACAAGCTCGGGCTCGCACTCATGAACTTAGGCAACAACAAGGCTTGCCGGGAGTATTTTCAGAAGGGCCTGGAAATCGCGCAGGCGCTGGCGGCCGACGGCGCACTCTCCAAGCCCCAATCGTCGTTCTATCTTGGGCAAGCCTATGATAAGTTCGCTGGGTTGGATATACAAATGGGGGACCTCAAAGGGGCGGCAAGACACCTCAACACGGCGCTGGAATTTACCCGTGCTGCGGTAGACGGCTTTGCAGCGGGCGAACCCCAACGATTCTTTGCCAAACATCAGCTGGCAACCGAGTACCTCTTGCTTGGGAATGCGCTGCACAGATCCAATGAGTTCGAGGCTGCGCAAAAAGTACTGCTCAACGCGCTGAAATTGGGGGAAGAGTTAGTCGCCCTGGAGCCGGAGAATTCGCTTGCTCAGCAGGACCTTGCGAATGCCCATGAGGAGATCGCGGTAGCGTATTATCGCCTGAACAATCTTGCGGCGGCTTTGCAGCATGCCACGCGAGCCTTGGAACTGCAGAAGGAGTTCGCAAAAGCAGATCCCCAACATAGGACAGTCCAGCGTAGCTTGCGAACCGCATATAAGCAGGTTGGCGAGGTTCAGCGTCTCCTGGGGGATTTCGAGGCTGCACTGTCATCCATGCAACGGGCACAAGAGAGTGCTCAACGGCGGGCGATGGCCCATCCGGATGATATCATTGCCCAAGGCGAACTGGCACAAGCGTGCATCGAGGTGGGCGTTTTTGCAGTGAATGCGCGGGACTTGGAAACAGCGACCAGAGCGTACCAGCAGGGCTACGACCTCCTTCATGAGCTGGAGTCCCAGGGCAAGCTCAAGGATCAACCACGCTACCAGGCCCTCCTCGCAATGAGCCGCCTCAAGCTCACCGCCTGCCGTACGTCGGGACGGGCACTCGATGATCTCGCCTTTGCTCTCGCTCAGCCCCAGGGTGTAGCTGCTGAGCTATTGGCGATTCGAAACAGGGTCTTGGCTGGCCGCGGCCAGCATGCCCTGGCCGCGGAAGCCGCCGACAAGCTTCGGGCCCTCGATTCCAAGAACCTAGATTACCTCTACGATGCTGCGTGTGGCTATGCGCTGTGCGTGCCCAGCGTCGGCCAGGGCAAGTCTGCGGAGCTGCTGACTCCCGAGGAGACGGCGGACAAGAAGCGCTACGCCGCCTCTGCAATCGAAACGCTTTCCCAGTTGGTGCAACTGCACTATACGGATGTTGGGCGGATCGAAACGGAGCCCGATTTCATGCCGATCCGGAACGAGGCAGGCTTTAAAGAACTCATCGCACGGCTCAAGGAATCCCTGAAGCGGAGCAAGAAAAAATAGGAGTGTCGCACCGCCTCACGGTCCGTCGGGATCAAAACGTTTCGCCTCCTGTCTTTGGCCATTCTCCATGCGAATGACAAACAACGGCCGACGGAGCGCATGGTATTTTCCAAAGAGCACGTGTCCCGTCAGGCTGTCAAACCCTTCCGAATCGCCCAGCTGTTTGGCAACCGCGGAGGCCGACGAGGGCGGCTTGGCCCGCCGAATGGCCTGAATCAGAATCTGAATGCCCTCGTAGGCCAAACGCGCATCGGTGTCGGGCGGCTCATGAAATCGTTTTTGGTAGTCCTGGTCAAACTTCAGAAGTTTGGGTGCCTCGTTTCCTGATCCATACGGTGTAGCCAGGTAGACCACGTGGCCTGGATTCGGGTTCGACTGCAGTGCAGCCAGTTGTTCGCTCTCCGCTCCCAAGAGGAGAGGTGCAGTTATCCCCATGGCCTGAAGCAGCGTGCGCGTTCTTGCCAGGTCGGCGGCTGCACCTGCATACAGGACGGCCTGGGGTTTCATCGCTTTGAGCTGTTCGATCGCTTTCGCCAAGTCGGCGTCGCTTTGGTAGCTCCACTGCCGTGGGGCGGCGCTCTTCATCAGCGCGGGCTCTTTTTCAAATGCCTCGGCCAAAGCGATGCTTGCCGGACGCCGGCTGTCAACCAGGATCGCGACCGGCGTTGCTTTTAGGTTCTCGGTCAGGAAACGAGCCAGGATTTGGCCTTGAAACGCCAAGCTGGCGCTGACTGAGTACACGTTGTCCGTCATCAGCTCCGTGGGGACCGCAGCCGGCGTGATCAAAGGGACATCATAGGGCTGAGCGGCATGCCCCAGGCGCTCGACTTCGGCAGCGCTCTTGCCCCCGAATAACCCCACCACACCGTTGACTTTGATGAGACGCACGACTTCCGGCTGTAGCGCTTCCAGGCTGCCATGAGCATCGACATGGACCACGGCGACGCGCAGCCCCGCTGCGCCATTCTCCTCGGAGTTGGCTTCCGTGATGGCCAGGCGGATGGCTTGCCGGGCGTGTTCGCCCATCGATTTGTCCGGACCACTAAAGGGGGCGACATGACCAATCAAGAGCGGACTGGGCTCTGCTTTGGACTTACAACCGCACAGGGCCAAAAGGAAGCAGCAGGGCAGGAAGACGCGGCCAAGAAAACGCATCGTACCTCGAGTCAACGATTTTCCATTTGCCATTTTCAATTTATAATTTTCCATCGACAATCGCAACACAGCATAAGGGGCTGCCCATGCCGGAACCGGAACATCGATTCGTCTCGCCTCTGCGCCAGCATGCTCGGGCCATCTGGCAAGCGGCCGTGGATGCATCTCGGCCGGAGGATCTGCTCCGCGCTGCGTTCGCGCATCAGGCCCTGCCGCTCCTCGAGGCGGTCGCCGGGGCGCCGCGGATCCTCGTCGTCGGTGCGGGGAAAGCCGGAGCGGCAATGAGCGCGGCCCTCGAAGAAATTCTGCGGGATGATCTCGACCGGTTGGAAGGTCTCGTCAACGTGCCCGCCGAGACCGTGCGGCCATTGCGAGCAATCCGTCTCCACCCTGCGCGGCCAGCCGGGACGAATCAGCCTACTGCGGAAGGGGTCGCCGGCGCTACGGAAATGCTTGCCCTCCTGGCCGGTGCCGGTCCGGACGATGTTGCGGTGTGCCTATTCTCGGGTGGTGGTTCGGCTCTGCTACCGGCGCCCGTGGAAGGAGTGCCGCTGGAAGATAAGCAGCGGATCACCGGAACGTTGCACGCCTGCGGTGCCACCATCAACGAAATGAACGCCGTCCGCAAGCACCTGTCGCGCATCAAGGGCGGCTGGCTTGCCAAGGCCTTCCGGGGATCCGCGTTGTTCAGCTTGATCATTTCGGATGTCGTTGGTGACCCGTTGGATGTGATCGCATCCGGCCCGACGGTGCCAGATCCAACGACCTTTGCCGAAGCACTCGCGGTGCTGCAAAAATATAGCCTGCTCGGTCCCGAGGGCACGAAGCCGGACGACTCCCGAGTCCCCCGCAGTGTCTGGTATTATCTGCAAGAGGGAGCCGCCGGTCGCAAGCCGGAAACGCCCAAGACTCTGCCCGCCAACATCCATCACCGAGTCATCGGCAGCAACGCCAAAGCATTGGCCGCCGCCGGGACGAAAGCAATCGCTCTCGGCTACCCGGTGCTGAACCTCGGTTCGTTTATCGAGGGAGAAACCCGAGAAGTTGCCAAGGTCCTGGCCGGCATGGTGCGGAGCGTGCACGCAGACGCCCAGCCGTTTGCTGCTCCACTGTGCATCCTGAGCGGTGGCGAGACAACCGTGACCTTGGCCAAGCAACATGGCCTTGGAGGACGCAACCAAGAATTTGTGCTGGCCGCAGCTACCCATCTCGGACCAGCAGGGTTCTGCAATGTGGTCGTGCTCAGCGGAGGAACCGATGGCGAAGATGGCCCAACCGATGCTGCGGGAGCTATTGCCGACGAGCACACCCTTCACGCCGCCCAGAGCAAAAACCTGATGCTGGGCGCGTTTTTGGCCCGCAACGATGCATATCACTTTTTCGAGGCCACGGGGGATTTACTCAAGACCGGCCTAACCCAGACCAATGTCATGGACGTCCGTGTCATTCTTGTCGGCCAATCAAACGCCGTCCGGTAACTCCTTCACGTATGCCAACCCGTTGTTGCAAGAACATACATTCATTTTCTTTTTGTTGTAAGATTTGCACAGGTCCGGGATGACCTCATTTTCCTGTCCGTCTGCCATAAACGGTTGTAAACTCAATGAGAGAAATGACTTGCCAATAAACGAGCGCAAACATCTGGATATTGGCACGGTAGTTGCAATAATAACCTCTCAAGCAGGCTGTCGCCCACCAGGGGCTGGAACAGAAGAGGCCTGTGTGATCATGTAGTCGTGTACGGGCCCGGGTTCGTGAGTTGAATCGTCCGGAACAGCGGTTCAACCCTACGGACTCGGGTTCGTGCAGGGCAAGAGGCAGGACAGAAGAAGAGGACGGAGCAGCAGAAGAGGCGAAGCAAGGGGGTCAGTTAGCTGGGATCGTCGCCCACGGCTAACCGACCCCCTTTCGTTTTGGAAAGCCGATCGAGACGGACCCGCGCTGCATCGAGCGCGGGTCTTTTTTTTGATCTGCTTGACCTTCGAGCTTGAGTCGAGCACCAATACAATTGGAATACGGTTCGTTTGCCCCACTCAAGACACTCGTCGCAGCCCGAAGCACTCGCGCCTTGGGCAGCGATATCCGGGTGAGTCCTGTGTTCACGCGCCCTTGGGCTCTGAAGTTATTGGCTCCTACGATCCTGGTCAGCTTGGCCTTCGTGGGGGCTTGCATTTTCAGCACGATGTGGCTGAATTATCTGCATGGCAACATCGCTCGGGATTTTTCCGAGAACCGAGAGAGCCACGAAGCTGCCACCAAGCTGGAAACCACCACCCGCGAACTGCTCGCCTTGTTGCGCGGGGATCATCAGGATACGGAGGCAGCAGTCCTCGCCGAACAGCTCCAAACCAAGACCCGCGAGGCAACCCAATGGCTGGCGACGGCTCAGGACCATGCCAACCTCGAAGAAGAAAAGGTCTACGTGGGGAAGGTCGCCGACGGCTTGAAGAAATACCTTGAGGCCTTCTCGGGACGGGCGCACCAATCCAGCCGGTCGACTCCGGTCTATGACAAGCACCTCGCCGAGGTGCTCCAGCACGAAGTGCTCGACCCTTGCATTGCCCTGCGCGACTACAACCTTGACCAAGAAGAGGAATCGGACCATCAAAACCGGCTGATTGTCATCACGCTGAAATGGGTGTTATTGGTGGTGGGGCTCGGGGCACCGCTGGGCGGCCTGCTGCTTGGCTACGTGGTGGCTCGGAGCCTCCGCCATTCCATCTACCAGCTGAGTGTCGGCATCCGCGATGCGGCCGGCCGCCTGAACCGGGAGCTCGGCTCGGTGACGCTGGAAGAAGAAGGCGATTTGCCCGGACTTCATCGACAGCTGCAAGGAGTCCTTGCCGAGATCGAGCGGGTCATCGAACAGCTCCAGCAGCGCGAGCGCGAAGTCCTCCGAGCCGAGCAGCTCGCCGCCGTCGGCCAAGTCGCCGCCGGTGTGGCCCATGAGCTGCGGAATCCCCTGACCTCGATCAAGATGCTGGTGCAGACGGCGCTGGAAAACCACTTCGGGGATGGACCACCGCGCGAAGATTTGGACCTGATGGAGCACGAAATTCGGCGCATGGAGCAGTGCATCCAGATGTTCCTCGATTTTGCCCGGCCGCCCCGCTGCGAGCGCCGCCGCACGGACCTGGTGCCGGTCGTCCGCCGGGCGCTGGCTCTCGTGGAAGGCCGGGCCCGTCGCCAGAAGGTAACCATTCAGGCCGATCTGCCCCAGCAGCCGATTTACGTGATGATTGATCCGGAACAAATCCATCAGGTGGTGTTGAATTTATTGCTGAATTCCCTTGATGCTCTGCCCCGCGGCGGCACGGCCCGTCTGGAGCTGCTCGTGGGCAAGGAGATCGAAGTCCGCGTGAGTGATTCCGGACCCGGTATCCTGCCCCGCATCCGCAACCGCCTGTTCGAACCGTTCATCAGCAGCAAAGAGACGGGAATGGGCCTGGGCTTGAGTATCTGCAAGCGCCTTATCGAAGCGCACGGCGGCGCGATCTGCGGGGACAACAGCCCGGGAGGGGGGGCCGTGTTTTCGTTCACGTTGCCGGGTTAAGAACCAGAATCCAAAGGTGTCTGAAACGTGAATGATGGAGTTCCAGGCACCTTTGGATTCGTAGTTTCTAAAGTTTCGGGGAACCCAGCCCGTGGGGTTCTTCCAGTCCAATTTCGAAAGGATAGCGATGCCATACGCTGCGGCACTCTCAACCACTCGCGAAACCCTCCGTGCCCTGGAAGAGACGTGTACCCAGGCCCTCCAGGAGTTGCATGGTCCGCCCGACCTGGCCCTGCTCTTCTTTTCGCCACACCACATCGAAGGCGCCGACGCGTTGGCCGATGCCGCCCAGCGACGTCTGGCGGCCCGCTGCCTCCTCGGCTGCAGCGGCGAGGCAATTGTCGGCAACGATCAGGAAATTGAAGCTGCCCCCGCGCTCAGTCTGTGGTTGGCTCGATGGCCGGTCCCCGTGGAGCTGCATCCCTTTCACCTCGTGGTGGAGCAGACGCCGGATGGCGTGAGCCTGCTCGGTTGGCCGGACGCGCTCCTGTCCACCGATCCGGCTCACGCCGTTTTGTTTTTGCTGGGCGATCCCTTCACATTCCCCGCCAATCTTTTCCTGGACCGGATCAACGACGCCCATCCCGGTCTGCGCGTCATGGGCGGCATGGCGAGCGGTGGCCGCAGGGCGGGCGAGACTCAGCTGCTACTCGGCAATCAATCCGTGTCGCACGGAGCCGTGGGCGTGCTCCTGCAAGGACCAATCCCGATGCGGAGCATTGTCTCGCAAGGCTGCCGGCCAATTGGCCAGCACATGGTGATTACCCAGGCCCAGGAAAACATTGTCCTGGAGTTGGGCGGCCAACCCCCTTTGGCCCGCTTGCAGCAGCTCTGGCAAGACCTCAGTCCGAATGATCAGCGGCTATTCCAGCAGGGGTTGCACATCGGTCGGGTGATCAATGAATATCAGGGAGAATTCCAGCGCGGCGATTTCCTGGTGCGCAATGTTCTTGGATTGGACCGGGAGAGCGGTGCCTTGGCCATCACCGACGAGGTCCGCGTGGGCCAGACCGTCCAGTTCCATGTTCGCGACGCCGAGACGGCGGATGAGGATTTGCACGCCCTGCTGCAGCGAGATGTTCAGAAGCATACGAAGCGCCCGGCCGGGGCCTTGGTGTTTACCTGCAACGGTCGGGGAACGCGGCTGTTTTCCGAGCCACATCACGATGCTCGGGCAGTGCGTGCGGAAGTCGGGGCGGTTCCCCTGGCCGGGTTCTTTGCCATGGGCGAGCTAGGCCCGGTGGGCGGACAGAACTTTATCCACGGCTTCACGGCCAGCGTGGTACTGTTCGAAGAAGCGTAAAACTACCGACCACGATTGTTTTTGATCAATGGCTCCGAAGGCAGGGCCAGCCGGCCATGTCCGTGCGGCCGGCTGGCTGGGAGAGGGGGCGGGAGCTCAGTCGCGCGCGACCCGACCGGAGCCCCGCTCACGGGCTGGACACGACCAGGGGGCCGGTGCCTTTGCGGAGAAAGGTACTGTCCCGTTGGCCGTGACAGATGAATCCAGGCCGGCCGAAGCCGGGTGACCATTTTTCGGGGTGGCGTCGGTCAGTTTGGCGGACAGGCCTTCGATCAGACCCTCGGCGAGACCATCCAGAAGGTCGCAGAGCATCGTGGGAACGGCTTCGTTCTCGACGCGCCGCAACGTGGTTCGCGTGATGCCGCGGATTTTCCACGCCATCGACAAAAGCCGGTGCGCATTTACTTCCGATAGACCAAAGGTTGCCGTGTCGAGGCGTCGGTCGATCTGACGCCGGTAAGCCGCGAACGCAGCACAAAAGGGACAAGACATAAACACCTCGTGGGTTCAATGGGATCCCAGCAAATCGGCTGGAGACAACCAGATTCCGGAGCTGGGGAGGAGAGGGGAATGGGGAAAACTAGCGCGGTCCTGCGCGGGCGATCACTCTTTCATTGCGGGGATCGTAGCTGGACTGTAAATGATCGGTACACCACGTCGCAAGCTGAATTTGCGCTAAATCCCCTCTTGTTTGAATCTGCAGGGCCCGTCAGGTCCCAACCAGGGGCTTCGGCCGGCGCTCGGGATTGCTGGGATCGATGCCCACGTAAACGACTTCAGCCTCTGTCACGTCCAAGACTTGTTGGCCACGTTCGGCTTCGACGTTGACGTGCACGGTGATCGAGGTGCGGCCCAAGCGGCGGAGATGGGTCCGGAAGCGCACGACATCGCCGACCAAGACCGGCTGATGAAATTCCACGCGATTCATGGCCACGGTAACGAGAAAGGGCGGTGGACCACCGGCGCGAATGACTTCGCGACGGGCACCAATCGCGCCGGCCTGATCGATGTAACTGAGGATCACCCCGCCGAAAATGGTGGAATAAAGCAAGTTCTGGGCAGTACCGGGCAACACGGTCGGCAAGGGGTTCGCGTCCTTGGGCATCATCACGACCTGGAGGGCAATGTAGGGCTCATCCATGCGGCTAATTTACTGCGCTCGGCGGCAGTCCTCCAGCCCGGCCGGGACGTCCGTTTCCGTCAGCGGTTCCCTCTTGACTTTGGCCAAAATCCCGTCACTCTAAAAGGTAGAGCGTGATCCTATGCATTCACGCTTCCCGCCAACCTCGGTCCTCCCTTGACAAGGAGAGCGCCATGCTCAACCTCTTCACCGGAACATCGGTCGATTGCACCGGAATCTCACGACGGCAATTTCTGAATATCGGTGGTCTGTCGGTCCTTGGGCTGACACTGCCGGGTTTCCTTCATTTACGGCAACTGGCTGTTGCGCGCGGGGGACCCGAGAAAAAATCGGTCAACTGCATTCTCTTATGGATGCAGGGCGGACCAAGCCACGTCGATACTTTCGATCCCAAACCGGAAGCGCCGGCCGAAATCCGTGGCGAATTCGGCACGATCCCGACCACCCTCCCCGGTGTGCGGCTGGTCGAGCATCTGCCGCGGTTGGCAAAACAGACCGACAAGTTCAGCATCATTCGCGGCCACAATCCTCAAAACGGCAGCCATGGCATGGCCGACCATCTGATGATGAGCGGCCATAAATTCAACCCCTCGCTTCCGTTCCCCTGCTATGGCTCGGTGGTGGCCAAGGAGCGTGGTTACCGGGACGGCATGTTCCCCTTCGTGCAATTGGGCCGCTATATCGACCGCCGCTTTAACGGCGGCATCGCGGGGTTCCTGGGCGATCAATACAACCCGTTTGAGGTGCTCGACGATCCCAGCGCCCGTGGGTTCAAGGTGCGCGACTTAAGCGTGGCCAGCGACGCCGAGCGCGCCCGTCTGGAACGCCGCTACTCCATGCTCACCGAGCTCGACCACCACCAAAAACAGATTGAAGAGTCGATCCAGGTGGTGAAAGCACGCGATGTGTTCTACGAAAAAGCGCACAGCCTCATCAGCTCCCCGGCGGCGAAGCGCGCGTTCGATCTGAACCTGGAGCCCGACCCCGTGCGCGAATTCTACGGCCGGAATTCCTTCGGCCAATCCTGTCTCCTGGCGCGGCGGCTGATCGAGGCGGGCGTACACTTTGTGACCGTTACGGACGGCGGCTGGGATACGCACCAAAACAATTTCAAGAGCCTCAAGGACCGCCTGTTGCCCCGCCTCGATCAGGGATATTCGGCACTGCTCCAGGATCTCCACGACCGTGGCCTTTTGGAGAATACGTTGGTGGTCTGGTTCGGTGATTTTGGCCGCACGCCGAAAATCAACCCATCGGCAGGGCGCGATCACTGGGCTTCCTCAGGTGTCGCCTGCATGGGCGGCGGCGGCGTCAAGATCGGCGAAGTGGTCGGGGCGACGAACCAGTTGGGCGAATTCGTGATCGACAGCCCGGTTACGCCCCAAGACTTGGCCGCCACCATCTACCACACGCTCGGCATCCCGCTGCATACCTGGTATCGCAGTCAAGACGGCCGGCCGATCGAGCTGGTGTCCGAAGGAAAACCGATCCGGCAATTGGTCGGCTAGAGAAAGGGCGGCGAGCACAACTCTCTACCGGCCAGCAAAACCAGCCCGGAGCGTCTTTCCATCGCTGGCGCTCCTGGCTGGTGTTTCGCTTTTGTACGCCAATGTCAAGTCGTGAATGCGAATGATTGTTTTACCAACTCAGTGGTCGGCGCCAACGTCTGAAAAGGGGAAGGCACTTCGGCGTGGAATGCTTTTCATGGTCAATTCTCCTCGGAAAAAAACGATGTCGGTGTAGGCAACGGAACCCGCGTGCGGCGTCGTCATGCAAGTCGAAACCGGGAGGATGCCCCGCACCCTGGGCTTTCGTTCTTCAAAGATGAGTACGAGGTCGTCCGAGAGCTTTGCTATCCAGGCGATATATTCTGCCCCGGGTACAACACCACTTGCTTCCTCAACATCGCGCTCACTAATTCCAGCAGATCCGTGGCCCGGTCCACGCGCAAGGCCACCAGCTGTTTCCCTGCCCAGGCAAGAATGATGTGATCGGTGGACTCGGCCGCGTTGGTCGGCAGTCGAGACCGTTTTCGGATATCCACAACCGGAACGATGTGGCCCCGCACATTGATGACGCCTTCAATAATCGCGGGCGCCTTGGGTAGCGGCACGACTGTCACCGCGCGGAGCAGCTCCCGATCCTATGGGGTACGATTTTGACGAGCAAGGATTTGCTGGAATCTGAAATATCGCGAGTGAGCGAAGAATCGTTCAAAAAGGGGATGAGAATTGATCAAGATGGGACACGACTTCTCCTGCAATGACCGAAGGGATCCGGGCATCCTTTTTTCCTGGCACACTGCCCCGGCACCGTGAGCTAACTCTGCTGCCCGGAATGGCCGTTCTTCGAGCCCGGGAACGCCTTTCCGCTGCGGAGAATCACCTGGGCAAATAGGCAAGATCCCATCTCTCCCGGTGAGGAGTGTGAAACAGTGACCGGCGCGGCCTAGCTGCAGAGCGGGAAAAATCTCGTTCCTGGCTTGACAAGGAAACTCGTCCACGCTCTAATACCTAAATAATTAGGCTTTAAATCTTCGTTGGAGAAGCAGCCCGTGAACGAAACACCGACCCCGACGCCACGGGAACTGGAAATCCTCAAGGTGCTCTGGGAACATGGCCCCAGTAGCGTCCGCCAGGTGCACCGCCACCTCGTGCAGTTTGAGGATCTGGCCTACAACACCATTCAAACCTTGTTGCGGATCATGGAGGACAAGGGGCTCGTCCAGCATCACGTCGAGGGACGCACCTTTGTGTATACGCCACGCTACAGCCGGGATGAGAGTGCGATTCGCTTTCTCGATCGCGTTTTCGATGGAGCGGCCGATCAGCTGGTGCTGAGCTTGCTCCGGTCCGAACGGGTGGCACCGGCGGAGCTGGAACGGATGCAGGCGATGATCGAGGAAGCCCGCCGGCGAACCGCATCGGGGAAGACCGGCCGAAGTTCCAGACGTCCTGCCGGAGAACAATCATGAATAGTACCTGGCCTCCCTTTGCTGGTTGGCTGCTGCACAGCGCCCTGGGCGGGGGCATGCTGCTCCTGCTCGCCTTGCCGATGATGCGGGCCTGCCGCCAGCCGGCCTGGCGACAACGCCTGGGCGAATCGGCCCTGTTGGCGGCCTTGGCCTTAGGTATTTTCAATTTAGGTCCCTCCTGGATCACGGTGCCGCTCCTGAGCCCCGAGTCGTTCTTGTCCCCCGCCGCTACCCAATCTTGCCCGGATTCCGCGGAGCTACTTTCTCCTCCACGACAGGTGATGGAAAGTGCTGCCCAGTCCGAGGCGGAAGCCGGTGACAATCAACTCGATCAGGATGGTGCGATTGCATTTGACGAAGCGGCCTTTGCTCTGATGCTCAGCCATCTGGATGGGGCCTCTCCGAGCATGGACGGAGAACCACGCGATCGTGCCACGGAAACGTCCCATCTGGCATTCGGAATCGGATCGCGCTGGTTGTCATTTGCGGTCGTGGCCTATGCTGCGGCGAGTCTCGGCTTGTTGGGACGTTGGGTGCTTGGGTATTGCGTCCTCTGGCGACTGCTCCGTAATGCGCAACCCGCTCCGGAACCCATCCGCCGAGTCTTTGAAGCGATGGCTCGGGGACAGGGACGCCGGCCGCGGCTGCTGGTATCGAGGCGGCTGCGGGTGCCATTGAGTTGCGGCATCCTCCGGCCGTGTGTGGTCGTGCCGGCGAGCTTTTGCGAAGCCGACGCCGCCGGGGCACTGCGCTGGCTGTTCGCTCATGAGCTGACCCATCTGGAGCGCGGCGACGCCTGGACATGTCTTATGTTCGGGCTGGGTCAGGCCCTGTACTTTTGCCTGCCGTGGTTTTGGTGGTTGCGTCGCCAGGTACGCCTCTGCCAGGAATACGTTGCCGATGCCGCCGCAGCCGAGCAGGCGGCCAACCCGGAAGATTACGCACAATTCTTGGTCAGTTTGACACGAGCGCCAGCCGTTCCCCTGGGCGCTCTGGGTGTATTCGGGAATTCTTCAGACCTGTTTCGGAGGGTAACCATGTTGTTGCAAGATCCCCTGCGTGTGGAAAAACGCTGTCCGCGCTGGTGGTCGCTGGCTACAGCGAGCGGCCTCCTGGGCTTGGCCTTGGTAGTTTCCGGCATCGGGTTGCGTGCCGACGCCGCCCAAGGCCAAAGCACAACGGAGACGGTGGTCCGCGTTGCGGACGAGACCGAGCCGGCCGATCCTCGGAAACAAGAGGGAGCCCCAGAGGCACGGAAGGCCCGCAAGGTCATCGTGATTGAAGACGATGAGCAAGCAGACCCGAAAGAATCCGCGAAGAAGCCGGCCGTGGAAAAGGTGTTGCGCGACCTGGAAGAACTGCTCAAGGACCTGCCGGCCGCGGTCGATGCGGACCAGATCAAGCACCTGCAAGAGCAATTGAAAAAATCGCAGCGGGAGATGGAGCGAGCGTTCGAAAGACTCAAAGAAGTTGATCCCAGCAAGCTGGACACCTTCCGAGAGCATCTGCGTCACTTCCAGGGCAGCGGTTACTTCGTTAATGAGGAAGCCCAGCGCAAGGCTTTGGAGGCGATGCAGGGCCATGCAATCTGGTACGGCAGTGATCATGGGTTAAGTGGCGGTCGGCTGGGCGTTGCGATACAAGCGCCGGGCACCGTGCTGGCCGATCAACTCGATTTGCCCAAGGGGCAGGGGCTGGTGATCGAAAAGGTGGTTCCGGACTCCGCTGCAGCCAAGGCAGGATTGAAGCCACACGATGTGTTGCTCCAATTCAACGGCGCGCCAGTTCCGAATGCGCCGGCCAAGTTCATCAAGATGGTGGAAGAGGTGAAGGCGAACACACCGGTCGATGCCGTGGTCCTGCGGAAGGGCAAGAAGCTGACCGTTCAGGTTTCCTTGTCGGAAGCCAAGGCCAAGCAAGAACAGCAATTCCAGTTCAAGTTCGCTCCGGATAGCGCGAATCCGTTTAAGATGCAACGGTCCAACACGGGGAGGGAAGGATCCGGGGCGGGCAGCGGCACCGGCAGGCATGGCGTGATCACGACCATCACCCGTACCAACGACAGCTTCACAACCCGTTATCAAGAGGGGTCGCTCATCATTACGGTGACCGGCACTGTTGCCGACGGCAAGAGCAAGGTAAAGCACCTCGAAATCCAGGATGGCGGCAAACACGAAACCTACAACAGCGCGGATAAAGTGCCCGAGCAGTATCGCAGCAAGGTCAAAACCCTGATCGAGATGAGCGAGAAAAACAACGTCAAGATCGAGGTCGGCGCAAATTCGCAAGGGACCTCAAGCGGCGGCCCTGTCATTATCAC
>DATGIQ010000234.1:0-5345 GCA_035295665.1 Gemmataceae bacterium | reverse complement strand
CCTTAAAGAGAAGAAGAGGAACTAACCACAGAGTCACAGAGAGCACAGAGAAAGACACAGAAGAATTGGAATTTATTTGTTTGTTTTTTCTTTGTGTTTTTTCTCTGTGTTCTCTGTGACTCTGTGGCAGGGCCAACGCATCTTAACGGCTGATTCGATAGGGGGATAGGCGAATGACTCTGGCGGTCGTACACCAGCGGGAACTCCGGAGGACCCGCCATGCCGACCCAGGAAGTCGCCCTGAGCCACTACTTCGCCGACCTGACCGACCCCCGCATCGACCGCACCAAGAAACACCTCCTGCTCGACATCCTCGCCATCACCCTCTGCGCTACCATCGCCGGCGCCGACTCCTGGGAGGAGGTCGAACGCTTCGGCAGGGCCAAGCACGACTGGCTCAAACGCTTCCTGCAACTGCCCAACGGCATCCCCTCCCACGACACCCTCAACCGCGTCTTCGCCGCCTTGGACCCCAAACCGTTCGCCGACGCCGTCGGGCGCTGGATGGCCGCGGTCTGCGCGGCAGCCGGGTTGAAGCAGGTGGCCATCGACGGCAAGGCGGCACGCCGCGCTCCACGCCCTACCTTCAGCGGCTGTCTCCACCTGGTCAGCGCCTGGGCTACCGAAAACCGCTTGATCCTCGGCCAGGAGGCGGTCGCCGACGGCTCCAACGATTCGTCATCTTGATACCCCTTTCAAAAACGCAATTGTTTGACCTTGCCGTCCTGAAGTTGTTTGAATTGAGCCAGAGTCTTTGGATTGTCCGGGAACAAGTACAGCTTCCAGGCACGATGTTTCTTGACCCGGATCGTGCCGTTGTGAATGCGGTCGTGCAGCCAATGGAGCGGCACCCTTAAACTCCGGGCGATCTGCGGTACCGTCAGGTAACCCTCGACCCGCCGCGGGTACGAGCGCGCCCGCTCGACAGCAATCCCATGGCGAAGCCGGATGTGCTTCACCGTGCTGGGCAGCACGGTCGGCGCGTGCGGGGAGCGGTAGCCTCGGCGCGTGAGTTCCTGCGCGATCTCCTCGTCCGCCTTGCCCCGCCGAGCGAGTTTCACGGTGGCCTTCTCCATCTGCGTCGCGAACGACAACCGTGCCAGGGAATTCACGGTGACCGGCACTTCCAAGCTGCTCGTGTCCCCTCCTTTCCAGACAACCCGGGCTTGCACCGTGTCCGGGGCCGAGCGCCGCAGCACGACTTTCTCGATAAGGCAGCGCAGCAGCGACTTCTTCTGTACCTGGCTCAGCGCGTCTTGTTGCCAGAGTTCGGGGAGCTTTTGGCCGAGGTGCTCCAGTGCCTGACGCAGTTCAGGCGAGACATCGGAGACAGGAGCCGCGCGAGAACCGTCCCGTTGAAGAGATTCTTCTGCCTCCTTGAGTTCTTGCAGGGCCAGCTCCCAGCGCCGCTCCAGTTCGGCGGTCACGAGCCGGTTGTCGGGATCGGCCTGCTGGAACTGCCGCTCGGCGAGGCGCGCTTGATAGCGCAAGCGTTCTACTTGCTGGGAACGAGCCTTCTGCACGACCTGCTCTTGCTCCCGTGTAGCGGCGCTGACCTGCGCGTACACGTCCAGCTCCGTCGGCGACAACACGTCGAAGAACGCGCCGACGACGTGGTCATCGATCGACGCCGCCGGCAGGTACTGGCACAGGGGTAGCCCGCGTTGCCGCCGGAGGTGAGCGCAAACATAGCGCATGCCGGCCTTGTACTGCACGAACATCTTGTGTCCACAGATGCCGCAATAGGTCAAACCGTGGAGCAAGGCTTTGCCACTGCGGGCAACGCCGCGGCTCTCCGCAGGGGCGCATTGATTGCGGTTGTCCCAGATCAGGGCACGGATGCGGAGGTAGGTATCCCAATCGACGTAGGCCGGGTACTTGTCGCGGATGCAGATCTTCCACTCTTGCAAGGGTAGACGCTCCTGTACGTGCCGGCGGGGTGAACCGGTCTTGGGAACGGAACGCGTGCGACCGTAGACGAAGGCGCCAGCGTGCGCCGGGTTCAGCAGGATCAGCCCGATACCACCGGCCGAGGGTTTGCGCCAGACCAGGTCGCCGCCTGGTTCTCGTCGTGGAATCAGCAACGCGTGCTCGTTGCAGAACGCCACGACTTGGCTGATCGATTTTACCCGCAGGAAGGTGGCAAAGAGCAGGTCAATCCGGCTCTGGACTTCGCGGTGGGGATGCTTGGTGACCGTGCCGGACGGGTCGCGGATCAGGCCGACGGGGAGGGTCAGTGCCAGCTCGCCGCGAGCGGCTTTGTTGAGCAGTCCGGCAGTCAGGCGCGCCCGTAGCGTGTGCAGCTCCAGTTCGGAGATTTGGCCTTTTAGCCCGAGCAAGAGCCGACCGTTGGTCGTAGCCGGGTCGTAAACGCCATCGCGATCGCCGATGAGGCAATGGCGATAACCGCAGAGGTCGAGGAGTTGATACCAGTCCGAGCAATTCCGCGACAACCGCGTCACGTCGTAGGACAAGATAATGCCGACCTGCCCCAAGGTGACCTGGGTCACGAGGTCCTTGAATCCCGGGCGTCCCTCGGTAGTGCTGCCGGTCTGGCCCAGATCGGCGTCGATGACCTCCACCTGAGTCGGCTTCCAGCCGAGCTCGGTGGCCCGCCGGGTGAGAGCGTATTGTAGTTTAAGGCTCTCTTGATTGGACAGTGCTTGGTTGGGGCTGGATTGGCGGACATAGATGATCGCCTGGCGGGCGAGGTGGGCAGGCGTGACCAGTTCGGATGTGGTCATGGAAAACCTCCGTGAAAATCGTGGTGATGTCTTCGGTGACTTGCCGCCTCAATGCTTCTGGGAGCCGTGCCCAGACGGTCGCCGGTGATTGCGCCATGATCCCGTGAATTCCTCCACCAGGGTGAGCAGATCGCGGATCGCCTCCGGGGTTATTTTGGATCGCGGGTGCGGCGGTGAGCAGTCAGCGCGGTCGGTAGCGGCGAGAGGGATAAGAAGGCGGGCGTCATCGCCATAGGCGACGGTGATGAGCGCGGGCCTGCCCGGCTGCCGAGACATGGAAAGCACAGAGTATCGTTGACCGAACAAGGGATGGGTCGGATCGGTTACTTCGACCCATTCCCCGTCGCCTTGAGGAAGGTTGTAGAGGGAGGCATTAACCTGCGGTCTCGAACGAGATCGCCGCCATTCCCGCGTTGCTGCGGGTGCTGGAGTTGAAGGGGGCGTTGGTGACCCTCGACGCCGCCGGCTGCCAGGTGGAGATCGCGGCGCAAATCCGTGAGCAGGGCGGCGACTACCTGTTGGCCGTCAAGGGGAACCAGCCGACGTTGCAGGCGGCGGTGCAGGCCGTGTTTGATCGGGCCTGTGAGGCAGATTTCGCGGGCGTGCGCTATGACATGCACGCCACGGTGGAGCGCGGGCACGGACGACAGGAGGAGCGCTACGTGACGGTGATCTACGAGCCGGAGGGTTTACCGGCGGAATGGCCCGACGTGGCGGCGGTGGTGCTGGTGGGGCGGGAAAGAAAGGTGAAGGGCAAAAACGTCAGCACGTCGCACTACTACCTGACGAGCCGTCGTGGCAAGGCCAAGCGGTTGGGGGAGGCCATCCGGGGCCACTGGGGCATCGAGAACGGGCTGCACTGGGGGTTGGACGTAGCGTTCGCAGAGGATGCGAACGCCACACGGGCGGGACACGCCGGGGCCAACCTGGGTTTGGTACGACGGCTGGCCTTGTCGTTGCTGAAGCAAGACGCGGCCAAAGGGAGTATCAAGGCTAAGCGGCTCAGCGCGGCGTTGGATGAGAACTACCTTTTACGAATCTTGCAGGGAATACCGGAAAATTAGATGCGTTAGCCCTGCCAGCAGAGCGGAGCCATCGTTCCCCGAACTGAAACATTCCCGTTACCGGATCATAAGTTCCTCCCACATACATGAAGCGCGGCGCATTGCTAGAGACGGTTTCAAAACCGCTTTAACGCCATATGTATGAAGCTCAAGTAGACCAAGCCAACATACATGTAGGAGTAGTAAGCCCATCGCATGGCCAGACCGCGATAACAATGAAGCCACGCATTCGTGCGCTCCACCAGCCAACGATGACGATAGCGTCGCAAACGGCGGCCATCGTTGCACGACGGTTTCACACGGTTCTTGCGGTGCGGAATGATCGGCTCCAAGCCTTCCCGACGCAACGCGTCCCGCAGCGGGTCCGAATCATGGCCTTTGTCGGCGATCAGCGGCGTCCCCTCCGGCAACGCCAGCGGAACATCATCCACCGCCGGCAGCAACAGCGCCTGCTCCGAGACGTTGGCCGGCGCCGTCACCATCCCCAAGGGCAAGCCGCTCGCCTCGACCACGATCTCCAACTTCATACCCTTGCCAACCTTGGTTTTGCCGACTTCCGGCCCCCCTTTTTGCAGCGGATGAAGGTGGCATCGGCCAATAGTTGGCGCAAGTCCAGTTTGCCGAGTTGTTCGAGTTCTCCGACCAAGGCGGCTTGGAGGTCTTCCAGCACGGTCTGGGCGGCCCATTCTTGCAGTCGCCGCCAGCAGGTACTGGGGCTGGGCAGATCCACGGGAATATCGCGCCAGCGGGCGCCGCTGCGTAACAGCCAGAGGATGCCCTCCAAGCATTCGCGGTCGTTGGCGCGCGGGCGTCCGCCCTTGGGGGAGGGCGGGTGCTGGGGCAAGTACGGGGCGATCCGTTGCCATTGTTCATCCGAAAGAACGCGTTTGGTCATCCGTGCCATGATCGACTCCTTTGGCCGATCATTAAAACGTCATCAACCTAACCGGGCAATACCGGTTTTGAAACCGTCTTTAATAATTCCTTTCTCTTTTCTTCCCTTGGCGTTCTTGGCGCCTTGGCGGTTCATTTCTTTACAGTCTTTTATTCTATCACTTTTTGGGCGGCTCGCGGACCACAACCGTCAGCGGCGGAGCCGGGTCGGCCACGCGCACGGACGGCTTTTCGACCGCCTTCGGATCAGGCGAGAAAGGCACTTGCGCGTCACCGCGCAGAATGACGGTGTATGTGCCGGACGTAAAATCGGCGGGGATGGTGAGCTTGATGGTGGCGTCACCGGCTCCTTCTTTGATTTCCGCGTCGCTGATCTCGAAACCGTTCGGCGGCTTCCACGCACTCAGCCGTACCGTGCCCTTGAAGTCGGCCCAGCGCCGTGTCAGCGACACCTTGATCTCGTGCGACTGACCGGCATTGAGTTTGATTTCGCCTGGCGGCACGCGGAGTGTGTAGGGAGAAGTGGAGCGCACCGCCAGGCAGATCTCGCGGCTGGCGCGCGCGGTGTTGTTGCTGCCATCGCCGACGCGGCGCTGCACGCAACCAACCGGGCGCTCGATCCGTTTGCCGTCGATCATGGCCC
>DATGIQ010000233.1:0-9560 GCA_035295665.1 Gemmataceae bacterium | reverse complement strand
GTTCTGGCCGACATTGCCCGTGAGCTGGCCCAGCACCAGATCAGTATCTCTTCCGTCATTCAGCATGAGGCATTTGATGATCAAGAAGGGGATGTGGTGCCGTTGGTGAACATGACGCACCCTGCGTTGACGGGAGATTTTCGGGCGGCCGTGGCGAAGATCGATTGGCTCGAATGTGTGACAGCCCCCAGCGTCTATTACCCAGTCGCGGACTGAACGATTTCTATGAAATACGCCATCGTGATTCCTGACGGTTGTGCCGATGAACCCCAAGCAACGCTGGGCGGCAAGACACCACTCCAGGCTGCTTTCAAGCCGCACATGGACCGCATCGCCCGCACAGGAGTTGTCGGCCGGACCAACAATGTGCCGGCGACGCTGACGCCAGCCAGCGACGTCGCCACCCTGAGCCTGTTCGGCTACGACCCACTCAAGGTCTACACCGGCCGGGCTCCCCTGGAAGCCGCGGCCATGGGGGTGCACCTGGGCTCCAATGACTGGGCCATCCGCTGCAATCTCGTGACGGTGGAGGAAGGAGCGATGCGCGATTTCACGGCCGGGCACATCAGCAGCGCGGAAGGGAAAGTTCTGCTCGACGCCCTTCAGCACGCACAGGGAGGCCCGATCCACATCGACGAACCGATGCACCTGGCTGCGGAGCTGGAGTTTCGGCCCGGCGTTAGTTACCGCAACCTGCTGGCCTATCGCAGCGCCGATCCCGCTCCCTTCACCGACGAAACCAAGACTCAGCCTCCCCACGACATCCCCGATCGACCGATTGCCGATTATCTACCGCGCGGTCCCGGCGGCTGGCTGCTGCAACGACTGATGCTGGCCAGCCGGGATGTCTTTGCCGATCATCCCATCAATCAGGCCCGGCGGACGCGCGGACAGCGGCCGGCGACGCAGGTCTGGCTGTGGGGACAGGGGCGTGCACCGCAGCTCCAGCCGTTTGCGGATCGCTATGGCAAGCGGGGGGCGATCATCAGCGGCGTCGATTTGGTGCGCGGTGTTGGCATTTTGCTCGGCTGGAAGCGCATCGACGTGGCGGGGGTGACCGATTATCTCGACAATGACTATGCGTCCCAGGGCCGAGCGGCTGTCGCAGCCTTGCAGGATCATGACCTCGTGTGTGCGCACATCGAGGCACCCGATGAGGCATCGCATGAAGGCCATGTCGATGCAAAAGTTAAGGCCCTTGAGGAAATCGATCGGCACATCGTTGGCCCGCTGTTGGAAGCGCTGCCGGCCTATGGCGCGTGGCGCATTCTCGTTTCCCCGGATCACCGCACCCCCGTGCGGACGCGGGCCCACGCCCACGGAGCCGTGCCCTTTGCCCTCGCCGGAACCGGCATCACGGCAATGGGACAGCCGGCCTATGACGAAGTGGTGGCCGAGGCGAGCGACTGGGTGTTCGACCACGGACACGAATTGATGCCGCAAGTCTTGCGATAGAATAACGGTTGAGCCCAAGGCATCCGCGCGAGGCGCACCGATGCCCTGGGTTCGGACCAGCATGATTCCAAGGAGTCTTCGATGTTTCGCTTTCTCACGGCCGTTGCCGCCGCGCTACTCAGCGCCGGCATGGCGGCCGCTGCCGACACGCCGGGCAAGGTCACCATTCGCTGGCACGGCCAATCGTTTTTCGATATCCAGTCGAGCAAGGGGACCCGTATCGTGATCGATCCGCACGCCATCGAGGCGTACGGGCGACAAACCGTCGGAGCCGATTTGATCCTGATTAGCCATTTTCATACCGATCACACGCAGGTGGCCACCGTGCAAGACCATGCCAAGGCCAAGGTGCTTTATGGCCTGAAGGGCGGGGCCAAGAGAGTCGACTGGAATCCCATTGACGAAACGTTCCGCGATGTCCATGTTCGCACGGTGGGGGTTTATCACGACAATGTCGAAGGGATGGAGCGCGGCAAAAACGCTATCTTCATCGTGGAAGTGGATGGGTTGCGCATCGTTCATCTGGGCGATCTTGGGCATCTCCTGAGCGCGAAGGAGATCAAGAGCATCGGTTCGGTCGATGTGCTGATGATTCCAGTGGGCGGCGTCTACACGATCAATGGCTCCGAGGCCCAAAAAGTGGTCGAGCAGCTAAAACCAAAGCAGTACATTCTTCCGATGCACTACGGCACCAAAGTCTTCGACGACCTTTTGCCGCCGGATGAGTTCCTCGAGGATCAGAAGAATGTCAAGAGATACCCCACGAGCCGGATCACGGTTGAGGCAGGGGCCCAGATGGCGGCGCCGATCATCGCGCTGTTGGATTGGAAGAATTGAGGGGGTGAGGGAGAGCTTGCCACCCGCCGCCCACCCCGTTCGACACGGCTCAATGGCTCGATTGGATCACATCCACGGCAAACTGGGCACTATGGCGAACATCGCGATCGGGGTCCGCCAGCGCGGCGTGCTGTAAAGCCGGCAGAGCCTTGGGCGATCCAAGCAGACCGAGCGCCCGCGCTGCCGCCTCGCGCACCAGCGGACTGCGGTCTCCAGCCAACGTCGCAGACACGGGATCGATGGCGGCGACGGCCTTCATGCGTCCGAGCTGAAGGACGCTATCGGAGCGCACCCGCTCATCGGCGTCGCGCAGCTGCTGAAGATACCGACCGATATCGGCCTGGGATACCGGCTGGATCTGGGACGTTTGTAAAACAGCGGGCGGAGGCAGGGGCGTGGGACTGGCCGGATTGACTGCTTGGACGGCCGGCGGTGATTGCACCACGACCGGTGGCGATTCGACAACGACCGGCGCCGGCGCGACATACACCGGGCGGTAGGGATAATACGGGTAATAATACGGATCGTAGGCCCGGTAGTAGACTGGGCCGCCAATGCGAACGCCAACACCCCAGCCGGCGCGCAGCTGCGGACTCGCCGCAGCCAAGGCCAGGGCCGCCAGAGCGGACGAAACCACCATGTTCCTCTTGAACATTTTTGAGCCTCCTTTTTTGCTGCTCCCCTTCCCGTGTCCCGCTCGGTCGATCCGAGTGCTGGGGGCGGGGTGAAAGGACTCTGCCCCAAGGGGGCACTTAACCCCATCTGAAATATCGGCACGCGGCGGCACGGAAATTTAGTTCCATTCGGGAAATGCCGCCCGGTGTACAGGGGATTATGCCGGCCGGGTGGATCGGGTCAAGGTCAGCGCTCCGAACCCGCCAATCCCGACAGCCGAACCTTCTACTCAACTCTCGCGCCCGATCTTCGCTCCTGTACACTGGCGAACGGTCAGAAAGTTGGCATAATTCATTGGGCACCAGCCTTGGCGAACCAATTGGCGCATGAGGCTCGGACGCATCGGCGCGCGGTGCCGGGTATTTCAGGCAATGTGGGAAAGGTGGTGACCATGAGTTGATGTCGGTGTCAAAAGGGAGTCACGGGCTGGCCCGGGGGATTGGGGATGGGCCCGCCTGACCTTCTGCTCGAGGAGACTCCCGCTGAGCAAACCTTCGGGTGCTCAAGGGCCGGTTCGTGGAAGCCCCTCATGTGATAGCTTCTGTCCTTTTTGGGCAAGAGAGGTCACTCGGAGACATCGGGCCCACCGACCGGTGCACGGGGTCTGGGAAGCCCCGGGCTCAATTCAGGCGGCGCTGGCCGGCCGCCCCCGCCGGCCAGTGCCTCCGAATTGGTTTCGGTCATCGCCGCGGCCAGGGTTGATTCTCCCGCACGCACCTCCAATGCCAACAGCGTGAAATCATCCGGCTGCCCGGTTTGCTGGAGGAGATCCTGAGCAAGCCGATGGACGAACACTTCCAGATCTAACCCAGCATGACGTTCGGCCAAGACGAGCAGCCGTTCGGCCGCCGACGGCGTGCCATCCGGAGCCAGCGAATCCAACCCATCCGTATGAAGCAGCAGCTTATCGCCAGGCCGCAAGCGGAATGTCTCGGTCGTGAAGGGAGCGTCGAAAACGCCCAGCAGCGGGCCGTGCACATGCCAAAGTTTCGGTTCGCCCCGGTGAGGCACATGGATGGGATGCGGATGGCCGGCCCGGGCAAACGACAGACAGCCAGTCCGACGATTGAACAGTGCGTACACCATGGTAATGAACGGGTTGTCGGCTACTGCCTGATCAATCAGGTCGCGATTGAGATATTGCAACACCTCGTGGGGTGCCAGCAACCGATACTCACGCTGGGAGATCTCCTTGAAGCGGATCGCCTTCTTCAGAAAGATGGTCAATAGACTGGCCGGTAGTCCGTGCCCGACCACGTCGGCGACATAAAAGCCGACGTGGTCCTCGTCAAGCCGAAACACATCATAAAAATCGCCACCGACCCGGCCACAAGGCCGATACTCCACGGCGAAGCGGGCGGGCGGCACATCAGGGAGCGTGCGCGGCAGCATGCTGTGCTGGATGCGACGGGAAAGGTCCAGGTCTTGATCCAACTGCCGATAGGATTGCTGGAGCTGGTGATGGACGCGGACGAATTCCGCCGCCTTCTCGGCCAAGCGATCGTGCCGCTTTTTCAGTCGCAAGATGGCCTGCACCTGGGCCAGAAACTCTCGGGCAGCAAGAGGCCGGGTGAGACAGACATCGGCTCCGCGCTCAAGGGCCGCCAGCCGGGTATCTGGATTCTGGCCAGGGGCAATCAGCAAGATGGGAAGCATACGATCGGCCAGGCCGTTTCGCAGGCGCTGGCAAAGCTCGAGCGTTTCGTGTTCGTGGTGGCCCGCATCGAGCACCACCAAGTCGCAGGTCGTGAGTTCGCGCGGCTCACCGGCATCCACGGAATGCCAGGCGGTCGTATGGCCTTCCTGTTCAAGGAGGTTGCGGAGATCCTCGATGGCCGCGGTGCTTGGGCCGCAAAGCAAGATCCTGGCGGCGGTCGCTGCCATGCTCACCTCCTCAGGAGCGGCACACTATACGGTGGCAGGGCAAATGCGGGAAGAGCGAATCCGCGACCTGCGAGAGGCAAGGGGGGAGAAGTTATCCAACTCCGCGCATGACAGCCAGCGCTCTAGCGAGCGGCAGTGCGCAGAACCGCGCGGGGGCGCATCCGCACGCGGTTCTGCGCACCGCCGCTCAACAAAAACAGACACATTCAGCGGGACTGGGTATGAGACGTAGCCCCGCAACCGATTGGTTCCAACTTTCGCGTGCAGCCGGCCTCGATGCGATGGACGATCAAGTCGCAGAACCGCGGGGTTATGTGCCCCGCGGTTCTGCGAACTGCCGCTCCACGAAAATGGACGCCTTCAACCGGACCGTGAATCAGAAAACGTTTCCGTGTTTTACTTCACGTCCAGCGGGGCCTTCGGCATCACAAAACAGTAAGCACTGTAGTGAATCTCGCTCCACGCCAATTCCGGCACGGGATGGCCGGGAAAGATTGGCCGCGGAACCGGCGTGAACCGAATGCGAATGCGAATGGCCGACCGCCCTTCGGTGAGGTCCCGTGGCACCAGGAACTCATCATCTCGAAAGCGTCGATTGGATGTCTGGACCTGGTGCTGCGTTGCTCCCAGTTCCTCTTTGGGATTGGAATACACACAGGTGTTCGAGCCGGCGAGGTACCAAACGCCTGCCGGCTGCCACTGCGATTCGCCTCCCTGAACTCGGCTGGCATCCGCCACAAAAACCTCAGCCCGTTGATTGGGAAAGGCATAATCGAGTTTCCGACGCAGCAGAACTCCCAGGTTCTGCGGTTGGAGCTTCAGCGTGAATTCCGACGTGCCCTTCGTGGACCGTCCGCGGTCGGTGTGCGGCGGATAAATCTCGACCTCTTTGCCGCCCACCTTCAAGTGATCAACTCCCCATTCGTACCGCGATGTGATCTCGTAGGATGCAGAAGCGTCCGGCGATTGGTAGCGATGGGCCTGTTCACTTCGCTCGTCGCCGATTTGTAACTCATCGGTCCGGACGAGGGACGGACTAGGTAAGCCGTACCAGTACGTGACGGTCTCGTAGTGTTCCGTCGATTCATTGGTGCCGCCGTGCTCCAGGCAGATGCGGGCATTCTTGCCGAACGGCATGAGGTCGGCCAGCAGGAAACGATAGGCCGACTCGATCTTGTCCTCGTCGTCCTTGGCCGTTTTGGGATCGCGGGCGCCGGTCGGATGGCCCGCAAAGGGAAGCGTCATGTTGCGGCCGCCCCAGTAATCGCCGCCGCCGGCCCATTCCTCCGTCCCGGTGCCATATGCTTGGGGAGTCTGACTGTCATCGAAGAAGAAGCGGGGATCCCCTTCCAGCGTCGAAAGGTTTGCGCGGTGCGAAAAGACAAACGAAGTTCCCGCCAGATGCCCGGACCAATCGCCACCGCCTTCCACCATGCGCGTGTCGAGAAGGACCAAGTCTTTGCCCAACTCTGGACTCGGATGATCGCGGTAGGTGGCGTGGAAATATCCAACGTGGTTCGCGGGACCGCGGTATGGCGTCCAGCGCACGCTCCAGTGGATATCGCCGAAGGCGACATCATCGTTGCCGGCCAATTCGATCCGGGCAGAGCGAAAGAACGGCATCGGAATGTAGCAAGCCAGATGCACGCGCTGGCCATCGTAGCGGACGTGGACGGGAAAGCCTTTGACCAGGTATTCCCGTCCGTCCCGGTTGTACAGCGTGCCGGCACCGTAGAAAAGAGCGATCGGTGCGTCGATGGAAGCTTGCGGCCGATCATCCCAGGTGACCCGGAGCCGTACACGAGAAAACGCCAGAGCTTTGTCTTTTGGAATGGAAATCTCCAGGGCCCGCAGCATGGACGGACCGGTCGAAAGTCGGGCCAGGGTGACCGGGAGTTTCCCTTGCAGCGAAACGCTTCCGGATTGCTCCTGAACCGCGGCTCGTTTCCCTTCCGGTGTATCCGGCCGCGGCACCAGGTCGGTTCCTGCTCGGCCAATGAGCCGGAGCACGGCTTCATCCGGCGGCGTTTTCCAATCCCAGGCTCGGATCGGCTGCGACAGCTTGGAGCCGCGCACATACTGATGGTAGATGTAGTAGCCGGTGCCGTAACGCGTCCGGGAATAGGCCATGCGGAAGGAGCGCTCGAACGGAATCGGCACCCACATCAAATCGGCGCCTTTGGTAACGGACCAGGTCCAGGTGAGTGGCCGCGGGAAGAGCGTCTGTGGCAAGAAGACCGAGCCTTCGACAGGACGGTTGGGGTTGGCCGTGCTGGTCTCCTGGACGAGGTGATCGACGCCGTCCACTTCGTAATGCCAGGGGCTGCCGTGCCAATGGTTGTAGCGGGCAAAGTAGAAGATTCCAGGACCCTCGACATCGAGGGAAACGTTGAAATCATCGGCGAGTTGGTAGAGAAAATGGCTGGCGTCGGCCCCTTCATTGCCTCCTCTGCGATCGTAGGTGCTGCGCATGTAGGCGCGGGCGCCGATACGTTGAGTGGGCCAACGCTCCCATTGGCGATAGGCATCGAGGCCGACCGGAATCGTGGGCGGTTCTTCCGCCTGGAGTCCGGTCGAGACGGCGAGAGCCAGAATGAGCGTAAGTGCTGCGGATCCGTTCGTTCTCATGATTGGCCTCACGGTGGACCGAATGCAGCCAGAAGGCTTTCGATCTGGGGTTTCATGATTGGCAAGGGATGCTGCAGCGTATTCCAGACGATCGCATCACCAATCACTTCGTAACCATGTTAACCATCCAGGCCTGTGTTCAGCGTGCCGACCACTTCGGCAATGGTGCCGGCACCGAGCTGTGCCAAGGCCTCGGGCAGTTGCGTCGCGATCCGCTCCGAAGCGGTCGGATGATAAAAGTTGACCGTTCCCAGCTGCACGGCGCTGGCCCCGGCTACGAGAAATTCCATCACATCGTCCACCGTGGCAATCCCGCCGATTCCGACAACCGGCACCCGCACCTGCCGGGCGACCTGCCAAACCATCCGCAAGGCCAAGGGCTTGATCGCCGGCCCGCTCAGACCGCCGGTCACATTCCCCAGGATCGGCCGGCGCCGCCGCCAGTCGATGGCCATGCCGATGAAGGTGTTGACCAGGGCAACGGCATCAGCCCCCGCACTAGCCGCGGCTCGGGCAATCCCGACAAGGTCGGTGACATTGGGCGTCAGCTTGGCGAGCAATGGCAAAGGGCACACGCTACGGACCCGGTGCACGACGCGATGAGTAACGTCCGGATCGGTGGCAAAATCGACGCCGCCAGCCACATTTGGACAGGACAGGTTCAATTCGAGTCCTGCCAGACCTGGTTCACGTCCCAGAAGCTCGGCCATCTCAACGAACTCGTCCTCGTTCTTGCCGGCGATGTTGGCGATGATGGCCGTCGGCAGCGTTCGCAGGTAGGGGAGGTGATGGCTGATGAAATGCTCGATGCCGTCGTTATCGAGGCCGATGGCGTTGAGCATCCCTGCGGGCGTTTCAACGGTCCGAGGCGGTGGGTTGCCGGCGCGGGGCCGGCGCGTCACCGTTTTCGGAATGATACCGCCCAGCCGGGCGAAATCGACCATGCCGGCCATCTCGTGGGCATAGCCAAAGGTACCCGACGCCACCAGGATCGGGTTCCTCAAGTGCAGCTGGCCCAGCGTAACGGAAAGATCAACCAAGGAATCTGCCATCCGCCTCAGGTATGGGATTCTTCCAGGTAGGTATATCCTTCCAGCCCCGATTCGTAGAAGGTCAGCAGTTGCCGGGATTCATCCAAAGAGATCTTGCCGGTCCGCACGGCCCGTTCGACATCCTTGCGCATCCGGGCGGCCAGCTCGTCGGCGGAATACTGCACGTAGTGCAGCACTTCCCGAACGGTGTCGCCTTTGATCACCGCATCCAGATTGATTTCGCCATCATCGTCAAGGCTGACATGAACCGCGTTGGTGTCTCCGAATAGATTGTGCAAATCGCCAAGGATCTCCTGATAGGCTCCCAGGAGAAAAGCGCCCAGGTAGTACGGTTGTCCGTCGTAAGTGTGCAACTGGAGCGTTTTTCGCACATCCCGGAGATCGATGAACTGATCGATTTTTCCATCCGAATCGCAGGTGATATCGCCCAGGACAGCGCGCCGGGTTGGCGGCTCGTTCAAACGATGGATCGGCATGATGGGAAAGAGCTGCTTGATCGCCCAGCTGTCGGGCATGGACTGGAAAATCGAAAAATTACAGAAGTAGGTATCCGACAGCAGCGCTTCCAGGCCTTCCAGCTCTTCGGGAACGTAATCCAGCTCGCGGACAATTTTGAGGAGCTTGCCACACACCGCCCAGAAAAGCTGTTCCGTCAACGCGCGCAGCTCGACGCTGAGGTACCCGAGGTTGAAGAGGTTCATCGCCTCGTCCACCGATTGCACCGCGTCGTGATAGCTCTCCAGGAAGTTCTTCTTGGATAAGTCGCGGTAGATGGCGAACAGGTCGGAGATCGGTTGGGGAGCGTCGGCCCCGATCTCGGAAGGAGCCTGATATCGATCGAAGTTCGAGACGCCCAGCACATCAAAGACGAGCAGGCTGTGGTAAGCGACGACGGCCCGGCCCGACTCGGAGATGATGGTCGGGTGCGGCACGCCGGCTTCCTCGCAAACGCTCTTGACGCGGAAAACAACGTCGTTGGCGTATTCTTGAAGGGTGTAGTTGACCGAGGATTCGAAATCGGTTTGCGAG
>DATGIQ010000232.1:0-5003 GCA_035295665.1 Gemmataceae bacterium | reverse complement strand
TCCGTTGTATACGTGCGACAGCAGTTGCATCATGCATGCTCCGCTTATCCCAAAACCGTCCTAACACGGATAGATCAATTCGGCGAAGTTATTTTTTCGCGGGCCCCTAGTAGCGAACCAGATTGTGACGTTGCGTCGTATGCCAGCGACTCGTGTTTCGCCCTCCATTTGGTCCCGTGATCGGTCCCGTTCCGCGAGGGTACATGATGGCCAGCAAATTTCTTGGATACCGGAGAGGGGGCTGCACGCGAACGCTGCGGTCCCGGACCCATTGCAATCACTCGCCGGCTTTGCTCTTCGTGGAAGAGCTGGAAGCCCGCACTGTGCCGTCCGCCTCGGCACTTGACTTCGGAGGGGGTTTTAACGGCAACGCACTAACGCTCAACGGAGCAGCACATTACGACGGTTCCAAGCTCCAACTGACCGATGGGAACGGCGGAGAGACGGCCAGCGCCTTCTACTCCACACGGGTTCACATCAGCAGCTTCACGACCGATTTCAGTTTCCAACTCTCCAACGCCGCCGGCGACGGATTTACGTTCACGATTCAGGGACTCGCCGTTACCGCTCTGGGCACGAATGGAGCTGGTCTCGGTTATGCCGGAATTCCCAACAGCGTAGCCGTGAAATTTGATCTATCCGACAACGGTGGGGAAGGCATCGATTCCACCGGCCTTTATACCAACGGCGCCAATCCGACGCTTCCGGCCATCAACCTTGCCAATACCGGGATCGATCTGCACAGCGGGGACGTCATCAACGTCCACATGACTTACGATGGCAGCACCCTCATCGTTACGGAAACAGATCCCACCCAGCAGTCCACGGCAACGCAAAGCGTTGCCGTCAACCTAACCTCCGTGGTTGGCAGCAATCTGGCCTACGTCGGCTTTACGGCGAGCACCAGCGCGGCCACGGCGAACCAGGAGATCCTCGGCTGGAGTTATACCGAGACCAACCTCAAGCCCGCCATCGGGGTCAACCTCAGCAATGTCGCCTCGTACAATCAAGACATCCTCTTTGCAGACGCCATGAAGGAGGGGGGCGGTTGGGGTTCGATGAACGCCCCCTGGGATGGAACGGCGAAAGTGGACGCCAACGGCTGGCCCCTTCAGGATGCAGCTGCCTCGGTCCTGGGTATTAACGCCCCCGGTGGGGCGCCCAATGGGACCTATAAGGTGATCTTCACTGGCCAGGCCGCTCAAATTACTCCCGTAGCCTGCACCTTCACCGTGCAGAAAAAGACCTACGATCCGGCCACGAACACCACCTCCGCTGATTTGATCCTCAATAACCAAGCACCGTATCAGACGTCGCTTTTCATTGCCTTCGCAGGAACCAAACGCAATCCCAACGACAGTCCCGGTACCGGCCTCACGAACCTCAAAGTGATGCTGCCGGTCGCCCCCGGCTCGACCACCAGTTACGACCCATCCGTGACGTTCACGAACCAGATCAAGAGCTTGCTCAGCACATTCAGCACCGTCCGCTACATGGATTATTCAGCCACCAACTGGAACCAGCAGGTCAACTGGTCCGACCGGCTGCTGCCGGGAGGCAACCAATACCAGGCCGCGGCCGGCTACGGCTGGGAGGGCAAGGGAGCCAGTTGGGAGTACGCCGTTCAGCTGGCCAATGAGACGCACACGGATATGTGGATCAATATTCCGGTCAACGCCAGTGCGGACTACATTGCGAAGTTGGCGAATCTCCTGCGGTATGGCAGTGACGGCGTCAATCCGTATCCGTCGTTCCAGGCCAACCCGGTTTACAAGGGGCTGGACGCCGACCTCAAAGTTTACATCGAATACTCGAACGAGATTTGGAACACGGGGTTTAGCCAATCCCAAGCCAACTCCGCGGCCGCGGCTGCCGAGGTCAAAGCCGGGGGTTCACCGCTCAACTACGATGGCTCGACCGATCCGAACGTCTGGACCCGCCGGCGCGTGGCCGAAAAAATTGTACAAATCAGCAACCAGTTTCGTAATGTCTTCGGAGATGGCCAAATGGCCAGCCGGATCCGGCCCGTTTTGGAATGGTTCCATGGCAACACGCTCCAGACCGCCTCGGACGCGCTCAATTTCCTCAACAACTACTACGACAATGGCGATGGCATGCCCCATGTCGCCACTCCGCACCCGGTGAATTACTACGTCTGGGGCGGCGGCAGCGATTGGTATTTCAGCGTAAATAGTGAGAGCGGCCTGGGCGAAGTGACGGTACCCGATGGCGGCTTCGAAACGCCGGTAGTGAGCGGCTCTCAGACGAATCCGACCGGGGCCTCGTGGACCTTCACGGGCACAGCCGGCATTGTCCACAACGGTTCCACGCTCCCCGCTGCCCCAGAGGGAACTCAAGCCGGCTTTATCCAGAACACGGGCAGCTTTACCCAGACACTGACGTTCCCTGCCGACAAGGTGGACATTTCGTTCTATGCTGCCGAAGGGGCCAGCAGTAAGGAAAGCTTCGATGTCTACCTGGACAACACGGAGTTGAAAAGCTCCTTCTTCGCGAACGACTTCACCCCGTCGAGCACCAACTACCTCGGAGCCGATGGCAAGCCGGTCGTTTACCACACCTATGCCGTCGATGCCACTGCGGGTACCCACCGGCTCAAGTTCGTCGGCAGTGGAACTGGGACGGTCTACATCGACAACGTGCAAGTCGGCGGGATCAACCCGATGTACAATTCCGGGTTGAACCTGGCTGCCGTGGACAGCGGTGCGGGAGTGGATGCCCAGTACGCCGAAGCGTTTGGTCTTCATGTGACCAGCTACGAGGGCGGTCTCGATATTGGCGGCACGGACTACACCCATGTGACGGACCTCCAGGAGCAAGCCGACCTCGATCCGCGCGCCCAGCAAGCCCAGATTGCCGGCCTCAACGAGCTGTTCAAGAACGGCAGTGAATTGGCGATGGTGTTCCACTCCTCCGGCTACGATCCGTGGGGGCTGGCCGATCCAAACGTCTATGCACAGGCAACGCCCAAGCTCCAGGGCATCGCCGCTGTCCTGGCCGCCCCCGTCCCAGCACCGACCATTGGCCTGGCGCTGCCGGCCAGTGTGGGCCAATCGGCCACGGTCAACGCGAACCAGAGCTTGTTCCCCGGAATCAATGCTGCGGCCGTGTTTACGCTCAACACCGTGGTCCCCGGCACCTACAGCCTTACGCTGAACGGCTCGCAGGACAATGCGAGCGGCAAGGAACACATCGTGCTGGACGGGCAATGGCTTCCCGGCACGCTTTCGTTGCCGCAAAATGGGGTCGGCTCATCTGCCGGGCTGACGTTGGTGATCACGACGCCGGGCCTCCACGGGATCGCGCTTTACGTGGAAGGGCCGCAGAAGATCTTTCTGAATTCTCTGACAGTCACGCGCACCGCACCGACCCCATCTCTCATCCGTCTGGTTATCTTCGGCTTGCCTTCCAACACAACCGCGGGTGACATGGGCAACGTGACGGTCCAGGCGACGGACGCGGACGGCAATACAGCCGCGGGCTATTTGGGCACAATCCATTTTACAAGCAGCGATCCCAAGGCCGTGTTCCAGGGCGATTACACCTTTACCGCGGCCGACGCAGGCACGCACACATTTTCCGTTGTCCTCAGGATGGCGGGGATCCAGAATCTGAGTGTCACGGATACGCTCACCAACAAAAGCACCGGCAGCGAGGGCCTCATCCGTGTCAATCCGGGCGTAGCCAGTAGCTTCGTTGTTTCGGGCTTCCCGTCCTCCATCACTGCGGGAAGCCCTGGCACATTGACCGTGACGGCCATGGATGCCTACGGGAACATTGCCAGCGGATATCTCGGTACTGTGCACTTCATGACGAGCGACAGCCAGGTGCCGCCCAGCGACTACACCTTCAGAAGCGGTGACAATGGCACGCAGACTTTTCCCATTGTCCTCTTTACAGCCGGCATGCAATCCATCACCGTTACGGACACGGCGAACTCCGCGGTCACCGGCATGCAGACCGGTATCCTCATCGCCCCGGCTCCCGCGAATCACTTCCAGGTCAGCGCTCCGTCAAACGCGATGCCCGGCATCGCATTTGACGTAACCGTCACGGCGACGGACCCGTACAGCAACGTGGATACGAATTACCAAGGCACCATCACCTTTAGCAGCTCGGACAGCGATCCGGGTGTATTCTTGCCCCCGGACTACCCGTTCCAGCCGGGCGATGCCGGTGTAGCGTCTTTCCCAGCGGGTGTGACGTTGATCACGGTCGGGTCTCAGTCCCTCACCATTACCGATACGAACACCGCGATCACGGGTAGTGCGACGATTAGCGTCGTTCCTCCTCCGGGGTTTGGCAAGACAAGATCGCCGCAACCGCATCCACCGATTTCCGAGGTCTTCTCGCTTCTCAACCTGGATGAGCGGGCGAATGCTACACGGGTCACTGGCGGTGGGCGAACCCTCCCTGGGATGGCGATTGCGCCCGTTGCGTCCGAGACGATCGGCCAACGGAGCGTTTCCGCCCTGGCATCGCCCTCCGCGGACGGCGACCACAGGGAGCATTGGGCCGCGAGCTTCACAGCAGCACTGCCGGAACGGTCTCTCCTTACTGCTCGCCGGCTGACCGACGCGGTCTTCGACCAGGATTTCGAGATCTTGCCGGAGGAGACCCGAACCATTTGGAGATAAGGGTTTTTGGGCCTTTTGCGACCTCGCAATGAATAGGCTCCAAATCCCCCCTCTCCAACTGGCTGGTCGCCACCGATAAACGGCGCCCGCGACGGCCCCTGATCCATGGTCCGGTTGGTTGTGTTCCGTTTCGCGGCGGTGCGCAGAACCGCGTGGGGCGCATCCCCACGCGGTTCTGCGCACCGCCGCGAAACAAAAACAGACACATTCAGCCGGACCGGGTGACCCAGAACATTCCCGAGGGAGCAATTGTTGTCACGCAGACGGACGACCCAGCCTTCAACGCCTGGTCACGGAACATCGCGAAGCAAAACCGGCATCTTGCGTATCCCCCGCGCCCTGTGGTGT
>DATGIQ010000231.1:0-10888 GCA_035295665.1 Gemmataceae bacterium | reverse complement strand
CGGATGCGCGGCACGGAATAGCCCATCGCCGCCGCGGCATCGACGCTTTCACCGGCCAGGCGAACCATCATACCCCAGCGCGTCGAGCGCAGCATCCAGGCCAGGATCGGCGCCAGCACCACGCCCAGAAGGAAAAGAACGTTGATACGTAGAGCGGCCCGCACCTGCTCGATGCTGGACCAGGCCCCGAACTCGATCGCCGGCAGCTGCGGTGCGCTGGGCTGGATGTACGGTTTTCCCAGGTATGCGGCCAGGCCGATCCCGAAGAGCATCATGGCAATGCCGACCGCCACGGAGTTGACACGTGGCCGATTGCAGATGATCGCATGCAAGGCACCCAGAAGAGCGCCGGTGCCGCCGGCCACCAGGACTCCCAGCCAGGGGGAGCCACTCTGGTAACTGAACGCATAGCCGGTCATGGCACCCATGACCAGGGTGCCTTCCAGGCCGAGGTTGACGCGCCCGGCTTTTTCCGTCAGGCACTCTCCCACGCTGACAAAGAGGAAGGGCGTGCCGACGCGGATAGCCCCTCCAAACACGGCGAGGGGAAGGCCCCAGAGTCCCAGTTCCGTGGCGCTTTCGATCATGGTACGAGAGCCTCCTGGGTTTCGCTGCGGAGCGCCGGCCGGGGGCGTTCCTCCACGGGACTGGTCAGGATGAGCCGCGGCTGGAATATCCGGAATCGTCCGTACAACGTCTCAAAGAACAAAATCATAACGAAGATAATCCCCATGAGCACCTGCACCGAGGCGTCGGGAAGATTCAAGCGCCGCTGGAGGATTCCCGAGGACGCGCCCAGCCCGCCGAACAGGATGGCGGCCGGGATGATGCCCAGCGGATGGTGGCGGGCGATGAAGGACACGAGGATGCCGGTGAAGCCATAGCCTGCGATCAGGGTCGCATTGGCTTGGCCATGCACCGCGACAATTTCCACCGCACCAGCCAGTCCGGCAGCGCCGCCGCCGAGCAGGCACGCCAGCAAAATGAGCCGGCCGACTGGCAACCCGGCGGCCTGGGCAGCGCGGACGTTGCCCCCCACCATGCGGGCGGCAAATCCAAACGTGGTGTGGTCGATCAGCACATACGCAACCAGGCAAAAGACGATCCCGAACGCCAATCCCCAGTGGACATCCAGGCCCAACATGTTGCCGATCATCACTTCCTTGGCGATGGGATACGTGGAGGGTTTGTTCAGGCTGGCGGGGTCGCGCAGCGGGCCCTCCACCAGGAAATTAAACACCCCGATGGCAATGTAGGTCACAAGCAGACTGGCGATGGTCTCGTTCACTCCCCGGCGATCGCGCAGAACGCCGACGAAAGCGATCAGCAGGCCGCCGGCCAGCATGGCGGCCAGAAGCATGCCCAGCCGGACCGCCGGGACCGGTGCGCCCTGGAGCACGAGCCCGGCACTGACAGCCGCCAACCCTCCCACAACCAGGGCCCCTTCCCCGCCGATGATGATCAGACCCAGACGGGCCGGCAAGGCTGTGCAGAGTGCCGTCAGAATGAGCGGCGCCGCTCGGGTCAGCGTATTCTGCCAGGAAAAGGAGGTTCCGAAGGCTCCCACGAACATCTCGGCATACAGCCGGGAAGGCGGCACCCCGGCCTTCAAGAAAATGGAAATCCCGAACAGCACCAAGGAGGTCGCCAAGGCCGCCACGGTGATCAACAGCGTTTCCGCGATGCCGCGTCCGTTCATTGCGATGCTCCGCGCGGTTGGGTGAACCGCCGCATTTACGCCTCGGAAAGTCCATGCCACTGGAGAGGTTCTGGGTGGCAACGCCCTTCGAAGACTCAGGACGTTGCCACCCAGACACAACGCTTTGGCTTTCTGAACCTTCAAGAGCTTCCTTTATTGTCCAATCACCCCTTCCACCAGGTAATCCATGCTCTCCAGCTCGATGGCGGTCTGCCCATACGACTTGCCTGACGGGATGATCTCCTTGCCGGTGTTGTCCTTGAGGGGGCCTTTGAAGATGACGAAGGAGCCGTCCATGAACTTGGCTTTGACGGCGTCGGCCGCCTTCTTGGCCGCTTCGCCGACCGCGGGTCCATACGGCGAGGGCTTGACGACCCCTTCTTTCAACCCACCACGAACCATGTTCGGGACCTTCTGACCTGCCTGCACCATGCTGACGTAATCGGTGTAGACTTTTTCCCAGTTCCACTCCGCGCCCGTCAGATAGCCCTTGGGTGCCAGCACTGCCTGGCTACAATGGTAGCCGCATGAATAGATCCCGCGCCGCTCCGCGGTTTCGATCACCACCTTCGGACTATCCACGTGGCAGGTGATGACATCCACGCCCTTGTCGATCAGGCTGTTCGTCGCCTCCGCCTCCTTGACCGGCATGGACCAGTCGCCGGTGAAGATGACGCTGCACGTGATCGACGGGTCCACGCTCCGCGCCCCTAGGGCGAAGGCATTGATGTTGCGGCGGACTTGGGGAATCGGTTTGGCGGCCACGAAGCCGAGCTTCTTGGATTTCGTGGTGTGGCCGGCGACGATACCCGAGAGGTACTGGCACTCGTCGATGTAGCCGAAGTAGCTGCCGGCGTTCGTGGGATGGCCCTTCGAGGCATCCCACAATCCGCCACAATGGAGGAACGTGATGTTCGGATACTCCGCAGCCATCTTCAGGACGTGCGGATCGAAGTAACCGAATGACGTCGGAAAGATCAACTTGGCTCCGTCCAGCTCGATCATGCTCTTCATAGTTTTCTGAACATCGACGGTCTCCGGCACCCGCTCTTCTTCGGTAACCTTGACTCCCGGCATCTTCTTCACGGCCGCGGCTCCGGCCGCGTGAGCCTGGTTGTAGCCATAATCGTCCTTGGGCCCAACGTAGATGAAGCCGATGGACAAGGGAGTGCCAATCGCCGAGCCTCCGCTCGATGGACCGCCGGTCGCTGCCGGCTTGCCGGGAGTGGCGGCAGTGTTGGAGCAACCGGTCAGGCCAAACGCCAGCAGACCAACGGAAGTGATGCTACACCACAGAGACACCAGCGGAGAGAACTTGGTGAATTTCATACACGGTTCCTTCTTCGAGATAGTTGCCAGCCATGCGGCCGGACCGGATTTCCCATTCGCCCCGAATGTTCCGAAGCGGACTTTACGAATGCTCCTTCTCCGAGGACCGTTGGCGACGACGGGTGCCCCCTTTGCGGTCGGCCGGCGGGCTTTGGGCCAGGCTTTCGCGGAAGGCGAGCCAACCGCCAAACGACGTAATGTCTCGTGCCAATGCGGCGGCCCACGATTCGCACAGGAACCCCTTGACCGCCTCGCCGTCTTCCAGCTCGATCGTGCCGATCGCCAGCGGCGGAGCCACCGACGCGACCAAGGCACCGAAGCCGGCCACGGGCAAATCGTAGATTTCGACCAGGATTGAGCCAGCCCGCTCGTCATCCCGCAATAAACCAGGACGCGGGGGATCCAGGTGCAACAACGCCACGAAGCGATAGCGGACCGCCGTGTGGCAGCTGCGAACGAAGTGGGCTCCCGTCCGAAGCAAGTCCTGATGCAGCGGTTGGCCACGCAGATGAGCCCCGGCAACCGCCACGCGGACCACCATTTCGGAGCCTGGGCTTGCACACGAGCCGGACGCGCCCGCGAAGCCCTTCGCCGGCGCTTCCGGCTGATGGTCGATGTGTCTGCCGGTCGCGCCGAGCGGCAAATCCAGGCGTCGCTGCCAGGCCATCCCCAGCTCGCACAGCCGTCGCTCGCTCCCTCCTCGGCCCAGAAGGGTGATACTTGCCGGCAAGCCATGAGGCGTGAAGCCGCTGGGTAGCACAATCCCGGCCAATCCCAACAGGTTGACGAAATTGGTGTAGTACCCCAGGCGGCGGCTCCAACCCATCGAATCGGCTTCTACCTGGGCCCGCGTCGGGATGGTGGGCAGCGTCGGAACCACCATCATCTCCGCTTGGCCCAGGAGTTTTTCACAGGTTTCCCGCAGGGCTCTCAGGCGATATTGTCCGTTGAAAAGATCCACCGCGCTGTAGCGGCTGCCACCCTCGATAATGGCGCGGGTGACCGGCAGCACATCGGAGCCATGCTGTTTCAGGAACTCACCGACAGCCGCCAACCGTTCTGCGACCCACGGCCCTTCGTACAGCAGCGCAGCGACCTCCCGGAATGGTCGAAAATCGACGGCGACCCGCCGCGCACCCATCTGCTCGAGCCGATCCAGGGCCAGGTGAAAGAGGCTGGCTTGGTGGTCGTCGCCGAAGAATTCGAGGTCCTCATCTCGGGGCGTCGTGAATGTGCAATTCGCCAGGGCTGAGTCCCCGGCCGCGGTGCTCACGGGCCAGGATTCCCCGCTGGCAATCTCACACACGGTCCGGGCATCGTCCACGGTGAGAGCAAAAATGGAGACACAATCCAGCGATCGGCAAGCCGGCACGACATGTTCGGTACTGAGCAGGCCGGGAGTCGGCTTGAGACCGACGATGTTGTTGCAGCCCGCCGGCACCCGTCCGGAGCCAGCCGTGTCGGTACCCAGAGCGAAGCTGACCAGGCCGGCCGCCACCGCCACGCCCGAACCCGAGCTGGAGCCGCCCGAGATGTAAGCCGCATCGAACACATTGCTACAGGCCCCATATGGGCTGCGGTCGCCGGCCAGGCCGGTAGCGAACTGGTCCAGATTGGTCTTGCCAACCAGAATGGCTCCCGCCTCACAGAGCCGGGTCACCACCGGCGCCGTCCGCTTGGCAAGGGTGCTGAACGCCGGGCAGCCGGCCGTCGTGGGCATCCCAGCCACATCGATCATGTCCTTGATCGCGAAAGGGATGCCGAAGAGCGGCAAGGCTTCCCCCCGCGCCCGCCGCTTTTCTACTGTTTCCGCCTGGGAGAGAAGCTCTTCTTGCGGAACGAGATGGATCCAAACCGCCGGATCTGGGTGGGCAGCGATACGCCGGACAATCGTAGAAATGACCTGGCGAGGAGTAATGGCACCGCCTTGGTAATGGTGCGCAAGGGTAGCAAGGTCCAGGCCAGAGATACTCGACGATTCCGGCATCAAAGAAGGCTCTTCCGAGGAGGACGGAATACCATCGCGGTCCAAGAGAATCGGTACAGAGCAATCCCCATGCCGGAAACACGCGCAACCTTCACAGGACGGCCATTCTCATGCGGTTCACCATTGGGAACGCTTCTTGGATGCGCATAGACCATTTCGCCATAAGGACTTGGTGCGAATTTTGACCAGAAAGAGAGAGGGTGGAAGGAAAAGAGAACGAAGCCGCAGGAAGGACCGGAAACCCCCAATGCTACAAATGCAGGCGGCGAACGCGTCGTTTGCTAGCACGCCGCGTTTTCCCGACTGCCGCAACTCGGTGCGGGCCTGGCCGAACGACCAGCCACGGCCTACGCGCCCTTGGGTGAGCCGCGGCGAAACCGTCCGCGTTTCTTTTTCGCTTGCGGAGCGGCGGTCGGCCGCCCTTTCAATTCCGCGATTCGGTCCCGCAGCTGGGCGGCGCGTTCGAACTCCAGATTCGCTGCCGCGGCCAGCATCTCGCCGTGCATTTCTTCCAGGTATTCCTGCGTGACATAATTCTCGGCCGCTTGCCCGGCCACTTCTTGGACGAACTTGTGGGCGGCGATCTCTTCCTCGATTCCGGAACCGATGGCGGTACGCACCGTTTGCGGCGTGATTCCGTGCTGGGCGTTGTATTCCAGCTGAAGGTTCCGGCGCCGTTGCGTTTCATCGATCGCACGCCGCATGGAGTCGGTTACCTTGTCGGCATAGAGGATCACCTCGGCGTTGACGTTGCGCGCCGCCCGGCCGATGGTTTGGATCAGTGAGGTGCCGCTGCGCAGGAAGCCTTCCTTGTCGGCGTCGAGAATCGCCACCAGCGAGACCTCCGGCAAGTCGAGTCCTTCCCGTAGCAGGTTGACACCGACGAGTACATCGAAGGCTCCTTCGCGCAGCTCCCGCAGGATCTGGACCCGTTCGATGGCGTCCAGCTCCGAATGCAGCCATTTGCATCGCAGCCCGGCTTCGCTGAAGTAGCCACTCAGGTCTTCCGCCAACCGTTTGGTCAACGTGGTCACGAGGACGCGCTCCCGGCGCTCGGCTCGTTTCCTGATTTCTTGGGTCAAATCCGGCACCTGTCCGCGCGCCGGCTTGACGTGCAGTAGCGGGTCGACCAGGCCGGTCGGCCGGATGACTTGCTCCACCACTTCGCCCCCGGTTTGTTCCAGCTCATAAGCCGCCGGCGTGGCAGACATATAGAGGACTTGCTGGATCCGTTTATCCCACTCATCGAAGCGCAGCGGACGATTATCCAGGGCACTGGGGAGACGGAAGCCATGCTCGACCAACGTGAGTTTTCGGCTATGGTCGCCCGCAAACATGCCGCGCACCTGGGGCAGCGTGACATGCGACTCATCCACGATCATCAAGAAATCTTCGGGAAAGAAGTCAATCAGTGTGTAGGGCGGCTCGCCTGCCTTGCGGTTGCTCAACCAGCGCGAATAGTTTTCCACGCCGGGACAATGACCGACTTCGACCAGCATTTCGAGATCGAAGCGGGTACGGGCCGCCAAGCGCTGCGCTTCCAGCAACTTGCCGTGCTGGCGAAACCAGGCCAACCGTTCTTCCAGTTCGCCACGGATCCCGTCCACGGCCGCTCGAATCCGCTCATCGGGCGTCACGAAATGCTTGGCCGGGTAGATATACACCTCATCCAGAATCCGGAGCGTTTCGCCGCTCGTCGGGTTGATGATTGCCAGGGATTCGACCTCGTCGCCGAAGAGCTCGATCCGAAAGGCATATTCCTCGGACGCCGGCCAAACCTCAACCACATCCCCTCGCACGCGGAATTTGCCGCGTTCGAACGCCACATCGTTCCGCTGGTACTGGATATCCACCAGTTTCAAGAGCATCTCATCACGGTCGATCGTGGACCCTTGGACCACACGAACCATCATGGCCCGATAATCGCTGGGCGAACCCAAGCCATAGATGCAGGAGACGCTGGCCACAATGATCACATCTTCCCGGCTGACCAGCGCGCTGGTGGCGGCCAAGCGAAGGCGGTCAATGTTTTCATTGATCTGGGCATCTTTTTCGATGTAGATGTCGCGCTGGGGGATATACGCTTCGGGCTGGTAGTAATCGTAGTAGCTGATGAAGTAATGGACGGCGTTGCGGGGAAAGAACGATCGGAACTCTTTGTAGAGTTGGGCGGCCAGGGTCTTGTTGTGCGACAAGACTAGCGTCGGTTTACCGAGCCGGGCGATGACGTGGGCAGCGGTAAACGTTTTGCCCGTGCCGGTGGCTCCGAGCAGCGTTTGCCGTTTTTGGCCATTGTGGAAGCCGGTGACAAGCTTCTCGATCGCTTGTGGCTGGTCGCCGGCCGGCTCAAAAGGACTCGCTAATTCAAACTTGGCTACCATCGATCCCACCGGTTGGTTCCGAGCGCCTCGTCCCACCACTCCATCCGCGAGTCGGGCTTGCTGAAGACAGGGCGCTTCTTCCATGCTAGCAAAAACGCCACGATCGGCAGAGGGGGGTTGCCGGCCCTGCAAGGCCGAGAATTGACTCCGGCTTCGGGGTGCATATCAAGGACCCTAGCGGCCGAGGAGGATTGGCCGCGGCGGGGTGTGTTCCGCTTCAAGGGGATTCCAAGGTACGGAGGATTCGTCATGAAAACCATCCGTGGCGTCGTGATCGGCTGTGCCGTGCTTGCCCTCCTGGTATCGGTCGGGTTCGCGCAACCGCCGATGGCCAAACCCGGGCCGGAGCACGAGCGCCTGAAAAAAATGGAAGGAACCTGGGATGCGACCATTCGGACCCCTGCGGGCGAATCCAAAGGTACCATGACGTACAAGATGGAATTGGGTGGCCTGTGGTTGGTGAGCGACTTCAAAGGGGAGTTCGGAGGCCAAAAGTTCGAGGGCAAGGGCTTCGATGGCTACGACCCGGCCAAGAAAAAATATGTTAGCGTCTGGGTCGATTCGATGTCTCTGTCTCCCATGCTCAGTGAAGGAACTTTTGACAAAGAGGGGAAAGTGCTCACCCAGTTGGGAGATGGCCCCGGCATGGATGGCAAGATGACCAAGTACAAATCGGTCACCGAAATGAAGGATCCCAATACGATCCTGTTTACCCTGTCGACTGCGGACAAGGAAGGCAAAGACCAGACGATGCTGACAATCCTGTATAAACGCAAGAAATAGGCCAGGGGGATTTTCGAAATAGCCTGCCCCATGCGCGGCCCGGTTTTCAGAACGAGGCTCAGCACCAAGTCTGTAAACTGCCACTACTTTTCTGACCCAACTGTATCAAGAGTCTCCATACAGTCGCTGGTTGACCGATGCCGTCCATTTAGGTTTCTCCGCGGAACAGATGCTCCGTATGGTCAACGAACGCGTCCGGCGTTTCCAGTGGAACGCCGGCGGCGCAGCCTGAAAGGAGGAAAACCGTCATGGAGGACGCCATTCGGACCGATCGGCTAACGAAGCATTACGGCGGCCGTAGGGTCGTGGACAACCTCGACCTGCCCGTGCCACGAGGCAGCGTGTACGGCTTGCTGGGTCGTAATGGAGCCGGCAAATCGACCACGCTGGAAAATGATTACCGGCATGGTTCGGCCCGCTCACGGTTGGGTTGAGCTCTTGGGCACTGACACGGAATCGCTCCCCCCAATGAAAGCCCGCATCGCCTATCTTGCCGAGGGCCATCCGCTGTACACCTGGATGACGATCCGCGACGCGGTCGCCTTCACCTTGGCGTTCTATCCCGGCGTAGACCGAACTCAGGTGGATCTGATCCTGGATCACTTTGGCCTGTCGCCAGGGCCAAGATCGGCCGCCTGTCACGGGGACAGCGGGCCAGGTGTCGCTGGCGCTGGCCATCGCACCGGACCCGGAGCTGCTCATTCTGGACGCTCCTACCCTTGGCCTCGACACCAACGTGCGCCGCCATTTCCTCGAATCGATGATCCAGATCATCCAGCGCCGCGGCCGGACCATCCTGTTCAGCTCCCATATCCTGGGTGATGTGGAACCGTCGCCGACCGGGTATGTGTCATGGTCGATGGCGTTCTGCGGGTCTTTTGTGGTGTAGTTCGTTATGTGGCGTAGACTGGAAGTCGCCTCTGACTGGGCTGGACGGGGCAAGCATCGGACGCCACATAAGCGAAGTAGCGATTGCTCGCGCTCACCTCTTGACAGCGGAGAGGATAGGATATCCAATCGGGAGGGACGCCGGGGGCGTCCAAGGCGTCTGGAGCAGGCGTCCCAGTTCTGATCCCCTCCTTCGGGCCGGTCTCAAGAGGTGTTCCGTGGCGAAGGCCAGGCCGAGGCGTGACGCGGAGCGCGAGGAGCGCATCACGATGGAGATTGTGGTCGATGCTTACGGCCCCGAGGAGCGGGCGCTGGGCTGGTACTACTACCTGGAGGGGCAACTCCAGTTCCCGTTCACGGCCACCTGCATCGCCCAGCGCGCCATCTCGCCGCTGCGCGTCAAGGACGAGGTAGAAGTCATCGGCATGCCGGGCGAGGACGAATGTGAGCACGAGATGTTTGTGACCATCCGCTGGGAGCGGGACGGCTTGGCCGTGCCGCTGGCCCAGTTGAAGCCGATCCGGGCCACCGATGAGCAGACGAAGCAGGCCGTCGAGGACTGGCACTACTGGATTCGCATGGGGTACCAGTTCTGAAGCAGCTAACGAGGGCACTGCAGCGGACCGCGGCCCTCCCCCGATGCTTGCACAGGTCCAAGGTCGTGCAGGGCCGCGGCCGCTGAGCTTTGGCGTTACAGAGTTCTCAAGAACTCCATCAGCCCTTTGTCCTCACGCCAGGGCTTCTTCGGCTCATCCTCCTTGACCTCACAGTTCGCCAGCGCCTTGGCCTTCATCTCCAGATCCACCTCCGCGTAGACGTTGGTCGTCGCCAGCGACACGTGGCCCAACCACGCCCGGATTGTGTTGATGTCTACCCCGGACCGCAACAGGTGTGTTGCCGTCGTGTGCCGGATGGTGTGCGGACTCACGCGCTTCTGGGCGACCGACGGCAGTTCCTTGGCTACCTTCCGCGCGTAGCGTTCCACCAGCGCGTGAATCCCGAAGCGCGTCAGTGGCTGGCCTCGGCGATTGAGGAAGGCGTGCTCCTGTGGCTCAGACTGCTCACCCACGGGCGCAAGCTGTCCACCGTTTTGGCCCACAGCGGGCAGCGTCTCAGCTTGTTTCCCTTGCCCCGTAGGAGCACCACCGACAGATCACGTTCTGGAGTCAGCCCCAATTGCAGGTCGCAGATCTGCACCTGCGCAGCTTCATCAGCCCGGGCGCCGGTGTTGTACAGGAACAACAGCAGCGCGTGATCCCGGCAACCTTGCCTCGTGGTCACGTCCGGGGCCGCGAGCAGCGCGTCCATTTCCTGCTTTTCCAGATAACAGACCGGCACCACCGGGGCCTTCTTGAACGGCACGACCCGGACCTGACCGCACCATGCGATGTGCTCCGGGCTGTGCCGCCCGATGAACTGCGCCAACGAACGGATGGCGGCCAGGCGCTGGTTGCGCGTCGCCACCCCACAGCCCCGCTTGTCCTCAACTTCCTTCAGGAACGCCCGAATCCGATCGGCCGTGAGGTCTTGGACCCGGAGCCGGTCGATCGGCCTTCTCACGGTGCGGGCTGCGAAGGGCAGGAGCAAGCGCAGCGTGTCGCGGTAGCTCTGTTGCGTGTTGCGGGCCAGATTGCGCTCGCCGACGAGGTGTTCCAGTAAGAAGCGCCGGACCCACGGGCCGAGCAAGCTCGGGTCAGTCATGGCTGGTTCCCTCCTGAGCGTAGCGCTCGAAGCGGGTGCTGGCCTCCGCCAACAACTCCGGCGGCAGCCTAAGATAGACCTGCGTGCAGGCGAGCGAGGTATGCCCGAGGTAGGTCGATA
>DATGIQ010000230.1:0-13245 GCA_035295665.1 Gemmataceae bacterium | reverse complement strand
CTGCGCGTGCTGGTGGCTCCCCGTGTTTTGGCGTGCATCCTTGCCCTGCCGCTCTTGACCGCCTTCATCATTTATTGTGCCCTGGCTGGCGGCTACATTGCCGAATTGCTGGGCGGCGATCTGTCCTGGGTCCAGTACCGTACGGAGAGTTTGCGCGGCTTGCGCCTGGAGGATGTTCTCCCCGCCACGCTGAAGACAACCGTTTTTGGCTATCTGATTGGCACGACCGGCTGCTATTGCGGCATGCGTGCCACCGGCGGTACGGAAGGCGTTGGCCAGGCCGCCACGCGAAGCGTGGTGGTATCCATTTTCCTGGTCCTGGCGTCCAATGTACTGTTGGTCCGGCTCATTCAGCTGTTCGCATGAGCTGCAGACCACCGGCGAGGCTGGGGAGGTAAGACTATGAACCGCCTTCGCTCGAAACACCCGCGTGCCATTCGCTGGATGCACTGGATCAACGCGCCGATTCTGGCCATCATGATCTGGAGCGGCTTGCTGATCTACTGGGCCAACGACGTCTATGCCCTGCGCCTTGGCGGCATCACGCTCTTCCACTTCTTTCCCGATTGGTTTTACCAGACTTTGGACCTCCGCTACGGCTTGGCCAAGGGCATGGCGTATCACTTCACGTTCATGTGGCTCTTTGCCCTCAACGGCTTCCTCTACGTCCTGTTCACGTTTGTTTCCGGTGCTTGGCGCGATCTCCTGCCCAATCGGCACACACTACGGGAGGCATGGCAGGTCGTGCTGCATGATCTTGGACTGCGTCGGACTCCACTGCCCCCTGCCAAGTTCAACGCTGCCCAGCGTCTGGCCTACACCGGAATCATTCTCATGGGTGCCGGCTCGCTGGTGACCGGGTTGGCAATTTACAAGCCGACGCAGCTGGCCTGGTTGACCGACCTGTTAGGCGGCTACGCCTGGGCTCGGGGCGAGCATTTCGCGCTGACAGTCGGCTACGTGCTGTTCGTGGCGGTTCATCTCGCCCAGGTCATTCGGGCTGGGTGGAACAATTTCCGGGCGATGGTCACCGGTTACGAGTTGGTGCCCGAAAAGGAGCAGAGTCATGCCTGATCCCAAGGAACCGCCCCCGCTTACGGGTACTCTGGCGGAGCAGCAAATGCAGCGCCTCACACGCCGCAGTTTCGTCGTCGGCGCCGGAGTCGCGCTGGCCGGTTTCGGTGCCTGGCGCTGGCTGACGACGGCGGCTTCGGAGCGAGGTGTACCTTGGCCGCTCCGCCGTGTCCTCCGCTTCAACCAGGGATTGGCCGAAACCCTGGGGGCGCCGCACCATCTGGCACCGACCTTTTCCGCCGAGCGCGTGAAGGGTACCGGGCGGACCAATGGCCAGATCGGCCTGTTCGGCGCAGTCGATCCTGCCGGCTGGGAACTGCTCGTTCACCAGGAGGGCCGCGGCCCAGCACGGACGATTCGCTTACGGGATCTTCAGCAATTGCCACGTGTCGATCTGGTGACGGAATTGAAGTGCGTCGAGGGTTGGAGCGAAGTGATGCACTTTGGGGGCACGCGGTTTCTCGATTTCGTCCTGCGTTTTGGACTGGCGACCCGTAGCGGCCGCGCCCCGGATCCCGAGCAGAATCCGGAAGATCTCTACCGCTACGTTTACCTGGCGACGCCGGATGAGGACTATTTCGTCGGCCTGGATATGGCCAGCGCCCTGCACCCGCAAACATTGCTGTGCGATGTGATGAACGGGCAGCCCCTCAGCCGCGAACACGGGGCCCCGCTCCGGCTCTACTTGGCGGTGAAGTACGGTTACAAGAGCCTCAAGCGCGTCGGTCTGATCCGTTTCCAGGATGAGCAGCCGGCCGACTACTGGGTCAACAGGGGCTACGACTGGTACGCGGGCTTGTGACTCGATAGGCCAAGCGTCTTGCGCCAGCTTTCTTGGCAGTGCCCGCCGCGTGCGTGATTCTGCGGCGTCATTTAGCTTACCAATGCCTGGTTCACTTCCTGAGCAAATTGTGCGAACAGCTTTTGCAAGTCCGCATTGGTGCTCGCCTGCGCATTGTTCGGTGCGGCCGCGGACACGGATTGTCCGTTGCTGTTGTATGTTTGGTGGGCATGATGGCCGTGGTGGTGCGACTCCAGCTGAGAAAGCGAGCCGCCATTGGCGACGTTCTCGAATTTGCTGGCCAGGTTGGACAGGAATTGGCCCTCACGGGTCTGTCCCTGCTGCTGCGCTGCCGTTTGAAGCTGGTTGGCGATTTGGGCTACGACCTGCTGGAACTGGCTGGGATTCTGGGCCTGCAATTGCTGTAGGCTGCCCAACAACTGTCCGACCCCCGAGATACTGGCGGAACTGGAACCACGTCCGCTGCCATCTTCTCCACCGGCCAGACCTTGGGAGGCCTTCTTGGCCCCGAGAAACTGGGTCGGCTGTGCGAATGAGAGACCAGCCACGCTGGCCAGTCCGGCTGCTCCCGTCATGGTGACTATCCTTCTGGAATGCGACAATGGTGCGAGTCGGTACCCCTCTCCACTTCTGGAGGGTCCTTGTAGAAACTTGCACTATCTTTTGACCTCGTGCCAGCCGCTGGACGATTCGTCGGCTTTATCTCCGAACCCATTCGTCCGACTGCCCCCGCCACGCACCCCGCTCGGGGCGGCTTGAGGTAATAGTAGAATTTTGAAGCAGGTGGTGAGTATGGCGGGAAAGGTTGGCGCAGAGAATGGTGTGCACGTCCTACTCGGCAACGGCGACGGCACTTTTCAGCACTTCCTCCGATACCCGGTGAATCCCCCAGTCACCATGGTGGCGTTGGCGGACTTCAATCACGATGGCATTCCCGACATAGCCGTGGCCGCTGGCACAATAAACCGTGCGGCGGCATATTCTCCACGAGACACACTTGTTCTGCTGAGCAAGGGCGATGGCACGTTTAGCAGCCTCCAGGATTACACCGCCGGCATGGGCTATCCCAACTCCGTGGCGGTGGGAGATTTCAATGGCGACGGCTTCCCTGATTTGGCGGTAGCCACTGGAAACGGTGTGACCGTGCTGCTCAATGCGGCGGACTGGGGCAGATGATGCGGGCCGCTTCCCCTGGCGGTTGTTAGCGCCAGGGATCGCGTGGATGTGGCATAAGCGGAGCCGGGAATTTCGGGTCGAATAAAATCATCCGGATGGAACCAGTACATCAGGTCGTGATTGTCGGCGGCGGTTTTGCCGGACTGAAGGTGGCCCAATCCTTGAAACGGGTGCCGGTCCACGTGACCCTGCTCGACCGGCGCAACTTTTACCTGTTTCAACCGCTCTTGTATCAGGTGGCGACGGGCGCTCTGTCCCCCGCGAATATCGCCGCCCCGCTCCGCTCCGTCCTCAAACGCCACCGAAATGTCCAAGTGTTGCTTGCAGAAGTGCTCGACTTCGATGTCGTCAACCGCCGGGTCGTGTGCCGTGAAGGAACGTTTCCTTACGACACGCTGGTGGTGGCAGCCGGCGTGCGCCATCAGTATTTCGGCCACGACGATTGGGAGCCTTTTGCCCCAAGCTTGAAAACGATCGAAGATGCTACCGCCATTCGCCGCCGAATCCTGACGGCGTTCGAGGAGGCGGAGCTCGAAGGCGATGCCGAAAAACGCAAACCGTGGATGACGTTTGTGGTCGTGGGCGGTGGACCCACCGGCGTCGAGATGGCTAGCGCCATCGGCGACCTTGCCCGCAACACGCTTAAACGGGATTTCCGCAAGATTGCCACGCCCCAAACCCGGGTCGTCCTGCTGGAGGGTACCGAACACATCTTGCCGACGTTCCCTGTGTCGCTTTCTGCCAAGGCAGAGCAGGCGCTGGCCCGGCTGGGCGTCACGGTCCGCACCCGGGCAATGGTCACCGATGTCCGCGCCGATGCTGTCACGTTCCGCGACCCGGATGGCACAACGGAAACGATTGCAGCCAAAACGATCCTGTGGGCGGCCGGTGTGCAGGCGTCGCCGTTGGGGCAAGCGTTGGCCAGGGCGGCCGGCGCGGAGCTGGACCGCGCCGGCCGGGTCGTGGTGCAGCCCGACCTGTCGCTGAAGGGCCATCCGGAAATCTTCGTCCTGGGCGACCTGGCACACATGGAGCCGTCTGCCGGCCAGCTCTTGCCGGGAGTCGCCCAGGTCGCGATCCAGGAAGGGGTTTACGTGGCGCGGTTGATCCGGGCGCGGCTGCGTGGCCAGACGTTGCCTCCCTTCGAATACAAGGATCGCGGCAATATGGCAACGGTTGGCCACAACGCTGCCGTCGCCGACCTCGGTTGGCTCCGTCTGTGGGGCTTCCTCGGCTGGCTGCTCTGGCTATTCATCCATTTGCTCTACATCGAACAATACGACAATCGCTTCTTGATCCTGATCCAGTGGGCCTGGAGCTACTTCACGCGCAACCGTTCGGCTCGGTTGATCACCGGCGAAACCAAAGGCCTCCGCCGTGCCAACACCTGATGAACGCTAAAGAGCGCGACGACCAGCGCGGGCCAACCGATCCACGGCCATATCTGCATCCAGCGCGGCAAGGCGTGGGCGGCTTCCAGCTGACAGCCCATCACAGCCGATCCGTGCACTCCTTCCACCTGAACCTCCAGCTCCCAGCGACCAGGAGCGGGGAGCTCGAACGGGGCGGCCCGAAGCAGCTTGTTGGTTGCCGCCTCGGTGGTGGCCGGACACGCCAATGCTTGCTGACCAGGTTGGGTCATGCGTACGGTCACCTGCGCCTGCGGCAGGGGTTCCCGGGTCTGGCCGTCCTGGACCAGCACGCTCACATCCACGGGGCCCGCCCGCAACGGCATGGGCGCGGTGAAGATGGTGATCCAATAGCCGCCCTGCCTTCTTGACAGGCGCAGGGTGCCTCCGTCCGCGCGCACAACGGATGAGGGATGAAGGATGAAGGATGAAACAAGAAGGAACCAGATCATCGAGCGCATCGTTGGATTTATTCCTCAAAAAGTCCCGCGCATCTGCATGGGTTGCAGAACAATCCAAACCCCGGCCGCGAATAGCAGCACGATCAACAGCGCCCACGGCGCGAACCCCTTCAGGGCGTGTGCAATCTGCTCCGATTCCCTGCGGGCGATCTGGTAGCCGGCGTAGAGCGAAAACAGCAGTCCCAGGTCGAGGGCAAGCATCTCCAGGTGCGTCAGCCAGTCTCCAATCGGCCGGCTGCACGCACATCTCCACTCCGGGTCGCCAACGGTGGCCAGGCCGAGGTCGCCGGCAAAACGCTGCACGGCGGGAATCGCCGACTCGAAACTTCCCAGCAAGTGAAAACTGTAGTGGGCCAGCCACATACCGAATCCGATGGGAACCAGGGCATACGCAAACCGGGTGGCCAATCCCCGCGCGGACTCCACGGATTGCCCCAGCCATCGGCTCAGCACCGCCGCGGTACCGACCAGGAGTGTCGGCAACACCACCAAACCGACCCCATAAAACGCACTGGTCACCAAGGCCGGCGACCCTAGGTGCAGCAGAGATGCTAGTTCATGTTGCCATTCCCCAACCGGAGCGACCATGCCCGCGGCATTGGTGAACGCGCCGAAAACCAGCACCACGATCAGAGCCGCCAAGTCGGGGCGTTTACTGAATCGGCCAATCCCCGAGCGCAAGGAATCATGCCAGAGCTCCCTTCCCGGCGCTTTGGTTTGGATACCGAGGTTGTCATGCGGGCAGGCATGGATGCAATCGAGGCAGAAGGTGCAATCCATGTTGCTCGCTTTTCGGGGCGGGAACAGGTTCAGCTCACATCCGGGAACGCCATCCCGCCCGCGGATGCAATCCTTGGTCCGGCATGCCGTACAGATTCTCGGATCACGAACGGCGACTTCGAGCGGTGACATCAGGGACTGCACAAAATTAAATTGACCGATCGGACAGAGATATTTGCAAAACGCGGCCCCGCGGAAGAACCCATCGATGACGAAGACCGCCACGAAGTAGCCGAGGGCAATCCACGCCGTCCACCAGGGGCTATCCCACAGGGACAGCGCCTCATAGGCCCACACAAATCCTGCCAGCAAGAGGACCGCCAACCATTTACTCCGCAACCAGCGTGGCCAACTTCGACCCTGCGGGAGCCAGCGCCGCGCCAAGGTCCGGGGGACCAGGAACGGGCAGGCCAGGCAGAAGACATTGCCCAGCGCAAGCAAGGACAGGATGAGGAAACCGCGCCAATGGATCCACGGGAGGACGCCGGCAAGGTTCATGGGACTGACCTGCGGACCGCGAAGGCCATCGTAGATCATGAGCATCGCAATGACCGTCAGGGGAAGTTGGAACGCAAGTCGGGCAAACCGCCAGCGTAGAAGTCGGCCTACGAGGGGAAGGCGGAGGACATCGGGCTGCTCCGAAAAGACCGGCAGCGAGATACGGCCATCGAAATGCGGTGGACAGGGGATTGCCGAGTGCGGTTTTCGATGAGATCGTTCTCCGTACAGGAGCTGAATGCCGATCCAGAACAGCGGCACGAGGAATGCAATCGACCCCGGCACCCACATCAGCACGCCCGCAGCCGCCTGATCTTCGAGGGGAGAAAGGCTCCCCAGTTGCGGCCGGTCGGCGTAGTAGCTGTACAGCGGCCGGTCGGAGAATGTGAACACGGCAGAAAGAATCGTGTTTTGCACGTCGGCTAGGATCAGGTAGGGAACCAGCAGCCAGGGGGACCACTGGGGCCGGCTCGGAAATGGTCGAATGACCGGATACCAGAAGGCAAGAGCCGCGCCAAGAAAACAGCCGTGCTGGAGAACGTGCCAGCCGTCGAAACCCAGGGCGAGATCATAGATCGGTGGCAAGTGCCAGAACCAGGTCGTCGCTGTGAAGAGCAGCCAGGCGGGAGCGGGGTGGGCCACTGTCCGAAAGCATCGCCGCAGCACCGACGACCGAAAAAGTGGAGCCACCCAGACCGTGCGGATTGGACCGGGCAGCCCCCGCAGCAGGGGGAAGAGGGGCGCGCCCAGCCAGAGTAGCGGCGGCGCGACCATCATCAGCAACAGGTGCTGCGCCATGTGAACTTGCAGCAATAGCGCAGCGAACGGTTCAAGCGGCGATGCCAGGGCCACGAAGAGCGCCGCCAAGCCAAGCAGGAAGGTCACGAGCTTGCTTGCCGGCCAACGCCGTGGATCCCGAGCATGCAACCGGAGCCAGCCGCGCAGGTAGACCGCCGCCGCCAGCAACAGCCCCAACAGAACCCACGGCGCAGACGGCCAGGAGCGCAGGAAGGCGTCAAACGTGGAGTTCATTGGGAAGCTCGCTGTCATTATGGCCGGGCCGCGGCGGCAGGCCGTGCCGGCCCCTGCCCCGGAGGCCGCAGATGGACGAGGAACTCGGCCAAGGCGCCCATCTCGGCCGGCTTCATCTGCTTGCCGTAGGCCGGCATGTCGCCGCCGCCCGGCGTACCGTTGCTGACTTGATCGATCAGCTGATCGCGCGTCAGGCGGATGCCAACCTGGGTCAGGTCCGGTCCGCGTCGGCCGCCGCGGCCTTGCAAGGCATGACAATTGCGGCACTGCTTGTTCTGGAACACCAGCGCTCCTTGCAGCTGCAACGGCGTGCTCCGCTGCACGAGATCCTCCGGCACGGCATCGCGACTCCAGGCGTCCATGACCGGCGACCACGGCTGCGTAGCGCCGTAGTAGGTCAACACGGCAAGGATGCTGAAAACTAGAATGAGCGACAACACCGCCACGGGCCGGCGGCTGGGCGCCCGTTCGCCGCGGTTGGAGACAAAGGGCACCAGCAGCAGCGCGGCAATCAGGAGCACGGGCAACACCAGGATGATGAACGTCTCCCAACTTGGCGGACTCAGCGAAAGGAGTGCAAACAACCACCAGAAAGGCCAATCGGGTTTGGGATTGGCTCCCAGCAGAGCGGGCTCGGGCAGAGCCCCCGGCCCCTTGGGACCGGCAACCGCCGCCAGGACGAGGATGGCGATGACAGTCAGTGCCGAAAACAATGCATCCTTCAGCATGGCCGGGCCGAAGAACGGCACCCCGTGCGTGTGCAGATCCTTTTCGTATTCCCGCTGATAGGTTTGGGGATCCACGATCTGTCCCGGTACTGGGGGCGCGCTGATTCCCCGTTTTAGCACTAACCAGAGATGCACCGCCAGGACGGCGAGCAGAAGGCCCGGGACAATGAACACATGCAACGCAAAAAACCGACTGAGCGAATCCGCACCGATGAGAGGGCCGCCCAGCAACAGATCGACGACATAGGGACCCAGCCACGGCATCCGCCCGGCCATCGACGCCCCAACGCCCACGCCCCAGTAGGCATCGGCATCCCAGCGCAGGACCTGTCCCGTAAAAGCCATGCCCAACGTCAGGAGCAGCAAGACTACGCCGCTGACCCAATTCAGCTCACGCGGATACTTGAAGGCACCGTAGAGGAAGACCTGGACCATATGGGCCACCACCATGAACACCATGGCCGAGCCCGACCAGTAGTGCAACGAGCGCAGGAACCAACCGGCCGGTTGGTGATAATTCAGGTAGACCAGGGTCTCATAGGCCTGATCAGCGGTCGGTACGTACACCAGCGCCAGCGCAATGCCCGAGAGGATTTGGATCAGCAACAAAGTCATGGACGCGCTGCCGAAGACATACCACCAGCCCAGCGGGCCAGCCGCCCCGCGCGGGATGGGGTGGGTCAGCATCGGTCCCAAGCTGTCACGTAGGCTCAACCGGGCTTCGAACCATGCCAGGATTCGCTTCATCGCCGGTCCTCATGCATCCGCCGGTTCATCCAGGGTATCTTGCAAAGTCGGATAATGGGGCGATTGAATCTCCAGTTGGCCATCGCGGACCCGCCACACGCAGCGAAACAGACCCCGCGGCGGCGGTCCGGAAGCGCGTTCGCCATTTTCGTAGTAAACGCCGCCGTGGCACGGACACATGAACAGCCCCGACTGCGGGAACCATGTCACCGGGCAGCCGAGATGGGCACAATTCATGGCGAAGACCAGGAACTGATCCTGCTGCTGGGTATCCAGACCGACCTTGCGAACGTAAACGCCCATATGAGCGGCCATGCCGTCCCACGGCTGGCCGAGGGGATTCGGAAATGTCTCCAGCCGCGTCTCGTTGAGCGGAAATTTGCTCACCGGTCCGAGCGGAATCCATCGGACGGGATGCTTGCGCAATACCCCGAACAGGTAGCCCACAAATGGGATGGCGAGAAGCACGGTGGCAAGAGCACCCGCTGCGTAGGTCATCCATTGGAGAAAGCTGCGCCGCTCGGAAAGCGTTTCGGCCGGCATCGGCGCCGGGCTGGGTGAGAACGTCATGGTTCACCTCCCCTTTTCGTTGATCGATCCGCTTTGTCTCCAGTACGCCAACAGAGCAACAACGTCGGCGACATCCTGGGAGGTCAAGGGCTGAAACCCGTCTGATCGGCCACGGGGATCGGCATAATTCGGCATGCCAAGATCGGACCGGCCGGTAATCACATAGCGGCGGAGGGCCTGGTCGCTGATCAGGGCCAGGAAGTCCGCATCGTTGATCGCACCCACCGGCTTGCCGTCCGCTTGGCCGCGATGCCGGCCGCCTTGGCCGCGGTCGCCGTGGCATGAAGCACAGGCCTGGGCGAACACCTGCATTCCTTTCTCTTTGTTCCCGCCGTCATCGGACCCACTCCCGGCTACAAGATAGGATGGCGCTCCCTTCGGAGCGGGTTCCCTGGAGACCCAGCGCTGCTTGATGCCTTCGGCCAGGACCTGGACCTGCTCGGCCGTCAACGGTCCTCCCTGGGCGCCCGCAAATGCCGGCATCGGGGTGCCAGACCTTCCTTCACGGATCACCCGCTGCAATTCCGCATCCGGTACCAGGGCGAGGAATAACGGATCGTTGAGCGGAGGCGCGGGGCCCATCCGGCCATCAGCTCCGTGGCAAGCGACACAGTTTTGCTCATACAGAACACGGAACGTCATTTCCTTCTGCGGAGGTACAACCTGGTCGGCAGGATCTGGTTGACCGGGAAAGTTGCAGCCGGCCATCAACCCGGTCACGCCGGTAAGGAGCCACAGCGAGAAGGAAGCAGGCGACCGCTTCCTTCTCGCCGGCCATCCATTCGTCCTTTCCGACTGATATCCTGCCATTCAACGCTCTCCTTCTCGTTGGCTGCCCGTGTTTCGGATCATGCGGGGCCGCTTCCCGCCGGTGCGGCTGGGACTTTTTCGGAACGGACCACGATCATGGACATGGTCAGACCATAGACCGCTTGCGAGGCGATGAACCACGGCCAACTGACGTACTGCTGGAGGAGCGGGTTGACAATCCCCATGAAGCCATAGCAAAGACCGGTCCACAACAACGGCATGAGTACACCCCCGGCGACCACAGGCCCACCCGGGATCGGCGGCAACGTCGGTGCGATTACGCCGAACATCAGGCCAAACGTCACCGACAGCGTGGCGTGAATGACGATCGCCAGGATCAACGCTCCCAGATGGAACTGCTCGAGCTGCGCTTCGGTCACGCCGCTGATCCCCGCCACGGCCATCCCGGCCAGCAGATTAATGGGGAACCAAAGCCCATGCCCACTGAGCAACCCGTAGGCCAGGGCCGGGAGGGGCATCACGAAGCCGCCCAGAATTCCCCCCTTGACACCGGAAGAAATCGGATGGACCTTTTCGGGAACCCGGAAGCGATGGCCAGCCATGCCAGGCCGAAGCTGGCCCACGGTGCCCGGCCGGGAAAAGATCGGCCCCGGACGGAGGGCTGGTTCGACCAGAGGCTCATGCAAGTGTCCCCGGCCGGGAAGCAATTGCCCGATCCAGCCGGCGAGGGCGTAGACCAACAGCACAGCACCGATGACGGACAGGACGGGATGCGTCGCCAGACCGGCGCCCCCAAGCGTGATTCCCAGCGCGAGCACAAGCGGCCACGCCGTCGCCTGGGGCATTTCCACGCTGTAGGACTCCGCAGAATCGGGCGGATCGGATAAATGATCGATGGAGTTTGTCATGGTTGCGGTTTCCCGTCGTCGCTTGATCCGCTGGATGCCCGACGCCACGCATCAGCGTCCCACAAGGTACACCAACGTGAACACGACCACCCACACGCCGTCCACAAAGTGCCAGTACCAGGCGACGACTTCCACTCCCGTCCGATTCGCGGCCGTGATCTGCCGCCCTTGTGCCAGGCCAAACACAATGCTCATGACGAGCACGCCAATGGTTACATGCAGGGCATGAAACCCGACGAGGGTGAAATAGGTGGTCCCGAATAGATTGCGGCTCATGGTCAAGCCCCAGGTACTGAGCAGGTCGTTCCACTCGAGCCCCGTTCCCACGAGAAACAGCACGCCCAGGACAATGGTCAGTCCCCACCACGCAAGGAATCCGCGCACGGAATCCCGGTGTAGAGCCCGTTCCGCCAGATGAATCGTCGCGCTGCTGGAGAACAGACACGCCGAGGCAGCCAGCACCGTCGGCAGGTGAAACACCTGGCGGGGAGTCGGCTCCTCCTGGGTAGTCTGGTGCAGGAAATAGACATACGCCATGATTAACGTGCCAAAAAACGCCACTTCCGAAAACAGGAAGGTGAGCATGCCCACCTTGACCGGCGAAAGGGGCGCGCGCTGGGAAAAAACCGATAGTTCCGCGGCCTGCGTCATATGCCGGTCCTCCCGTCATTCATACTTCCAGTCCGGATCATCCGGATGTTTTAGATCCCAAAGCGGTCGACGGCTGCGGACCGTGGGGATCGTTTCGAAATTGTACGAAGGCGGCGGCGACGTGGTGGCCCATTCCAGTGTCCAGGCGTCCCACGGATCGTCGCCGGCCGGGGCTCCTGTCTTCAGGGAGAAGAGCAGGTTCCACACGAAGATCAGGTAGCTGGGCGCCTGAAGGAACGCGCCCAGGCTGGCCACCTGGTTCCACAGTTCCCAGCCCCGATCCACCGGGTAGGTGTAGATGCGCCGCGGCATGCCGAGAATCCCGGCAAAGTGCATCGGTCCAAAGGTCAGCAGGAAGCCGATGAGTAGCAGCCAAAACTGCCACCGTGCCAGCCGCTCGGAATACATGCGTCCGGTGACCTTCGGATACCAGTAATAGACGCCCGCAAACAGGCCCATCAAGATCCCACCAATGATCACCCAGTGAAAATGCCCCACGACGAAGTAGCTGTCGCTGAGCTGATAATCCATGGGCGCCATGGCGAGCATGATGCCGGTCAGTCCGCCGATGACGAACATCGACAGGAAACCGAGACAAAAGAGCATGGGCGCAGCCATCCTCCAGCGGCCACCGTAAGCAGTCGCTAGCCAGTTGAACGTCTTGATCCCGGTCGGGACGCCGACGATCAGGCTGGCGGCGGCGAAATACACATCGACCGTACGCGTCATGCCGACGCAGAACATATGGTGGGCCCAGACGCCAAAACTGACGAAGGCGATAGCCACCGTGGAGGCAGCCACGAACTCGTAGCCGAAGATCACCTTGCGCGAGAACACCGGGATGACCTCGGACACCATGCCGAACGCCGGCAGGATGAGAATGTAGACTTCCGGATGGCCGAAGAACCAGAACAGGTGCTGCCACAAGTACGGCGAGCCGCCAGCCTGGGCATCGAAGAAATGGGCGCCGAAGAGGCGGTCAAACAGCAGCATGACGAGGGCGGCCGTGAGCGGCGGGATGGCGAAGAGGATTTGCACATTGGCCCAGAAGGCCATCCACGTGTAGAGCGGCAGCTTGCGTAAAGTCATGCCCGGACAGCGCAGGGACAGGACCGTGGTGACGAGGTTGATGGCACCGGAGAGACTGCCGATGCCGCTCACCAAGAGACCGAGGATCCAGAAATCGGTTGCCGGACCGCGTGCGAAGGCATGTTCGGTCAATGGAGCATAGGCGAACCATCCGATGGCCGGCGCTCCCCCGGTGGCAAAACTGAAATAAGCCAGAATGCCGCCGAACAGCGTCACCCATAAGCCCAGGGCATTCAGCCGCGGAAAGGCCATGTCGCGCGCCCCGATCTGGAGCGGCACGATGTAGTTGGCAATCCCGGCCAGGATCGGCATGGCCGCGAAGAAGATCATCGTCGTGCCGTGCATCGTCATCATCTGGTTGAAGACATCCGGCGGCACCGATCTGGATTCCGGCCACAACAGTTGGAAGCGCATCACCATCGCCTCGGCTCCGCCGATGACCAGGAAAACCACAGCCATGAGGAAATACATGATGCCGATTTTCTTGTGATCGACCGTGGTCACCCATTCGTGGAGCACGGCGGTCCGAGGGAGACGTTTGACGGCGGG
>DATGIQ010000229.1:0-23566 GCA_035295665.1 Gemmataceae bacterium | reverse complement strand
TTAAATTGGGTAGCCGGCGAACTGTCCGACGTCCCTCCCGGCGTCACGACCTTGACATCCACCTTACCGCCGGCATGAAGATAGTACTGTGTGCTCGTTTGCAAAATCGGCGTGCCCAACTGTCCCTGCTGGAGCTTGGTGTCCTGGAGGAAGCCGGCTACGCCCCCGGGCGTCGTCGCCGTGGCTGTGGTAGCGGCATAGTAGTCGGTAAGATCAATCTCGCCCTGGCTGTCTTGGAGGTACTGATAGTGGCCGGACACGTTATTGAGCAAGTCCGGCTTGCTCTCGTCGTAGCCGGTCACCGCCGAGGGATTGGCCTGGAGAGTGATCCGGCCGGCCTGATCGTATTGATAAAACGTCTCCCATTTTTGCGTGCTGCCGGGAGCGCCGCTCTCGTACACCTTGAGCATGACCTCGCCATAGCCGTTGCTGTAGACGATATTGCGGCTCACGAAGGTAGGGCTGTTGTCTGGAAGAGTCTCAATGGTGCGGTATTGCCAAGTGTTGTAGTCGCTCCCTTGGGAGGCGCTGAAATAGCTGAATGAGTACGTCCCCTGGCCACCGGTGTCGGCGCAGGAGCAGCTCGTCCCCTGGGCTACTTCCTTGGTCACGCGCCGAGAGGAGTCGTACTCGTAGTAGTTGTCGGCGTAGGGGGCGACTTGCTGGTCGGTCGCGGTGAAGGGATCGCCCACGGATGCAGCCAGCCGGGCGTAGGATTGGGCGTTGAAGACATATTGGAGACCGTCGAACCCTCTCGAATCCAGATAATAGCGGTAATAGCTGGTATCCAGCGCGTTGCCGGTCGCATCGCGAACGGTGGCCGTTTTGAGGTCGTTGGGATTGCCGTGGGTTTCCCCGGTGTTGTAGTAGCTGTAGTCCACCTGGCGAACGATGGTCCAGTTTCCGTCCGCCCCCAGCCGGCGCAGGGTGACGTTAGCCAGGAGCCCCTGATTCACTCCCGAGGACACATAGCTGTAGAGCCATGATTCCGTGGCTGAGGGCTCTTGCTCAGGCGGCGTGCTCCGGACGATCTCGGTCGGCTTGCCATCGGAGGTCCAGCTCGTGACCACCGTCGTATTGCCGTTGGTATCGGTCATGCTCTCGAAGCGTCCGAATCGAGAGCTACCAGGTTGTCCGTGAAAGCCGTAGAAGTGGATCTGATCTCCCGCAGTGTCCGTCAGGAGAAACTCGCCACCCGTGGCCAGCAACTTGTCCTGGGTGAAAAAGCGCGGCGTGGGATTGGTGTCCACATGATCGAAGAATAACGCGTTCGTGCCGTCCAGGATCACAATCACCGTGTTGAATACATTGTCGGTCTCCAGAAACGGCAACTGCGTGTCGACCCAGCCATTGCCATTGTACGTCAGTGGTTGACTGCCATAGGTAGGCAGTGCCACACCGGCATAACCAGCAGTGTTGCTCCAGCTGCGCGTCTGACCCCACGAGGTCCCGAAGCCATCGGAAGTCAGGTCCGTAGTGCTCATGCTGACAGTGCCGTCGAAGTAACGCACTGGGGCACTGGAATCACAGTTGGTCAGGTTGGGATCACCATCGGAGCCCTGGACCGGGCTCCCATCCATGCATTTTCAGGTTGGCGTCGGCGGCGGCCTATCCGATTCCGGCATGTCGGGATGGATATTACCGCCCGGCGTCGTGCCGATGCTGGCCACATGGATCCCCTGTCCAGGAGACATGACATTGCCGGTCGGGTTAGCCGGCGCCGGCATCGCGCTCGCCGTCGCAGGCTTCGTCTGGGTAGTCGAACCTCTTAGCGGTGCGCCCAGGGGAGGGAAGTTGCCAGTGGCCATCGAGCTAGGCGGTTGTGGCATCGCTTCGGGGGAGCTAGCCACTCGCGAGCCACTCTCGCCCCCTCCGGGCATTGGACTGCGCAGTAAGTCGCCTTGATTGGCGTGCTCCATACCCCCTTGCATTGGGGCTCGTGGCTTGCTCGGCGCGGGCCGGGATCCATCGAACGGATTTACCAACCCGCACTGGTATAAGTCGGCATCGGCGAACACTTGTTTTGCTTCAGAAGCCGGAGTTACGTCGGCCGGCTTCAGGGCTGCGGTGGGAGACGTCGGGACCAGCGAGATCGGTGTACGAGTAGCATCCCGTGCATGCGACGCGGTGCCCGAATGGGTATCTCGGCCCACAAGCGGCACTTCGGCCATGGCAAGCGGCGCGATCCGAAGCCCGCGCCCGTCCACGCCCAGGTTCATTCCCCACAACGCCATCCCGGACAGACCAATCATATCGCCCGGCGGCAGACGGCTCTCCAGTTCCTCTAGTGTCAGGCGGTAGATGGCCGGACGGTGGTTAGCCCGTGAGAGAGACGATGCGCAGCCGTTCACAGCCGACTCCTCTAAGAAAGGTAAGATCAGGTAAATAACGCCAAGCCGACGTCCGGTCCGGCGCACCACGAAGGCTGGCAGCGAAGCGATTGATTGTTGGCCGATGCTACCATGCGACCAACCTCATTGCAAACAAAATGCGAAAGCTCTTCTCAGGCGAGAATACGGTGGCCTCCCTTGGGGTTGGCGTCCAAGAACCCCCCTGCGCTGCGGCGGTCAGAAGGGAATACGGAAAAGCAGGTCTGACTGGCCACTTGCTGAAAAAAAGACGGTCCTACGCCTGCCTATGTGCCTTGCCACTCCAGCCGCCTGCTTGCCCATGAGCTTGCTCAATTCGTGCACGCTCACCCGGAGTTTCAGAATCTTCTCAAGGAACTGCAGGCCCATTCATTCGCTTGCTCATTGGCCGAATACCAATTGGTCAGCTCCCTCAAGATCGAACCCGGATCTGAATCCGCACCGGATCGTGCAGCCCATTGTAATTTGGAGGGGCAAACGCTGCCGTTGTTCTATCTGTCGCCCCGACCGCCATTCCGTCCCGCTTCCACAATCCTGCACCCTGCCTGAATCGTCTAACTTGTACAGCTTGTGTAAATCCGACTCGCTGTCCGTTGCGGTCGGCATAAAAGAGGGAACCAGCACGTGTCTTCGCCTGGAAGCGCGCAGACTCAGAATCGGCGCGTCGGATTCGTGTTGCGGAGCCTTTCCCTATGCCTGGAACCCCAGCGCACCTTGCGTTGCGTTCTATTCTGTGCTAAATGCCTAACGGTTGAAATCCAGACGATAGATCGGGAGTCGAGCATGCGCAGTGATCCTATCCATTCCCTGGGAACGATTGGGTGCGGCTTTCTGAAGCGGTTCGTCGAGTATTTCCGATCATCGGACCATGCGGTTCCCCCTCCTCCTTCAGGGAAGCGTCTACAATTGGAGAGTTTGGAGGACCGGCTCGTTCCCTCATTGATGGAAGGTACTCTCCTCGTAGGTACCGGTCCATCCTCGTTTTCCAGCCAGGATCAATCGTCCTTTACGCCCGGCATCATTGCCGTGGATCCCAATACCGGATCACAAATCCGCCTTTCCATGGGCCAATTGCTCGCTCTGCCGACGTACATCGCCCAAGCCCCCAACCAACAGATCTATGTCACGGACCTGAAAGCCTTCGGAACGGGAGCCGTCTTCCGGATCGACCCGAACACCGGCCAGCAAATCGTCGTGGCCAAAGGGGGGTTGCTCGATGGACCCAACGTCTTGGTCTTCCTGAACGGCTACCTTTACGTCGCCGACGAGGGGGATGCGTCCAGCAGGGTGCACAACATCGTCCAGATCGATCCAAACACCGGCCAGCAGCGCTTGATCACCGACGGCAGCAAGGGCGGCTTCACCGTACCGGTCGGCATGGCCCCTGCTCCCGGCGACAACCTTTATGTGGCCGATGAACCCGGGAACGTCCAGGGCGCGGACCCGGGCGCGATTTGGGAGGTCAACCTCGACACCGGGCAACAGACGTTGATCAGTCGGGGCGGGCTCTTCAATCACCCGGTCGATGTGGCCGTGGATGCCAATGGGAATCTGATTGTAGGCAACACCGGCAGCGCCAGCGACAATTACACGGGGAGCATCGTCCAGGTGAACCCACAGACCGGTGTCCAGACCCGGCTGGCTTCGCTCGGCCCGGACACTGGTCTGGACAGCGTTGAGGTGGGGGATGGCGGCACGATCTACGTGGGCGCCATCAGCAATGGCACGACCCCCGGCCAGCTCTTCGCTGTCGATCCTTCCACGGGCAACTGGAGGATCGTCTCCTCGGGCCGCAATCTCAGCCTGACGGAGGGGATTCGGACCTTCCATATCACCGCCACCGGCGCGTCGGTCAATCCACAGAACAGCGCGGGCACTCCCAATCAGCGTTTCGTCGAACAGGTCTATTTCGACTTGCTGCGGCGCTCAGTCGATCCGACCGGGTTGGCGGCGTGGAGTGCGTTACTGGATAAGGGAACCTCCCGTACCCAGGTGGTGGCCGCGATCCAGAATAGCTCCGAGTACCACGCCCTCGTCGTCGGAGATATGTACCAGCTCGTGCTCCAGCGCGCGGCGGACCCATCCGGGCTGGCGACATGGGTCAATTTCCTGAACGCGGGCGGGACGGCCGAGCAACTTGAAGCCGTGTTGCTGGGCTCCGGCGAATTCTTTGCGTCGCACGGCGGCACTACCCAAGAGTTCTTAGCTGCCGTCTACCAGGTCGTTTTGCAACGGCCCATCGACCCGAGCGGCGCTCAATCATGGGGCCAGGCGCTCCAGTCCAATGCCCTCTCCCGCCAGGCCGTCGCTGCGGGCCTGTTGGCGAGCGCCGAATCGAACCGCCTGGAAGTGCAAAGCATGTACACGCAGTTCCTGCATCGGCAGGCCGACCCGGGTGGGCTGGATACATTCACCGCGGCGCTGGAGCGGGGCCTGAGCGATGAACAGCTTGCGCTCCTGCTTCTCAGCTCGGCGGAATATTTCGCCGGCGTGTAAAGGACCGCGCGGTATGCTCCTGCACGGTCCTCTAGACAGGAGCCGCAGCTTCGGTTTATCCTGGTCAGACCCGGTACGAGCTTCTCCTTCCACTCGGCAAACGAGAGACACCGAAGATGCCGCCAAGCCTTTGTCGTTGGGGAATCCTTGGCACTGCCCAGATTGCGCGCAAAAATTGGCAGGCGATCCGCAATGCGACCAACGCCACACTGGTTGCCGTCGCCAGCCGGGACCGAGCGCGCGCGAGCAAGTTTATTGAGGAATGCCAGGCGAACGTCTCTTTTCCGATCGTGCCGATTCCTTGTGGGGGTTACCAGGAACTACTTCAGCGCAACGACATCGATGCTGTGTACGTTCCCTTGCCGACCGGTATTCGCAAGGAGTGGGTCCTTCGTGCTGCCGACGCGGGCAAGCATGTCCTGTGCGAGAAGCCGTGCGGCATCCACGGTGCTGATGTCCAGGCCATGCTCGAAGCCTGCCAACGGAACCGGGTCCAGTTCATGGATGGCGTCATGTTCATGCATAGCCAACGGCTCGCCCTGCTCCGCCGTACGCTGGATGATCGCGAGTCGGTCGGCACGATTGTGCGGATTGCCAGCCAGTTCAGCTTCAAAGGATCGGAGGAATTCTTCGTCCGCAACATCCGTGTCCGGAACGACCTGGAACCGCTGGGCTGCCTGGGCGACCTGGGATGGTACAACATCCGGTTTTCTTTGTGGGTCCTGAACGATCAACTTCCCGAGCGCGTCACCGGCCGAATTCTTGCGCAACAGGGTTCCGGCAAGGACGGCGTCCCAACGGAATTCTCCGGAGAATTGTTCTTCGTCGGTGGTGCGAGCGCCTCATTTTACTGTTCGTTTCGCAGTGAAAACCACCAATGGGCGTATGTGAACGGGGACCGCGGCTATGTGCACCTGGCCGATTTCGTATTGCCTTTTTTCGGCTGCGAAGTGGCCTTCGAAGTCAACGCACCGGTCTTCCGCGTAACCGGGTGTGCGTTTAACATGGAAGACCACTCCCGACGCCTGGTGGTACACGAATACAGCAACGGAACCGCCAACGCACAGGAAACGCGCATGATCGAGACCTTTGCCCGGATCGTCACATCCGGACATCTGGAGCCCAGGTGGGGTGAGCAGGCGCTGAAGACGCAACGCGTCCTCGATGCGTGTTTGCTCTCCGCACGGGAAGGGGGCAAGTGCGTCGCGGTGGCGTAGCGGGGATTTCCTTTCCGATGGCCGCCATTGAGATTTCAGCAAGCCGTTGCAAGTTGGTGGCCAAGCGTGTAAACTGCTGACGCAAGATAGGTCCTTGGGCTTCCGGCGCGGATTTGGATTCGCTTCCCGAATATCGTTTGCTGATGCCAATCCTGCCCGGGCCTTTCTGCACAGGCGTTCGTATCTTCTCCTGGGAGACACATCCATGAATCGTCGTACATTCCTACAGGCCGGCACGGCCGGGCTGATCCTTTCCTCCACGAGCAATTACGCTGCTGAGTTCGCCGATACCAAACCGCAGCGGGTCGGCCTGATCGGCTGCGGCTGGTATGGCAAGTCCGACCTGCTTCGGCTCGTCCAGGTTGCACCGGTCGAAGTCGTCTCGCTGTGTGATGTGGACAAGAAGATGCTGGCCGAGGCGGCCGAGTTGGTGGCCACACGGCAGGTGTCCAAAAAGAAACCCCGCACCTACGGGGATTACCGCCAGATGCTCCAGGAGAAGGATCTCGATATCGTTCTCGTCGGCACGCCGGACCATTGGCACGCGTTGGCCATGATTGCTGCCGTGGAGTCCGGAGCCGACGTGTACGTCCAGAAACCGATCAGTGTCGATGTGGTCGAGGGGCAAGCCATGGTTGCGGCCGCCCGCAAGCATCGGCGAGTCGTCCAGGTCGGCACGCAGCGGCGCAGCACGCCCCACATCGTCGAGGCTCGCGACACCATCGTCAAGGAGGGCAAATTGGGCACGGTTGGCTTGGTCGAGGTGTATTGCTACTACCACATGCGCGCCACCAATAACCCTCCGGACACCGCGCCGCCGGACTACCTCGATTACGAAATGTGGACGGGACCGGCTCCGATGCGGCCTTACAACCGGCTGGTGCACCCGCGGAGTTGGCGGGCGTTCACGGAGTATGGCAACGGGATCATGGGGGATATGTGCATCCACATGTTCGATATGGTCCGCTGGATGCTCGGCCTGGGTTGGCCCAAGCGGATTAGCTCCTCGGGCGGCATTCTGGTTGACAAGAAGAGCAAGGCGAACATCCCCGACACACAGTCGGCCACATTCGACTACGGCGATCTCCAGGTGGTCTGGCAACACCGCAGCTGGGGCGACTCTCCGGATCCGAAGTATCCCTGGGGGGCGACCCTCTATGGCGACAAGGGAACGCTGAAGGTAAGCGTGATGAGTTACGATTTCCTTCCCCAGGGCAGAGGCCAGCCGGTGCACCGCGATGTCGTGTACGAACTGGAACAGTACCCCGAAGACAAGACCGAGAAGGATCTGGAGAAACACGTTGCCCCGGCCAACCGCCGCCACCAGCAGGACTTTTTGCGGGCGATCGCCGCGCGGGGCAAGCCCGTGGCGGACATCGAGGAAGGGTACATCTCGTCGGCCAGCTGCATCCTGGCGAATCTCTCCTTGCGGCTCGGTCGGACGCTCAACTGGGACGCGGAGAACCAGCGCGTCGTGGGAGATGAGGAAGCCAATCGGCAGTTGCGCCGGCCGTACCGCCAACCGTGGGTTCATCCCGAGCCGAAAACGGTGGGATAACCAAGCGATCGGTTGAGCGTCGGTTCGAAGAACCGCGCGGTGCTTCGAACCGACGCTAAACGAGCGAGTCTGACGCTCCCGCCGACAATTCGATGGGTTGGCCGTGGGGGGTGTGGAGATAAGCTTGCCGCCATTCCTCCTTGCGGCGGCGCATATCCGCGGCGGTCACTAGCCTCTTTTCAATACAGAGCCGTTCCAAAGCGCTGAGCCAGTGATGATAGTACTGGGAATGGAGATCCCGGCTGCATGGCGCGGATGCCGAGTGGATCTCTTGGCTCAGGAATGCGGTCCACTCCCTTGTTGAGAACCAGCCCGCTTCCGACAGACGTACCGCCAGAGCGAAAGCGCGGGCCTGCCACGGTTCGTTGAAAACCGGGCCCTCGGCATCGCGCGGCATGGCTGGATAATCCTCGATGGCCACTGGGGAATTGCTCATCCGACGGTCTCCAGATACTCCTCCCACAAATCGACGTAGACCGCGCTGTTGCGGTTGGCGTTCTCGCTCCACAGCTCCGCTGCCTCGAACCGCACGCTGTAAAGATGCCGGCCGACCCGGACTCCCAGGGCGCTGAGGTCCGGGAAAAGATGGGAGCCGTGGTATTCCTGGATCACGCCAACCCGGCCCCGCACAAAGCGGGGCTCACGGGTGTGGCCGAGCGGATGTCGGTTCCGAGCGCGAACTCGCTCGCCGGGCCGAAACCGTGGCGGCGCCTCAGCCGGCATGGTCGCTGGGGCACCCCGGCGCAACATGGGGGCAACTGCCGCTGCTGGGAGGACGTGCTGCCGGTCCTCCGCGCTGGCCGGGCCAGCTGCCTGACCGCACGCCAGCTCGTCGGCCGACACGAGGCCCGTTTCCACCAGCAGCGTTTCCAGACCCGCCAGCCAGCTCTCGTAATAGGTATGCCGCAGATAATCGGCGGGATGTTGGCGTTCGCGTGCAAAACGGAACATGTCGCCATTCCATTTGCCCAGGGCCCGGGCGGCCAAAGCCAGGCCAAACACGCGCCGTTCCCAATCGGCATGAAAAACCGGTTCCTGAGCTTCGGGCTCGGCGTTGATTGGGCCGAAACCATGCATGCCGCCCAGATCATGCGCGCCGTTCATCGGCGTTCTCCAACGTGTGGGGCGAACGAGCTTTTTCGACGCCAATCATGGAGTTTCGGGTCACGAGCCGGGCCAGTTGTTCCTCGCTCCAGCTTTCGGTCCCAGCAGGACGTTCCGGCAAGACCAGATACCGCATTTCCGAGGTGGAATCCCAGACCCGGATCTCCACGTCTTCGCTCAAGTCAGTCCCGAATTCCTTCAGCACGCCCCGCGGATCGGCGACCGCACGGGCACGGTAGGCGGCCGATTTGTACCAAACCGGCGGCAGCCCCAGCACTGGCCAGGGATAACATGAACACAGCGTGCAGACGACGAGGTTATGGACCGTGGCGGAGTTCTCCACCACTTTCATATGTTCACCCTGTCGGCCAGCGTAACCCAAGGTGGCGATGGTTCCGGTTGCGTCCTCCAAGAGCGCTTTCTTGAAGGCCGGGTCGCTCCAGGCGCGGGCCACGACGTGGGCCCCATTGCGCGGTCCAATCTTGGTTTCGTAGGCATCAATAAGCCCGTCGAGAGTTGCTGGATCAACCAGGCCCTTCTCGATCAGGAGCGATTCGAGAGCTTGGACGCGCAACACCAAATCGGAAGGCGGTTCGGTGTGGTCGTGAGAGTGCGGGGAATGATGTCCGCTCAAGACGGCCTCCTTCTGCGGAGCAGTGTAGACAAGCGTCCGCCGGCAGGCAAGAGGCAGGAATCCGTACCGCGTGCTCGGTCTTCCATGCATGATTCCAAACTTCACCATCAGTCGTCGGTATCGCGCTGCTTGAAGACCGGCGCGCGAAACACCCGACAAGACGCCTGGTAAATGCGGTCTTCGCGGCCATCCGTTTGCTCGTGGGACATGGCAACCCTCCGAGAACTCACGGGCGGGATGGGCTTGAAACCGCGACTCAGCCTACAGAGCACCTCAATCATGACAAACTCAAAGTCTTCCACACCGGACCAGATTGGCAACCCCGCCGCATGCCGGGCACTGTAATAGATCACTCGCCAAGCATGGAAGATGCACCAGGCCGGGTCGATGGGACGGGGATCGGCTCCTTGATCGGTCAGGTGGCAGGCAGGGTTAGCCCGGCTACCGGGGCGAGCCCGCCGGTAGGTGCGGTGATACGGAGCCTTTTTCATGGGCGAAGCTCCATCCTCCGATGTCGAGCCGGGGAACCATCTATTGCTTGATGCTGGGGGTAGTCCCGCGCCCGGCTCCACGGAGTGTAAGGGGAACGTGATCCCGACGCCCGGACCATCAATGCGGGGTAGAGCGGCTCGTCCGGTGGGCGAGCCGGACGAGCACGGAAATCATCAACCCGATGGGGATTGGACCCGGCGTACCCGAAGGCAGGCATTGACCGGGAAGAGGAGAAGAAGGCTTGCGAGCTTGAACCACCGGCTCACAAGCCCTATTTGAACTATATCCCATCTTTTTTGAGTGTGCCCCCTTGTCGAAGGGCTTTTTCGGGCTCTTGCGCTGAGTGAGCAACACCGGACGAGATGGGGAACCAGTGCCACGGCGGCCGAGGCGCCGCTCGCCCCGTTGCCGCCAGCGGCCCACTGATGGACAAATAAGGCTTCGTCAAGGCCGCAATTCTCCTTTCTGGGTTGAACAGAAGGCGGCGCAACGACCGCGCTCGTTGGCCTGGCCTGGTGCGCAAGCACAGTAATACCGTAAACCGTGGGGACCAAACCGGAGCTCTAAGGGGAAGGTGCAGATCGGACAGAGGAGATGGAAGTTGCCGAAGACAGGCACTGTGCCAGGGGTCGGAGGGCTTCGCCCCCGTTGCCGTGCCCGTCTTCCCCGGAACACTTGCAAAAGGCGAATCGTTCGAAGTCTCATACCGAAAACGTAGCCGATCGAGGCACCACGTCGCAAGCTCAATTTGCGCTAAAGCCCATCCTTTTAAGCATGTTTCGTCCCGGTTGTATTGGCTCGCCGAGAATTCCTTTTCGGGCCGAACGCCGAAAGGGGCTCCGCATGCGCCGGCAAGGATCCGCAGGGCGGCCTTAGCGATTCAATAGTGTTGCATCACGCACATTTTGCTCGGCGACCTCCCGGCTGATTTTTTTCGCCCGTAGGAGCTGGCGAATCGATTCGTCGAAGCTGATCATGCCGTCATCGCGGCAGGTGAGGAGGTAGTTATCGAGGCTCTCCAGCTTGCCGGTGCGGATGCCGCTGGCAATCGGATATGTGTTCCACAACACCTCGAGTGCCAGATGACGTTTCGCTCCCTTTTCGAGAGCCGGGAGAAGCCGCTGGCTCACAATTGCGCGTAGGCTCATCGCCAGCTGGGCGCGGATATCCCGCTGCACGTCCTGCGGAAACAGGTCGGCATAGCGCGTGATCGCCCCCTTGGCATCGCGGGTATGCAGGCTGGTAAACACCAGATGGCCCGTTTCCGCCGCACTGAGCGCCATCTGGGCGGTTTCGCGATCGCGGATCTCTCCCACGAGGATCACGTCCGGGTCTTGCCGCAAGCCGTACTTGAGACCATCCGCAAAGCTCAACACGTCTGCCCCCACTTCGCGCTGCGTCACCACCGAATTGGCGGCTTTGGGGAAGACATATTCCACCGGCTCTTCCACCGTGATGATCCGGTATCCGCCCGCCTGATTCAGCAGATTGACGATCATAGCCAGCGTCGTGGTCTTCCCCGAGCCAGTGGCGCCGGTCACGATCACCAACCCATCGCGCACAAAAGCCAACTTCTGGGCCAGGGCGTTCGGAAACCCCGCCCACTCAAAGTCCGGGATCGTGCTCGGCACAACGCGCAGGCAGGCCCCAAGCTGCCGTCCCGCGTGGAACAGATTGGCCCGGAAACGGCTAACCCGGCCGTCCACCGTCCAATCGAATGAAAAGTCGATGTTCCTTTGCGATTGGAGCCGGGCAAACGCCTCGGAAGGGGAAAGGGCATCGAGCAAGGCTTGCAGCTTTTCCCCTTCCAGGGGCGGTTCGGGAAGCTCGACCAGGTCCCCATGCAGGCGCAGCACCGGTGGATAACCGGCGATCAGGTGCAAGTCGGAAGCCCCGTCTTCGACGGCCCGGCTTAGCCAGCCGCGCAGCGTTTCGGGTACATGGGAGACATCGCGATTTATTTGGTTCATGTTTGTTTCCCTTTTGGTAAACTGACAACTATGCTCGAGCAAGGAAGGCGTGGCTTTACGCTGATCGAACTCTTGGTGGTGATCGCCATCATCGGCGTCCTGATCGGTTTACTCTTGCCAGCCGTGCAAAAGGTGCGGGAAGCCGCGGCACGCATCCGCTGTCAAAACAATCTCAAGCAGATCGCGTTGGCGATGCACCACTACGTCTCGGTGCACGACCGCTTCCCGCCGGCCTTCAAGGGGGACGGTATGCCCATCGCCTACTTCGCCAGCTGGAGCCCCTTGGCCGAGTTGAACCCGTTCCTCGAACAGACCCCCATCTACAATCAGATGGACCTGAGTCTGCAAACCTACGAATCCACGATTCCCTTCAACATCACGCAGCCAAACCAGTCTGCCGTGCAGCGGACGGTGCCGTTGTTCCTGTGTCCCAGCGATAGGATGCAGCCGGTGACCCTGGGTCCGGCCTACGGTGTTCCAGTCCTGGGGCCGACCAACTACGCTTTCTGCAATGGCACCGGCATGAACGGCGGTTCCCCCTGGGACGCCGACGGAGCCTTCATCGCCAAGCGGACCATGCGCATCGCCGATCTGGCCGACGGCACCAGCAATACGGCGATGATCTCGGAGAGCACTTTGGGAGAGGGGACTGAGTCGGCCTCTGGTCTGCCGCCGGCGCCGCTGGCGACCGTCTACGCCTATCTCAGTGGCCGGCCGCTCAGCGACAATGCCTGTGCTTCGGCGACCATGTGGAACGTCGAACGGCTGCGTGGCTTCATGTGGGCCAGCGGCGAGATCCGCTGCGCATCGTATAACCATTACTATTCGCCGAACGCGCCCCAGGTGGACTGCGTTACCTTTGATGTCCGGCCTGGTGCGACGCGCTATACCGCCATGGGCTGGCGTGCTGCCCGCAGCCGGCACAATGGCGGGGTCAACCTCGCCCTGTGCGACGGTTCCGTGCGATTCGTCGCCGATGCCATTGACCTGACGGTCTGGCGGGCCCTCGCCACACGAGCGGGCGGGGAAGCAATCAACGATTTTTGATAGACGGTCGGTTTGGCGGCGGTTCGTAGAACCGCGCGGTTCCACGAACCGCCGCCAAATCAGCAGCAACCCATATCGTTACGGTGTCAGCAACAGCTGGGACGCCAGGAAGATGCCGGTTGCGAAATCGTCCACATATGCTCCCGTGGTCCCGTCGAAGGCCTTGATCGTACCCTCCGGATCGCTGAAGCTGCCTCCCAAATTGGCCACCAACAGTTGGCCACTGCGATCGAACAGCAAGTCCGACGGAAATTGACCGTCCAGTTTTCCGCCGGCGGGGATGAAATCATCGATGGAAGCCCCGGTCGGGTCATAACGGCGGACGGCACCGAGAAGGAGATCGACAACATACAGGTTGCCATCCGGTCCGAACTGGAGTCCGCTGGGACTGTACAAGCCGCCGCTGCCGGCGGCGACAAAAATGTTCACGTTGGTGCCGTCGAACTGGACAACGGTGGAATCCCCATAGCAGCTCACGTACAGGTTGCCAGCCGAGTCAAACACCAGGCCTGTCGGCTGCGTGATGTTCGTCACGACCGAGTCGATGTACGCGCCGGTGGTGGGATCGTAACGATCGACCGATCCGGAGCCCATTGGAGCGGCCTGCCCGCCGTTGTGGCTCACGTAGAGGTACCCGTCCGGTCCAAAACGCAGACCGGCCGGCAGGTAGCCGCTGGGCAGCGTGATGAACGGCATGACATTCCCGGTGGTGGCGTCGACTTGCACAATGGAATCCGGTGCCCCGGGGACCAACGCTGAAGCCTGGTTGCTGACATAGAGCGTGCTGCCGTCTGGACTGAACGTGATTCCAGCCGGTCCGAGTACGCCATAGGTTCCGCCGGGAGGAACGATCGGCTGCAACGGCGTGCCATCCTCGGCGAAGCGGAGGATCGAACTTTCTATATAGCCGGTGAGGATGACATCGGCGCCCGCCCGGTTCGTGAACCCAGCAAGCATGCTCAATGTGACCGCGGTGGTTACTAGGACCGATCGTCGCATCATTCCCTTCCTCCAGTGCAGTTCCAAGTTTCGTTACATCGGGGTAGGCTCGGACCCACTAGGCTTGGCGAGGAGAGCCATTTTGTCACCTGAGAGATTATAAGAAGATGAGAATGCGGTAGGAGAGGCTTCGGCATCACAAATTGAAAATTAGGAATTGAAAACTTACAGTTGGGGACGAGAATTAGCGCTTTTTCCTCGTTCTCAATTCCGAAGTTCTGGTTCCCAAACTCCGTTAGGGAACGCCAGCGGGGCGAAACGCTCCTTCGCGCCGCGGTGATGCGAAACAGCGTTTCGCGGAGACTCGTTCCCAAACGGAGTTTGGGAACGAGTCGTCAGCGCGTGGTGAGCGCGTGATGAGCCAGTCGTGAAATCCTGGGCAGAGCTACTTCTTTTCCCCGCCAGACTTCTCCACCGCCTTCTTGTACTCCTCCAGGCGGTTTTGCATGTCCTTGTCGTTCTCCAGCGGAGTTCCCTTGGCGAGCTTGATGGCTCGTTCCTGGCATTCCAGCGCCTTGGCGGCATCGCCGTTGAGGAAGTACGCCTTGGCTAGCGTATCCGTGATGTTGGCATCCTTTCCCCTGGTGAGGTCGTCCGCCCGCAGCGCGGCGGCCAGGCCGATTTTCAGCAGCTTCGGATTCTTGTCCTTCTCATCGGTACCGACCGTCAACCAGGCCAGGTTATTGAGCGCGCCGGCGTTATCTTTGAACAGTTTCTCCACGAGCCGTTTTCCGTATTCCTGGGCTTTTTCCGGATCGCCATCTTTCCCTGAGAGAATCTGGTATTTGGGAAGGGCAAGCCTCATCTCCAGATCCGGATCCTCCGTAACCGCGGTATCAATCACGCTCAGCAGCGCCTTCGGGTCGCCGGCCTTGGAGGCCGCTTCCAGTTTGGCGCGCAATTCGTTCATCTTACGGGCCTTTTCCTGCTCGCGCTTGAACTGCGCGGTAGCGACCGCCAGGTCCCACTTCCCGGCAACAATTTCTGCGAGGGGCTTGTCCATGTTCATTGGATGGCCGATCCAGGCGATCTTGCCGTCGCCATTCACCACGAATGCCGTCGGGATGCCGCCCTGGCCCGCGGCGTCCATCCACGAGCTGGCCATCGCGCCTTTATTCGCCTTCGCACCCTCGGGAACATCGTCCAGGGCCACGTGGTAGTCCATCTTGTCGCCCATTTTTTCCACGAACGGCTTGACCTCTTTGGTATCATTTTCCCAGATGCTGACGCCGACGAAGGTGACATCCTTGTATTGCTTTTGGAGCTCGGTGAGGTGGGGAATGCTGACCCGGCACGGGCCACACCAAGTGGCCCAGAACTCCACAACATAGGTCTTGCCCTTCTCCAGCTTGCTGATCGGGTCCCCCTTGATGAATTCCTTGATGGCTAGCTTGGGGGCAGGGTCGCCGATGCTCAGCTCACCGGCCCGGGCGCCGGCGGTGGCCCAACCGGCGAGGAGCGCTGCCAGCCACATCACGCGCTTCGACATATTGCTCTCCTTCTCGAAAACAAAAGTGACCGTGCCGTGCCGCCGGCGCTCGCGACCCTAACAGCGAGGGTGTAAAACGCGGCGGAACACAAGGGGTTGAGTGATCCGACGCCAGCGCACGCCACGCTCGACCCGGTTGTTTTACGGTTGTATGATCCTTTCGCCTATTGGCGGCTGCGGCTGGCCGTCTGTCGGAAAATGCTTGCTCCAAACGGCTGGCGGCGGGATAATGGGATCGTCGGAGAGGCGCAAGATGACCACCGAGACATCGATCAGCTTACTGGAGCGATTACGGCTTCGCCCTGATCCTGCATCGTGGCGGCTGCTCGTCGATCTGTATACGCCGCTCATTCGCAGCTGGCTGCACCGCTATCTGTTGCAGCGGCCCGATGCCGAGGATTTGGTTCAGGAAGTCCTGGCGGTCGTTGTCCGTGAACTGCCCAACTTCCAGCATGACCTCCGCCCCGGCGCGTTCCGCCGCTGGCTTCGTACCATCACGGTGAACCGGCTGCGGAGTTTCTTCCATGCTCGGCGGGCGCGCCCCCAAGCAAGCGGCGGCAGCCATTTCGACAAAGTGCTGGACCAGCTCGCGGATGCGGACAGCTCCTTGAGCCGAGTTTGGGATGAAGAGCACGACCGGCATGTCATTTGCCGCCTCCTCGAACTGATCAAACCGGAGTTCGCGCCGATGACCTGGCGGGCCTTCCAATTATTGGTGCTGGAAGGCAAACGCACCGCGGAAGTCGCCGCGGAACTCGGCATTTCGCCTAATGCCGTCCGCATCGCCAAATCGCGCGTCCAGAGCCGGTTACGTCAAGAAGCGGAAGGACTCATCAACTGAGCGAAGCATTTTCGTGAAATGATTGGCTCCTAGCATACCTTTAATCAATGAGGATGTCCGGACTCGCCACCGTCCGAACCGGTCTGCCGAGCCAAGGTGGTATTCAGTACCGGGAGAACGACCCATGAACGATGCACCCGACGTGCATCCCAGTCGCGAGCAATTGTCGGCCTTTGATTCAGGGCAGCTCCATGATGCGGAGTGGGAGGAGGTCGAACGCCATGTGGCCCACTGTGCCACGTGCTGCGGAGACCTCGAAGCCCTGCCCGAAGACGCATTCGCCTTGTTGCTCCGCAGCTCGGCGAGCAAACCGACGGTGCCGCCGTTCTGCGAATCGAAGCAAACACCTCCCGGGTACGCCGTTAGCTCGGCCGACACTTTGCCGCGGCGCCTGAAAGCGGCAGTTTCGGACGTTCCCCCGGAGCTGGCCGCACACCCTCGCTACCGCATCCTGGAATTTCTGGGTGCCGGGGGCATGGGCACGGTCTTCAAGGCTGAGCATCGGCTCATGGAGCGCGTGGTGGCGCTGAAAATCATCCGCAAGGATTTGATGGATCGGCCGGCCGCGCTGGAACGCTTTCCCCAGGAGGTACGGGCGGCAGCCCGGCTGGTGCATCCCCATATTGTGACCGCCTACGATGCCGATCAGGCCGGGGATGTGCATTTCCTGGTGATGGAGTACGTCGAAGGGAAGAGCCTGGATCGGGTGCTGGCGCAGAGTGGACCGTTCCGCGTGGACCAAGCTTGCGATTGGATCCACCAGGCAGCGCAGGGGCTGCAACATGCCTGGGAACAGGGAATGGTCCACCGCGACATCAAGCCCGGAAACATGCTGCTGACCTCGGGCGGACAGATCAAGATCCTCGATTTCGGGCTGGCCCGGTTCGCCAACGAGTCCGTTTCCGCTGCCGGTCTGACGCCGGAAGGATCGATGGTCGGCACGCCGGATTACATGGCTCCGGAGCAGGCCGCCGCCGCCGGCAATGCCGACATTCGGGCCGACATTTACAGCCTGGGCTGCACGCTGTACCACCTGCTGGTGGGCGAGCCCCCTTTCCCGGACGGCGCGCCGCTGCACAAGCTGCTCTTGCATCAGACCCGCCAACCGAGGCTGGTGTCCGAGCTGCGGGGCGACGTGCCGGGGGAATTGGCGCAAATCATCGCGCGGATGCTCGCCAAGGACCCGGCCGAGCGCTACGAGACGCCAACCGAGGTCGCCCGGGAGCTGGAGCCCTTCGTCGAAGGGGAATGGCCGACCGTTCCCATTCGCAAACCCGCATCCGGTGGCATACCGCTTCCGTCCCCCGCCGGCCAACCGACACCTTCCGCTCCACCGATCCTTCCCAAGGCGGGGTCGGGAAGGTTTCGTGGCCGGTCATGGCGGCTGGCCACCATCGTTGGCTTGGTTCTGGTCGGGGCGACAACGCTCGGTTCCGTAGCATGGCATGTCACCAAGTCGGCGGATTCAAAGGACGCCGGCGATGTTTCCGGCACCAGCTCCGCGGCTGTCCCGAAGAATCTCGTGCCGATCGCGATTGGTCCGTCACGACCGGCAAAAGCTCCCGAGCAGAAACCGGCTGTGGCTGCGCCGGGTCCTTCGATTCGCTCCATCAGTGTCCAGACAGGTCCATTTGCCCGTGTGGCGTTTTCGCCTGACCGCCGCCGGGCCCTTGCCGCCGGCCCGGAACCCGACTTCGCCTTGCAGCTGTGGGACCTGGACACGGCTCAGGAAATTGCATTCCTCGAAGGACATCCGGTTCCCGTGCTGGGCCTGGCGTTTTCACCCGACGGCAAACAAGCTTTATCGGGACACCAGGATTTCCCTGAAAGTACGATGTGTTTGTGGGATCTGCAAAACAAGTGTTTGTTGCGGAAAATGAAAGGGCATCACAGCTGGGTGCGTGGCGTGACGTTTCTCCCGGACGGACGCTACGCTCTCTCTGGCAGCAATGATGCTCGATTGTTGCTGTGGGATACCAAGGAAGGAGACCCCATCCAGGAGTTCAAGGGCCACGTGGCTCCTGTTGGCGGCGTGGCGGTGTCGCGATTCGACCGCTACGCCGCCTCTTCAGGCTGGGACGATACGATCCGCATTTGGGACCTGCTGGAGAAACGGCAAATCCATATCTTGCGCGGCCACGAGGGGCCAGTCCCCACAGTCATTTATTCCCACGATGGTCGCTATGTCCTCTCCGCCAGCGAGGACCGGACGCTCCGTCTTTGGCAGGTCGAGCCACAAGAAATGGAGGTTCAATGCTTCCGGGGGCACACCGGTCCCGTCACTAGCGTGGCTCTATCCGCGAACAACGTTTGGGCTCTTTCTGGAAGTGTGGATCACACCGTACGCTTGTGGGATGTACGGAGTGGGCAGGAAATCCACTGTTTCGACGGACACATGAGCTCGGTCCTCGCAGTTGCCTTCTGTCCCGATGGCCGCACGGCAGTGTCCTGCGATGAGGAGGGCACCTTCTTCTTCTGGCCGTTGCCGCAGTAGGTCATGGTGCGATATTCGGGAGCAGACGAGCCTGCAGAGCCAACGGGGCGGACTGTTTTCGCACATCAGGGTGAACTCATCCAATAGTTCTGAGCACGTGAACGATTTCGTCTCGCTCCAGCTTCAGAGAACCAGGTCACCAACGACCGTCAGGCATCGGTGTCGCGCCAGGCGGGCGCGTGTCCCAGATGTGTAACCACACCCCGGCTGCGGCCACGAGCCAGCGGCCCCCTCGACTTTAAACGGACACAACCAACCGGATCATGAATAAGATCGGTAGGAGCGAGTCCGAAGCGAGTTCGTCTAGGAAAAGATAATCGGTGTTCGCCTTGTTTGGAGTGGCAGCTCACTTTACAGTAACAATCATGCTCACGATTCAGGACGAGGGATCACGCCTCTGCGACGGCCTGACCCGGCGCGAATGGCTGCATGCGGGAAGCCTGGGTCTGTTTGGGCTGTCGCTGCCGGCGCTGCTTGCAACTCGCAAAGCGCGGGCCGCGTCTGTTGACGGCGAGCGTGCCTTTGGCCAAGCCAAGGCCTGCATCGTCTTGTTTCTCATGGGCGGACCGCCCCAACATGAGACCTGGGATCCCAAGCCGGCTGCCCCCGTTGAGATCCGTGGTGATCTAAGACCAATCCCGTCGGCCGTACCAGGTCTGTGGGTCGGTGAGCTGATGCCGCAGGTCGCCCGCCAGGCGGATAAGTGCTGTGTGTTGCGCGCCGTCTCGACCAATGATAACGCACATTCCTCCAGCGGTTACTGGATGTTGACGGGATATCCGCACCAGCCAACCAATGTGGAGAACAGTAAGCCCGGGGCGCCGAATAATTGGCCCTGCGTCGGTGCCGTCGTGCGGAAGCTGCGCCAGGCTCAGGGGACACGCGCAGCGGGCTTACCGGCTGCCATCACCCTACCGGAGCACATCTGGAACACCGGTGGCATCACCTGGCCCGGTCAAGATGGCGGTTTTCTTGGCAAGGCCGCCGATCCCTGGTTGATGCTGTGCGATCCATCGCAAGCCAACTTCCAGATTCCAGAACTCGACTTACCTCGTGATGTACCGCCGTTGCGGCTGCAGGCCCGGCAGTCCCTCCTGGAAGCGGTCAACTGGCATTGGGAGACTGCAGAGCGAAGCAGTACCTTGAGTCGCTACGATACCCTGAGCCAGCAGGCCTTTGACGTGCTCCGCTCGCCGAAAGCCCGGCAGGCCTTTAACTTGTACCAGGAACCGCCGGCCGTGCGCGACCGCTATGGCCGGAGCCGGTTCGGGCAGAGCGTGTTGTTAGCCCGGCGCTTGGTCGAAGCAGGGGTATCCTTGGTGCAAGTGAATTGGACGCGTACCAAGGAGGATTCGGACACCAATCCGGTGTGGGACACCCACGCCAAGAATAGTGAGCGTTTGCGGACTGCCTTGATGCCGCCCATGGATCAGGCGTATTCCGCGTTGCTGGACGACCTCAGCCAGCGCGGCCTGCTCGAGGAGACCTTGGTGATTTGGATGGGAGAGTTTGGCCGTACACCCAAGATCAACGGTTCCGGCGGCCGCGATCATTGGGGCCATGTCTTTTCGATCGCCTTGGCGGGCGGCGGAGTGCGGGGTGGACAGGTCCTTGGGGCATCCGACCGCATCGGTGCCTATCCCACAGAAGGCCTCGTCCGGCCACAGGACCTGACGGCCACGCTTTTTCATTGCCTGGGATACAGGCCGGATGCCGAATTTCGCGACAACTTGGGCCGTCCACTGCTGATTAGCCGGGGCGAAGTAATTCGGCAGATTTTCTAGCGGCCCACGCAGATACAGCGTACGGAACTGCCTCTCTGTCAGCGCATCAATCCCCATCAAGAGCGCCGTTGTGAAATGCAAACGGGATCCGGACTCCAGGATGGGATCTCATCCCAGGGCCACAGCGGGCGGGGAATGTTCTGGTAATCGTAGTGCCAGAAGTCTGAGGGGGCGCAGCCCAGCGCCTGGACCAGAAGGATTTTCTTGGCCCTCTGCTCATAGGCCGCTCGGAACCCGCAAGGGCTCTTGGCGACGAGGACGCGGGCGGCAAAAGGATCGAGCCCAGCAGCCTGGAACAGCTCGGGCGCGAAGTGCGGGCCGGTTTGCGAGGTCGCAATCACATGAACATTCTTGTGCTGCAACACGGCGGAGGAGCCCATGTTGATCGGCAGGTTCTTGCCCAGGTGGCCGGACATCACAAAGCGGGCCTCAAAAAGATTCGCGACTTGCACGCGGAGGGTGAGCGGCTGAGAATATCGGCGGTCCCGCAGTCCTCCGAGGGAAGCGGTCCACTTGGCGCCCCGCCCGCGCTGCCGGGCCTCCTCGACAAGGCCGGGCGCCACCAAGGTGATAAGTGCGGGTCGTGGCCAATCGTACTTCAACAGCTCACGCAAGATATGCGTGCTGTCACCGGGAGCACCCGCTGTGGTCGCATCGGCACCATCGCTGAGGACCACTAAGCCTTCGCTGACTTGGTGAGCCTGCCGCACAGCTTCCTCGGCGGGAAGCATCTGTGGCAAGTATGCACGGCGCTGGTGCCACAGCGTGGCCGCGAGCTGCACGCATGCGGACCGGGCCGTGCCGGCGTCCTGATCGGCCACGACTACAACGGCACTGCCCAACTCCGGGATGTCAAGCCAGGGCTGGACGGTGGACAGGCCCGCAGCGAGAATTTGCCCATCGGCTTCCAGCTCCTGAAGCTGCCGCCGAAGGGCGTAACTAACGCTGGCCGGTTCCTGCGTATTCGCGCATTCCGCAGGGACAGCCAAGGGAAGCTTCTGGAACGCTGTGACCGGCTGGGCTCTCCCAACCAAGAGGCGGCGCAACAGCGCAGCACCGCGCTGTCCGGTTTCGAAGACATCCAGATGGGGAACGGTATGGTAGAACACGAGCGCGTCGGCGGCCTCGACCATCCGCCGGGTCACGTTGGCGTGCAGGTCCAGCGTTGCCACCAGGGGCACCGCTCCGCCGATCAGGGAACGTACCGCTTCCAGTACACTGCCTTCGACATCCGGAACTTCTTCCGCCACCATCGCACCATGCAAGGCCAGGAGGACCGCGTCGACCGGCAGCCGTTGGCGGAGCGCCTCGGTGATCTCCTGCTGTACCCAGCAAAATGTCTCGTAAAGGGCCGGGCCGCCGGGCCAAGCGGAAAGACGCACCAGACCCAGGATCTCTGGCTGTTCGGGCCAGGAACGCAGCGACTGGATAAAACCGCCCAGCTCGTTGGTGTGGGCCATGCGCTCCACGATCTCCTGGCCGCGAAGCACGCTGAACTGTTCAAAATCCACGCGCGTGGTCGGCAAGGGATTGAACGTGTTGCTCTCCTGCCACACCTGGCCGACCGCGATGCGCATCCTTACCTCCGATGCAGGAAGCAGCCAAGAAGGATTCTGGACGCGTGGTCCATGCTTTGTTCCTTTTTTTCTGACTCCTGCCCAATTCTCCGCGTTATTGCTTCATCTTGGCCAGGGCGCCGTCAAGGCGATGCAGAATGTCCTCGACATCGGCCAGGGTCATCGCGGCACAGAAGCCGTGATGGCATGCCGCACCGCCGTAATCGTGGAAGTACACCCCGTGCTCGATGGCCAACTTCACAAACCGAAGCATCTGACCACGCTCGTGCCGGACGGCATCACGATAATCGCGGACCGGCTCCGTTACGCCGAAGTAGAGACCGAACCGCGCTCCCAAACCCTGCACACGGGCTTGTAGGCCGTGGCGTGTGAACAGTATCTCCAGCCCGCCGTACAGCCGGCCGGCCAAGTTGTGGATATGATTGTAGAAGCCCGGCTGGCGGTAGGCCGTAATGGCGGCCAGCCCGGCGGCGACCGCAACGGGATGGCCGTTGTACGTACCGCTATGTTGACAGTCCCCCATGGGCATTAGCCGCTCCATGATGTCACGCCGGCCGCCAAAGACGCTCAGGGGAAAGCCGCCGCCCACTGCCTTCCCCAGGGTGCACAGATCAGGGATAACTCCCAGATATTCCTGAGCCCCGCCAGCACCCATTCGGAACGCACTGAGCACTTCATCGAAGATCAAGAGCACACGGCTTTCCCGCGTCAGCTGGCGAAGCGTGGCCATGAATTCCGGGGCCGGAACAATGCAGCCGGCGTTGTAGAAGATCGGCTCGCAAATGACCGCGGCCAGTTCAACGCCATGGCGGTGAAACGCCTCCTTCAGTAAGTCGGTGCGATTGTAGGGCACGACCACGAGGTTCTGGTCGAGGCCGGCAGCGAGGCCTGCGGAACCGGGGTAGAGCATCGGCAAATGCTCCGGGCCGAGCCGATCTGCAGGTGTCCCGATGGAGAACATGACCTGATCATGGTAGCCGTGGAAGTTTCCCTCGAACTTCAAGATTTTCTGACGGCCGGTAAATGCACGGGCCAACCGTAGACAGTGCATGGTGGCTTCGGTCCCGGAGCCAGTGAAGCGGACGCGCTCGCAGCAGGGGATTGTTTCGCACAACAAGCGGGCCAGTGCGGCGTGCAGCTCATTCTCATAAGAGCAGGCAGCACCTCGGGACAGCACTTGTTCGACCGCTTGCCGGACGCGGGGGTCGCCGTGGCCGAGAAGTGTCGCGCCATGGCTACAGCACAGATCGAAATATGCATGGCCGTCGAGATCCCAGACTCGACAGCCGTCGGCCCGGTCGATGAACACCGGATGGCCCAAGGCTCGATTGAGACGTGTGGATGCCGAAACGCCGCCGGCGAGGTACTCGGACGCTTGGTGATACTGCTCAACTACTCGTTTCACGATGGTCTCCTGGCCCTGTTCCTGTTAGCGTGGTCCCTGCCATTCTAGGTCAAAAGCAAATCAGTTCGACTCTTCGCAACGCCCCTACAC
>DATGIQ010000228.1:0-3460 GCA_035295665.1 Gemmataceae bacterium | reverse complement strand
CACGACATCGCCAAAAGCATTGGACTCGCCAACAACCACCAGGTCGAGCTTGCCATCGTTGTTGAAATCGCCTGCTGCCAGCGCAGCGACCGCAACAAACCCGGACGCGAAGCTCTGGGCGGCCTGGAAGGTGCCATCGCCATTGCCCAACAGCACGCTCAGCGTGCGCCCCGCGGTTACCACGTCCAGCTTGCCGTCGCCGTTGAAGTCTCCCACCGCCACCGACACCACTGGCTCACCGGTGCGGTAACTCTGCGCAGCCTGGAAGCTGCCGTCTGCATTACCCAGCAAGATGCTCACGCCGCCATTGCTAGAGTTAGGAAAGCTCCCATAGTTCGCCACGGCGAGGTCGGGGATGCCGTCACCGTTGAAGTCCCCAACCGCCACGGCCCGTGGATGGGGTCCCGCGGCATACTGGGGCGCCGTGATAAAACTTGCCGTCAGGCGCTGCCCGGTAAGAATCACGGCGCAGACGATGGCGGAACAGAACAAGCTCCCAGCCAAGATTCTCCTGCCCACAGGTCTCGGGAGCGCGCACACCCGCGCGGCAACACCGGTCCGCAAAGAAGTGGGTCTCATCGGTAGGCCATCCCATTATCTGGAGGACGCATCTGCCGTTCGCAGCCTGCGGCAGATCGTACTCCGAGACCATCTTGGCGTGCGCACCTAGCAGCTGCGCCAGCGCTTGGGGTCGGTCGCTTCACCAGTCGGCGGCATTGAGCAGGATGGCCACGCCGCCTGAATAGCCCACGGCGAGGTCGGGATACCCATCGCCGTTGAAGTCCGCCACCGCAATGGGGAGGGGCGTGAGGCCGACGGGGAAGTGTTGCGCGGCCTGGAACGTACCGTCGCCATTGCCCAGCGACACGGCCGCCACGCCCATGTTCAGACCGAGGACGAAGTCCAGAGCGCCATCCCGGTTGAAATCCCCCAGCGCGATCGGACCCTCCACAACGCCCGGCGCGTAGTTTTGGGTGGCCTGGAACGTGCCGTCTGCGTTGCCCAGCAGGATAATCACGCTGGCACCGGGGACCGTCGAAGCGAGGTCGAGGATACCGTCGCCATTGAAATCGCCCACAGCGACAAAGTAGAGCTGGAAGGGGATGGTGTAAGGGTTTGCCGGCTGAAACGTGCCATCACCATTGCCCAACAAGATACTATACGTATTCGAGCTCGGCCCATCGCCGAGGATTGCTACAAGGTCGAGGATGCCGTCCCCGTTGAAATCGCCCACGGCCACTGCGGAGGGATAGCCACCGACCGCGTAGTTCTGCGCGGCCTGGAAGGTGCCGTCGCCATGATTCAACAACACGCTCACCGTCTGGTCGGCAACGACAAGGATTCCGGTATTGGCCACCACCAAGTCGGGGGCACCGTCGCCGTTGAAATCGCCGACCGCCAGGGATCTCGCATAGGGGCCGACCGCGTAACTGGGCCCTGATCGGAAAGTGCCATCCCCATTCCCGTACCAGATCTGCACGGTGCTCGGAGATTCGAAGGTGAGGACGGCGAGGTCAGGGATGCCATCGCCGTTCCAATCGGCCACGACCAAGGACATGGGATAGCGGCCGGCGGGATATCGTTGGGCGGGCTGGAAGGTACCATCGCCCTTACCCATCAGGATCAGGACCGTACCGCTGTAGAGACTGTTGGCCACCGCGAGGTCGGGGATGCCGTCGCCATTGAAGTCGCCCACCGCCACCGCGGAGACAACTTCGAAGTCCAGCGCGTACGCCGGGGCGGCCTGGAACGTGGCATCGCCCTTGCCCAACAGGATGAACACCCCCCCACCCGCGGCTGCGATATCGAGATGGCCATCGCCGTTGAAGTCGGCCACGGCCAAGAAGTATCCCTGAGCCGCAAAGCCTTGCGGGGCTTGGAAGGTACCGTTGCCGTTGCCCACAAGGATACTCACCGTCCCCGTGGAACTACCTACCGCAAGATCGAGACGCCCGTCGTGGTTGAAGTCCCCTATCGCTACGGAGGTTTGCCTGAAGCTGGCAGCATAGCTTTGGACCGGCTGAAAGGTGCCGTCCCTGTTGCCGAGCAGAATCTTTAGCGCGTCACCATTGATGTCAGCATCGGCCACAGCGATGTCGGAGATCCCGTCGCCGTTGAAGTCCCCGACCGCCAGCCCCTGCGAAAAGCGGCCGGCAGCGTAGCTCGCAGCCGGCTGGAAGGTGCCGTCGCCATTGCCGAGAAAGATGCTTAGGGTTTGCCCGCCGACGCTGGCAAGATCGGCCTTGCCGTCGCCGTTGAAGTCCCCCACGGCCACGGCAAGGGTAGCGGCGGTCGAATAGTTTTGGGGTGCCTGAAACGTACCATCGCCGTTGCCAAGCAAGATACTTACAACATCGGTTACATCTTTCGTCTCACCTGCTACCGCCAAGTCGAGCTTGCCGTCGCCGTTGAAATCCGCTACCGCCGCAGACTTAAGCCCAGAGAATCCAGGCGCGAAGCTCTGTGCAGCCTGGAAGGTGCCGTCGCCATTGCCCAACAGCACGTTGATCGTGCCATTTCCGTTTGCCGTAACTAGGTCCAGCTTGCCGTCGCTGTTGAAGTCCCCGATTGCCACAGAGAGAGCCGAAGCACCGATGCGGTAGCTCTGCGGAGCTTGGAAGGTGCCGTCGCCATTGCCTAGCAAGATCGTTAGGCCGCCGTCGGTATAGTTGGGAGAACTCCCATAGTTGGCCAAGGCGAGGTCCGGGATGCCATCGCCGTTGAAATCTCCCACGGCCACCGAGGTGCTCCCAGCGCCTGCTGCGTAGCGGGGCGTCGTGATAAAACTCGCGGTCAGGCGCTGCCCGAGAAGAACCACGGCACAGACGATGGCGGAACCGAACAAGCTCCCGGCTAGGATTCTCCTGCCCAAAGGTCGCTGAACCGTGCACAGCTCCAGGCGCACCAGCCAGCCGAGAACAGTCCGCAAAGAAGTGCTTCTCATAGCTAGACCGTCCCACTGTGCGGAGGAGGCATCCACCGCTGGGATGAGACCTTCCGTCGGAGCGGGCGGCGCGGTGCGGAGGCCGGCGCCGAGCGCTGCTTTGGGCTCCGCCACCTTACCAGTCGGCGGCATTGAGCAAGATGGTCACGCCCCCTTCATTGCCTACGGCCAGGTCCAGATAACCATCGCGGTTATAGTCCGCCACCGCAATGGCGAAGGGATAGAGGCCGACGGGGAAGTCTTGCACCGCTTGAAAGGTCCCGTCGCCATTTCCCAGCAAGACGCCCACCGTGCCATCTCGGGCGACGACCAGGTCCAGGAAGCCGTCGCGATTGAAATCGCCGATCGCCAGGGAGTTCGCTCCCACCGCGTAGGTGTGTGCGGCCTGGAACGTCCCGTCGCCGTTGCCCAAGAGCACGCTCACAGTGCCGCCAGCGTCCTGAAGGGCCAGGTCGGGATGCCCGTCACCGTTGAAGTCCCCCACGACCACCCCCTGCATGGAGCCGCGGGCAGGCG
>DATGIQ010000227.1:0-26111 GCA_035295665.1 Gemmataceae bacterium | reverse complement strand
GGCTGGGAGCTGGCCAAGGAAATGGGCCGGCTCGACGTCGGGCAAAGCGTGGCCGTCAAGGAAAGGGCTGTACTCGCCGTGGAAGCCATCGAAGGCACGGATCAGGCCATTGTCCGCGCCGGGGAGCTTTGCCGCGCGGGTGGTTTCGTGGTCGTGAAGGTGGCCAAGCCGCAACAGGACCTGCGTTTCGATGTACCCACGATCGGCTGTACCACGATTGAGACGATGCACCGGGCGGGCGGGCGGCTCCTGGCCGTCGAAGCACGCAAGACCATTGTCCTGGACGAAGCCGAGGCGATCGGGCTGGCGGACCGCTATGGCATCGGCATTGTGGCGCTGCCCCAGTCGCCTTTGCGCGCTCCGTTACCGGCCGTATAATCTCCAAGACACTTCGCGGGTCCCATGTGCAGCCCTTGCCATCCGAGCCCGAAGCGTCCGCGCGGAACCGTACGCTTCCGCGCTTCCGTGGCGCGCTTTGCGAGGATCGCCGACCATGACCGAGCAGCTTCGTGGAAACGCAGTGGTGGCCCAGTCGGGGGGACCGACCACGGTCATCAACGCGAGCGCCTGTGGCGTCATCCGTGAATCGCTCCAGCAAGGCGTCATCCAAGGCCTTTACGGGGCCAACAACGGCATCTTAGGAATCATCCAGGAAGACCTCTTCGATCTCCGCGCTGAGTCCGCCGATACGATCGCCGGGTTGCGTTCCACGCCGTCGGCCGCGGTCGGTTCGTGCCGTTACAAGCTAGGCGATCTGGTCAAGGATCGTGACAAATACCAGCGGATCCTGGATGTGTTTGGCGCTCACAATATTCGCTATTTTTTCTACATCGGCGGCAACGATTCCATGGACACCGCAGACAAGATCAACCGCCTGGCTGCCGAGGTCGGCTATGACCTGCGCGTCCTTGGCGTCCCCAAGACGATCGATAATGACCTGGTGGCGACCGATCATTGCCCTGGCTATGGCAGCGTGGCCAAGTACCTGGCCACGGCGGTCATGGAAGCCGGCCGTGATACGGAGGCCATGAATACGTTCGATGCCGTCACGATCATGGAAGCGATGGGGCGGAACACGGGTTGGATCGCCGCAGCCACGGGGTTGGCGCGCCGCCAAGAACAGGACGCGCCCCATTTGATCTATGTCCCTGAAATCCCGTTCACTGCCGAGCGTTTCTTGGTCGATGTGCGTGAGGTGCATCGGCGGCTCGGCTGGGCTTTCGTGGTCGTCAGCGAAGGACTCGTGGACGAAAAGGGGGACTATGTCGCGGCCCAGACGGGGAGACTGGCAACCGATGCGTTCGGGCACCGGCAACTGGGAGGCGTCGCCGATTTCCTGCAGCGACTGATCGAACAGGAAATTGGTCTCAAGGCGCGCTACAATAAGTTGGGTACGTGCCAGCGGAACGCCATCCACTTTGCCTCCCGGACGGACAGCGACGAGGCCTATCGCTGTGGGCAAGACGCCGTCCGTCAGGCAGTCGCCGGAACATCCGGTCGGATGATCACCCTGGTGCGCGAGGGTGACCGGCCTTACCGTTGCGGTACCGGGCTGGCTCCGTTGGCCGAGGTGGCCAATGGCGTCAAGCGTTTGCCCCGAGACTATCTCGATGTGGCCGGGACCCAAATCACTGCGGCCATGCGTCAGTACGCGGGCCCGTTGCTGATCGGTGAAGTGCCAATTCGGATGGGCGCGGATGGCTTGCCCGAATTCGTGCGGTTCCAGAGGCAGCCCGTGCCCCGCAAACTGCCGGCATTCATCGGCCGGAGCAAATGAACTCGGGATCCCCGACCCGAACTTGAACGAGTACAGCCAGCGGCGCCGGCTGACGCTCGTGGACACGGGCAGCAACGCCACCATGGGCACCATGATTTTTTTGCTGCCTGCGGAATTGAGTCCGGACGCCGCCTACGAGCTGGAACGGGCATGGCTGGCGGGCTCCGACCGGGTTCCCTGGCCCACCGAAGCTCACGTCGAGCATCAGCATCTGATTCTCCAGCGGCCGGCGAGCGAGAGCGGCCATCTGGTGGCACCCTGGAGTATCGATGGAGCTGGGCGGCTGATGGGCGCATCGGGCACGCTCATCGAGCGGCCGCTCCCTTATCCATACTTGCTGGAGCTGGCGCGCGGAAAAGTAAACCAGCTCCGCTGCCACGCGCAATCCTGCCAGGACAGCGGGGTGAGCTTGCCGGCAACCGTGCAAGAGCAAATCCACCGTGCCCACCAGGCGCTCGCGCATGCCATTGCGATCGGATCCACGGCAGAGGCCGACCGGGCCGCCTCTGCTGCTCTTACGCTGGGCTACCGATCCGCCGAGCAGCTCATTCACGAGAGCAGCAATCAGCTCCTTCCCATCCGCCGCCGGGACCAACCGCGCCTGGATACAGCCCTTGGCTGCCGGGTCAGTACCGTCTTGGCCGACGCCGCGGCCCGCGCTTTCGCGATGACGTTTGGCCGGATCAGTCTCGCCTTCCCCTGGAGCAGCATCGAACCGAACGAGGGTCGGTACGATTGGAGTCAGCAGGACGCGCTCCTGGAGTGGGCGGAACGGGAAGGACTGGAAGTAACCGGGGGTCCCTTGCTGGACTTTTCCTCCGCGCAGTTGCCCGATTGGCTTTGGCTGTGGGAGCGCGATCTGACAAGCCTCGGCAAATTCATGTCCAGCTATGTGACGGCTGCGCTCCAGCGATATCGCGGACGCATCCGCCGATGGCAACTGACCAGTGCGAGCAACAGTGCCTCCGTGCTTTCGCTGAGCGAGTACGAGATCCTTTGGTTGACGGTCAAGCTGGGGCGGATGGCGCGGCAGGTCAATGAAGAAATCGAATTGGTCGTCAACGTCGCGCAGCCGTGGTGCGATTACATGGCACACGAGCATCGCGACCAATCGCCTTACGTCTTCGCGGAAACGCTGATCCGCGAATGGAATGCTGCGGCCGTGGATCTGGAAGTGGTCATGGGCGTCGCGCCGCGCGGCAGCTATTGTCGCGATCTCCTGGAAACCGCGTTCCTGTTGGATTCCTATGCGGGACTCGGCGTGCCGGTGCGAGTGACGCTTGGCTATCCGTCCGGAAGCACCGTGGATCCAAAAGCAGACCCCGAACAATGCGTTGATGGGGGATACTGGCACAGCGGCGTCCACGAGGCGGTCCAGGCAGACTGGGCAGCTTCGTTTGCCGCCCTGGCGCTGGCAAAACCCTTTGTCGAGGCTGTCCACTGGGTAGATTTCAGCGATGCGGATCTCCATCAATTCCTGCATTGTGGCCTGGTGGACGCTGCCGGCAGGCCAAAGCCATCCCTGCAAACGCTAGGACAGCTCCGGAAGGCACATCTTTCGGGGCGCTGAAATCCACACAAACTGACTGGATGGGCATTCTATCGATCATGGGGCGCAGATCCGACCTAGCCGTCATAGTCATGCCAATCCATATTCCGGTTAACTTCAGCACTCTTTCCGTCCGAAGAATAAGGTGGTCCATGGTCAGGCAGTGTCTCCGTACCTTGGATGAGCGCGTCGGCGGAGCGGTCCTGAAAATGGGGGAGCGCATGAGCACAAAGCTGATCTTCCCGTGTACCCTGGTTTTGGCCGTCCTCGGCGTCTGTCTGGCCCAAGCTCAGGATTACCGCGTCCCCGGTGGGGATCTCGGGCCACCTCCGGGAATCCAGTTAGATCCGTCGCGCGTGCCCGCTCCTGCTGCCCAGGAGGCGGTGCCGTCGATGCAAGTGGCCGGCCCCGGACTTTCGCGCTGGATGACGTACCAGAATCCCGAATGCTGCGGGAACGTCGGAGCGAATGGACCAATCGGTTCGGAAATCTACGTGCTCTCCGGCGTGGAAATCCCCGCAGAAGGCAAAATCTTCGGCCATGTCCTGGAAACGGGCTGGGTCATGCAGGGCGGCGGCCGTACCTTGTTCTTCAACCCGGCGATGGATCGGGACTGGAACATCGACCTGAGCGTCAGCAACGTGCTCAATCACGGCCAGCGGTCCGACATTTCCGTTCCGTTGAGCCTCGGACAGTTGAGCGCGACCGGAACCCTCACGGGCTTCGCAACCCGGAACGTGACCATCCGGGAATTGAACCGCACTTACGTGAATGCCGCATTTGGCCGCGACTGGTATTTTCGGGGCGGACAGGATGCGTGGATCCAATGCTGGCGGATCGGTCTGGCCGCGGGCGGCCGGCTCGGGAGCGAAAAACTCGAGCTGAATGAAGTCACGCACCGCCACGATGTCATCGGCGGAATGTTCGCTGTCTTGAGCAGCGATGTCGATATTCCATGTGGATGCTGCTGCACGTTCTTCGCCGGGATCCGAGCGGAATGGGGCTACAACTGGTCCGACATCCTCCAGCATCAAAACGACAGCGATTTCCAGGACGTCAACATCCTGTTCACGCTCGGTGTCCGATTCTAAACGGCGATTTTGCCGGGCGGGCAAGCCAGCGCGCTGAGCCCTGGAAGCTGCAACACGTGCCGTGCGGCCCGCTCGCATGCTCCCGGTTCGGCCACGCGAACCCGTAACTTTGCCAACTCTCCGCGCACTCCCTCGTAGGCAGTTCGGTCGTTCAACCAGCGTAGCACGTGGCCCGCAATGCCTTCCGCTTCACAGCGGTCCGTTAAGTACTCCGGATACAGTTCCTTGTCCGCCAGCAGATTCACGAGGCTGATGTACCGGGTGGCCTTGAAAAAGCGGCACAGGAACAAATCGAGCGGACGAATGCGGTAGACAATGACCGAAGGCTTGCCATGATAGAGGAGTTCCAGCCCTACCGATCCGGAAACCGCGATGCACGAATGAGCGAGGTGGATGATCTCCGGCGTTCGTCCGGTGTGTGGCTCGATGTAAGACAGGCCACGGCCTTTCAGATAGGCTTCGACCGCTTGTTGATGGGCCGGCTTGAAGCACGCAACCAGAAAACGCGTCTGGGACTGAATGGCGTGGATGCGCATCGCCGCGCGGATCAGGGTGGACAGATTTCGCGTGACTTCCTGGGAGCGCGAGCCGGGCAGCAGGGCGATGACCGTTTCGCCGCGCGCTCGCTGGGCTGAAAGGAACGTCGGATCCACGTGCTGCGCGAGCAATTCATCGAAATACGGATGCCCGATATAGTCGGCCCGGACACCGCGCTGCCGGTACCAACTCTCCTCGAACGGCAGGGCGCACAATACCTGATCAACCCACCGCCGCATCTTTCGAACGCGCCAGCCGGCCCAGCCCCAGAGTTGGGGTGGCACGAAATAAGACACCGGAATGCCATGAAAGTGGGCCCGCCGGGCCAGCCACCAATGGAATCCGGGGTAATCTATGAGCACCACCGCATCGGGACGGTGATGGGCAAAGAAGCGGTCGGCCTCGGAAAGCAGGCGAAGAAAAACATGACCGTTGGCGAGGACGCGCGCAAACCACATCACCGCCAGTTCGGTGAGCGGGTAGAGGAGCCGGCATCCTTCGGACCGCATCCGTTCGCCGCCGAAGCCGACGCACTCAATATCCGGCTTCAGCCGGCGAAGGGCCCGAACAAGATTGGCCCCGTGAAGATCGCCGCTCGGTTCGCCCGCACTGATGAAAATACGCATCGGCATCCTTTCCGATAGCTTGAAGTCGGGCCGAATATACTCGCTTTACCTCAATTTGGCAAGTTTGGGCGCGACGCAGCACGAACGCCGATCTGGACCAGAGCATTCACCACAACAGCGAGGGGAGGTGCCGCCGGCGCACGTTTGCCGTTACCCTTTGGGTGGCAAGCCACGCCCGGCCGACGCCGAAAGGCCCGGCAGGGCGGTTGGTTCGGCAACTTTCCGATAGCCCAAGGCATGAAGGACTTCCAAAACTTCGCTCCAGGTGGGAAACGGCCGGCGATTATCGCGTTTGTACTGATCCATGGCCTTCATGAAGATGATTTCTTCGTCCGTGTAATCGCGCTCGCAGGTAGTTGGATCAACCTGGCGCCGCCGTTCCCCCTGGTTGCGTCGATCTTGTCCCTTGCGGCGATCAATATCGACGGGAAGATTCTGCTGCCTGCGGTCCGTGCTGCGGCGGTCGCCCGCCCGGCGGTCCGTAACCAGGACTTGTGACATTCCGCTTGCCTCGTTGCTCATCGGGATGTACCTCATTGGGCCTGCAAAAGGACTCCAGCGACCTCGCATGGAGCAGCGCTCGAGTCCCTTCCGGCGTGGCGTTAACCTACCGTGCTGTCCAGCCGGAGTATAGCTTATGCCGCGAGAAGAACAACTGACGGGGCAAGAAACTGGGCAGGTTTTGACGGTTTTACGGGTCTGCATGACAACCCAGGCACTCTAAATGCACCCTCCATGCCGCCCGCTGCAAAACTGGTCCGCCGATTGCCAATTCGTTTTCGCCCCCTATAAATCATCTCATGAGTTATCCGAATTTGGCAGATCGGACGGATCCCTCGTTTTCGAAAGGAGCGTCAAACCTCGCCTGAGCGAGGCACGGCGATGACATATGAAACTGACTCGCGCCAGTAGCTATGCTCTCCATGCCGTGGTCTATATGGCGGGCCAAAAGCAAACCAAGCCGGTGGCTTCCCATCACATTGCCAAGGCCCAAGGAATTCCGGAACGATTCTTGCTGAAGGTGCTCAAACCTCTCGTTTCGGCACGAGTATTGCACTCCGTCAAAGGGCCAAATGGCGGCTACCGACTGGCTCGGTCCCCCTCCGATGTTACCATGCTAGAGGTCGTGGAAGCCGTGGACGGACCCATCCGTGGCCAGGCTCCGCTGGCGCATGTGGAAGGGGACGGCCAGCTCGATCGAAAACTGGAAACGATTTGCAACCAATCTTCCGAGCAGATCCGGAAGAACTTCCAGAGGATCCGGATCTCGGAGTTGGCCGCCAAAGGCTGATGCTCCTTGCGCGCGGATTTGCCCAAACGCGCGGTGGGCTGAGCCATGCCCTTGCGACTTTCCAATCTCCGCTGGCCCCTCGATGAACCGGAAGTCGGTCTGGTCGATGAGTTGGCTCGTACCTTGCGCGTGGCACCGTCGGCGATTCGGAGCTGGCGAATCCTCCGCAAAAGCCTTGACACACGGGACAAACGGGCGTTGTCCTTTGTCTACACCGTCGAGGTAGCCCTCGGCGAAGATGAAGCCGGCCTGATCCGTGCGTTCCGCAATCGACGGGGACAACCGCGGATCGAGCTATCCCGGGAGGCCCCGTTCTGCCTTCCGGCGCCCGGCTCCCGTTCCCTCGCACATCGACCGGTGGTGATTGGCTCCGGTCCCGCGGGGCTGGCGGCCGGTTATTTCTTGGCGGAACAGGGATATCAGCCGCTCGTCCTGGAACGCGGCCGGGCGGTGCGCGATCGGATTCGGGATGTGCACGCGTTTGATGCGGGCGGTCCATTGGATCCGGAGAGCAACTACCTGTTCGGGGAGGGGGGCGCGGGTACATTCAGCGATGGCAAGCTAACTTGTCGAAGCTCGGGACCCGATGTCCGACGGATCTTGGAGCTGTTCGCGGCTTGCAAAGGCAAACCCTCGATCGTTTACGAATATCGGCCACACTTGGGCAGCAACCGATTGCCGGCCGTGGTGAAGGCTTTCCGCCAGCGGATCGAAGCGATGGGCGGAGAAGTGCGGTTTGGCTGCCGGGTGGAGGAGTTGGATATTGTGGATCAGCAGCTCCAGGGCTTGTCTACGTCCTCGGGTTACATCACGACGTCGGTCGCCATCCTGGCCACCGGACACAGTGCGCGGGACACGTATCGGATGCTCCACCGCAAAGGTGTCCCCATGGTCCGCAAACCCTTCCAGATGGGAGTGCGCATCGAGCAACCGCAGGAAACCGTCAACCGAGTCCAGTACGGGCATTCCCGGCTCGAAGATCTCCTGGGCGCGGCGGACTACTCGCTGGTGGCCCATGGCCCGCGCAACGTATTTACCTTTTGCATGTGTGCAGGCGGACACATCATTCCCAGCATATCGGAGCCGGGGTATTTCTCAACCAACGGCATGAGCTTATCGCGGCGGAATTCTCCCTTCGCCAACAGCGGCTTGATGGTGACCTTGGAGCCCGAGGATTTCGGCGGTTCCGATGTCTTGGCCGGTATCGATCTGCAAGCGGTCTACGAGCAGAAGGCCTTTGCCAAGGGCCGCGGCGACTACCTATGTCCCATCCAGTTGGCTACCGATTTCTTGGGGCAACGCCAGGGCCACGATTTACCCCCGTGCAGTTATGTCCGGGGTGTCGTACTGGCCGACATAGCCGAGCTGGTCCCACTCGTTATCCGCGATGCACTTTATCACAGTCTTCCCATCCTGGATCGCCGCTGGCACGGTCGGTTTTTGGCGCACGCAACATTGGTGGGTCCGGAGGCGCGCGGCAGCGCTCCGGTCCGAATTGTGCGCGATGAGGTCAGCCGCGAGACACCGGGAATCGAGGGTCTTTATCCGGTAGGCGAAGGGGCGGGCTATGCGGGCGGAATCGTCAGCGCCGCGGTGGACGGGCTGCGCTCGGTCAAGGCAATCATCGCCAAGTATGCGCCCCTGGCACGTGTGTCGGCGGGGTTGGGCTAAGAGTTAGGGGAGACAAGCCTGACGCGCCAGCGCAGGGCCAGCATAACGCCTTCCTTCGCATGCGCGTCCGGCTTGCATAGCGGAGTTACGACACGTTTTGGCCGCTAGTTCCAAGAAACATTGAAAACGTATGTGGAACGTTCATTTGAGAGTTCCAGACACCTTCTTTAGTGCTTCTTATTTCGCGTCCTTGAAGTGAAATGCCGGCTTGCCGGTAAGGTCGGTGCTGGTGAATGATGGGCACCAGTACTTCTCGATGTGCTCGACTACGAGTTGAGTTCCCGCGAAGTGATTGACCTTGGGCATTCGCTCCGGGTTGTACATCGTGTCAGTAAGGTCGCGCACCAAGGCGACGTTCTTTCCGAGCCGGACCAGCTGACGGATACCGAACGGCCGCCCGAGGACACACATGTTGAGGTGCACGCCACACAGCGCTACGTTGTCGATGCCACGCGCCTGAAGCAGGTTCCACGTCTCCTGGCCATCATCTGTGATGGCATCCTCGTTCGCAATGTCGATCGTCGCAATTTGTCTGGTCCACGCGTCGCGGATCTTGCACTTGGAGGCACAGTCGCAGCCCATGTCCTCGTCGTCGATCGGCAGCGCCGGCTCACGATTACGGTCGGGCCAGCACCAAGCCGTGCCCCAGCGTTCATCCGTGGAGAGTGGAATAGGCGTCTTGGCAAAAGGGGCGTCCTTGGCTCGTTTCCGTTGGGGAGTATCTTTATAGAACTTCGTGACGGTACTGGGCGCGTGAATGATGCACACGCCCCTGGCGCGGGCCGCCTTTACCGCCTCATTCAGTGGACCGGCCAACTCGCCGACTCGTCGGGCGGCGTTCTTGCACCAGTGATCGTCCCACATATCGCATATGATGATGGCGGTCTTCTTCGGGTCCCAGCTGGCTTTCTTCTCGACAGCCCGGAAGTGGCCGTCATCGCCTTTGATGCGCGACCGCAAAGTCAATTTGAGAGGCTCGGCGTCGGCCGCGGTGGACACCAGCCGGTGGGAAAGGCACAGGCCGAGGACGGCGCACCAGGCGGCGGCAAACAGCACGCGGGACTTCATGGCGGCTCCTTGTGGCATGGCATATCTGGACATCCGAGGTGTCCCTTTTACTCTGCAGTGAAGCGATACGAAGCCTCTCCTTCAAGTAGCGCCGCCGCAGTGCGATGCCAATCGTCGCAGCGGGGGTGGGTTCTGCGGCGTCCTCGGTGGGAGAAGAGTTCGTACCGTAGGTCCTTTTTCAATAGGTAATGCCGAAGAGAGGACTCGAACCACCACAACATTAACGGGAACCGGGTCCCGAACCTACCCCTTGTCCGCTTTTCTTTCAGGGCACATGCAAGGACGTTTCACACAAAAGCGTGTTGACTGAGTCTCTTAGGACAGAACCGTACTGCGAACTTATTGTAGGCATAGGGCATTCAAGTGGGCAGCATTGGCGAAAAATGGCGGAAGACAAACGCGCTAGGACTTAAGCCCCCTGTTTCCCGGTCGAAAAAATGCAAGTTCCTTGCCGGATATCCAGGCGAGCTTGGAACAACCGCCCTATCTTCGTGGTGAGGAGATTATGCTGAACAGTCCAGAGGAGAGTGATTGATCAGTGGACAACTTACCTTCGGCTCCCGAGCGCACCGGCCGTCGTTCCTGGGCCCGAACTAGCGCCGGAGCCCGCGCCTCCTCTGGTTTGTACGATGCGGCCGTAACGCTCGGCCCGTGAAGGGCATGCCCTCAGCAGTAGTACACTCGTAAATCAACGCCTGTCACCCTGCTGCTTGGCAAGCCGCTCCAAGGACGCCTTTGCTTCCTGCGTGAGCCGGGCTTCGGGTGCCCCTTTGGCAAGCTGCTCCAACACTTGGCGGGCTTCAGGCGTACCTGCTATCTCCAGCACTTCTACCGTCCGGAGCGAAGGAAAGCTCATCACTTGCCGAGTAACTGCTCGATCTCTCCTTTCTTAGGAAGTTCGTGTGAAGCCCCTCGGATTACTCTCCCCCTCTTGTCCAGCAGCATGTAGGAGGGGAAGCTTTCGATCAGAAAACGTTCGACAGTCTTACCCGAATCCAGAAGGATAGGAAAAGAGAGTTTGTGCTCTCGCACGAACTCCGCCAGCTTCTCGCCCCCCTGCTGGGAATGGATGCCGATGACAACCAGTCCTTTGCCTTGAAACTCTTCATGAAGCGCCTGGACTTCAGGAAGCTTCTTCACACAGGGGCTGCACCAGGTTGCCCAGAAGTCCAATAGGACGACCTTGCCCCGCAAGTCTTTCCAAGCAAGTGCTTGGACCGCATTGTGCCATTCCTTACCGTCCAGTGCTGGGGCCGGTGCATCCACGAGCTTGGCGCGAGCTGCTTCACGGGCATGCTTCGCCTTGACGACAGCCTCCAAACCGCGCCTGGCTGTCAGTAACTCGCCATCGTCCATTATCCGCGTGTCGCCATGAAAAGCCTCTCTTAGATCGCCGCGGAAACCTTGAAAACCATAGCCGGCGCCACGCTCCGACTTGGGATTTAGCCTCAGTAAGCAATCGAACCTCTCGGAGGTGGGGCCGATGGTTACCACAAACCATTCGTCGTTCATCCAACCGGCTAGCATAGGTGGTTGGTCAGCGCCTCCCGCCGACCCAGCTCCACGGTAACTGCCGTCTAAGGAATCTGACCGGGGCCAAGTGCCGTCCGTGCCACGTTTCCGCTCCCGAACGCACCGCAAAACGTCTCTTGTCTCGCGAATGAAAAAGCGCCCACCGCGGTACGAGATATCTACTGTCACGGTATCATTTGGAGCACGAATGGTGGGCGGCTCTGGGTCGGTTGCACGAGCCAGCACGATATGCCAATCCGTCTGGCCAGCTTTCGTCCGCCTCTTGGCTTGCAACCATCCCTTCTCTACCCACACGCGATAGGTATCCCCCTCTCCGAAGTTGGCGTCGGGGATCGGAATCGATTTTTCCCAACCCTCTTTGAGCCCTGCCTCGGTTGTCCCAGGTAGCTCCCCTTTGTCCTTGGCGATTCCCTTGGATGGCTCTTCTTGCCGTTGCTTCGCCGCTAGCTGACCATATGCCAGCATCCCTGTACCCACAGTGGCCATGCTCGCCACGAGCAAGATGGCTGCCCCAACCTTCACCTTGGTCATGAGCATCGCTCGGGTCGCTCCGGCCGCGAGTCGGGCGACCTGTACAGAAATCATTGAGGATTCTACTTGCCCGGCCACCATGAGCGTGGCCGTTCGAACGGTCGTATTCAGCAGCGCGGCCTGGACGGTTGCTTTTCGCGCCAACACGGTCGCCAGGAGCGCTACCGACAAGGTGACGCCGCGGCGAGACAGCCGTGTACGCAAGGCATCGCGGCCCCGCTCCAGCCTGCCTTTGACTGCTCCAGGCGTCCAGTCCAGCTCGCGCGCTGCCTCGTCTTGAGTCTTCCCCTCCAGGTAGCAGAGCACGAGCGGAGCGCGGTATTTCTCGGGTAATCGCTGTAACTCCTCGTCCAGCAATGAGCGCAGCTCCCGCCAGTTCACGTCTTCCGCAGGCTCCACTGTGGGCAGACTTTCGGCCCGATCCTCGTGACAGCGGCGCTTGGCGGCGTTCATTCTCGCTTTCGCCGCGATGCGATTGGCCACGCCGTAGAGCCAACTACTGACCGATCCAAGCTTGCGAATGGAGCCCGCTTTCTGAGCCAGGACCAAGAACGTTGCCTGAAAGGCATCTTCGGCGTCGTGTTCGTGGTGGAGCACGCGCCGGCACACTCCGAGCACCAAAGGCCCGTGCCGCTGTACGAGCATTTCAAAAGCGATCTCATCGTGCCGCTGAATGAATCGCTCCAAGAGTTGCTGGTCGGGTACTTCGCGGGTTGCCAGCAGCTTGCGGATGTGGCGGAGAAGGATGCCTCCCGGTGTCTTGGCCATGATTGCTGTCCTCGTGCGGGTTTCGTGTTTCCTCTTCATAGTGTCTCGGAGCAGGCAGACCCGCACGGCTATTTTGGAAAAAAGTTGCAGCGACCCGTTTTTGACGAACCTTCGGCTGGGTAGCACGATGTAAGAATCAGAATAACGGCGAATCGATGGCGCATGGGCAGACTCCTCATTGGCCAAGGAGGGCTCCTTGCAGAGTAATGGGCCGAACGGTGCCGGTCCAGCGTAGAAATGGGAAATCCGCAGACCACTCGGCCTGCTCGGCCTAATGGGAGCCTGGGGGGCAAAATGGTCGGAGAAATCCAAAGTGCGAGCCACCGGCCCCTTGTCACTCGCAAGTATTTCTTCGAAAGAGTAATTTCCGAAATCAGGGATCAGGGTCGCTTGGCCAAGCGCTCCAGGGAGGCTTTCGCTTCTTGCGTGAGCCGGGCGTCTTGAGCACCGCTGGCAAACTTCTGGAGCACTTCACGCGCTTCCGGAGTGGCGATAGCTTCTAAGGTCTCAATCGCTCGCAGGCGTTGCAGCCACCCAGATCCCCCGTTCCTCCCCTCGACCTTCGCCAAGAGGCCGCTGGCGCGGTGACGCACCTCAGCGGAGGGACGCCGCTCCAGGGTCTGGCGAAGGAAGTCCTCGGCCGGGTCATAGGGGACCGCGCTTAGGTGCTGTGCCAGGAAGGAGGCCGATTCCCTGGGAGCGGAAACCAGTTTGCCGATGGCGTCATAGGCCGTGGAAGCATCGAGACTTGCCAGGTTAGCCCAGCATGCGCCCAGAGCATCCGCGGAAAGGTGTGCTTCTTGGCGTGGTAAGCGACCAATGCCCAGCAGATCCCAGACCAGGGCGGTAGTATCCTGGCTTCCCGAAGCCAACAACTTTCCGTCCGGCCAGAAGACCAGGGCATTAATCCGACCGCCGTGACCAGCAAACCGGTGACGTGTCCGGTTGCTCGCCGTTTCCAACAGAACAATTGATCGACCAGACGACTCTCCGCAGGCCAAGGTTCGGCTATCCGGAGAAAAAGCAAGGCACGAAGGGGCGCCCGGAGCCTCAAGCCGCTGAATCTCTTCCCCAGTCGCCAAATCGTACACCAGGATTAGCTCCTCCTGTCCCCAACATGCGACCCACTTGCCGTTTGGTGCGAAAGCAACGGGGTAAATCCGGTCGGCGTGGCCAGCGACGAACTGGCGAATCTCTTTGCCCGTCGCGGTGTCCCAGACCCGCACTTTCTTGTCAGCGCAGGAATAGAGCATTTTGCCATCCGGCGAGAAGGCCAAGCGGCCGGCGACCCCTCGCCATTCGCGTACCCTCTCACCCGTTGCAATGTTCCAAAGGGAGAGCACGCCCTCGGAACTGGAGCAGGCGAGCGTTTTTCCGTCAGGAGTAAAGAGAGGGGATGACGACCTGTCCTGATCACCCTGAAGCTGACGAATTACCTCGCCTGTGGCAATGTCCCAAACGCGAACGGTTTTGTCGTTAGCGCTCGATGCTACGGTGCGACCGTCGGGCGAAAAGGTGACGGCATAGGCTTCACCGGGGCCAGTGAAGCAGCGCATCTGTTTGCCAGTAACGGCCTCCCAAAGGTGAACCGTGCCATCTTCGCTCGCCGATGCGACCAACCTCCCGTTCGGTGAAACCGCCAAACCTCGAATAGGACCTTGATGGCCTTTGGTAAGCTCACGTTCTTGGCCGGAACGGGGGTCCCATAATCGGATCGAATTGCTGCCTGCCGTGGCCAGGATCTTACCATCGGGAGAGAAGGCCAACCAGCAGCTACTCAACGGTGGGCCGAATCCACGAAGTTCTTTGCCGGTGGTCATGTCCCAGGTGCGGAACGCCTTGTCCGTGGGAGGAAACACAACCGTCGCCAAGGTTTGGCCATCGTGAGTGAAGGCCATGCCGATGATGCCATTGGCGTACTCGCCCTGCTTGCTGTTTTCATCTCCGCGTGGCACGATCAGTTGCCGGATTTCCTTGCCAGATTCGAAATCCCATACATGTACCTTGTTGTCGGCGTGCCAAACCCGAGTGATGCCGTTGGATTGCTTAGATTCCTGTACCGTGCAGCCAACGGAGGTAAGGATTTTGCCATCCGGAGAGAAGACGACGTTCCCGACTTCATCGGTGTGTCCACGGAGGATGCGCAGTTCCTTCCCAGTGGCTACCCCCCAGACGTGGATGACCTTGTCTTGGCCGCCCGTGACGAGGACCGTCCCGCTGGGCGAAAAAGCGAACTGATGCACTCCCTTCGCATCGGCTAACCAGCTGCGAAGCTCTTTACCAGTGCCAATATCCCGAAGGTGAATGATGCCCTTGTCACGGGAAGCCACGAGATTTCCGTCGGGGGATAGGAGGGCGAAGCCATCAAGGCCAAATTGCTGAATCAGTTCGCCGGAATTCAGATTCCAGACGTGAAGCGTATTACGCCTGTACTCCCTCGTCGCCAGGCGTTGTCCATCAGCGGACAGTGATGCAGAGCGCCACCCCGTCTCAAAATCACCGCCGATCCGCCGCAGTTGTCTCCCGGTGGCTGCGTCCCAGATATAGGTCGCTGACGCATCAGTGGCCACGATCCGCTTGCCATCAGCGAAGGCTAACGAAGTGATGGAATGGCCGTGGCGGAAGCGCTCCGTCCCCAGCCGGAGCACTGCCCTTGCCGGAAGGGGGTCGCTCGTGACCTCGACTGGTCCTGGCCCTTGCACCATCGGCACAGGGTCTGCGACGGCTTCGGCTAGCACCCGCGCTGTTTCCGGCTTCGCTATCCCGGATGCTGGTTCTGGCCCATCGGGCTGCACTCGATCCGCGATCAAACCGGCCCCTACGCCGACCAAGCCGGTGGTCAGGATCAACACTGCCCCGATCTTCAGCTTACCCAGGAACATACCTTTCAGGAGCCCTTCGGCCAACTGGGCGGCGACACCTGCGGCCGAACTGGCCGCAAACGTCATTGCCGCTCTGGCAGTTGAAATCACCAGCGCTGCCGGCACCGTCTCTTGGGAAATCCCCGCGGCTGTCAAGACTGCCGACAAAGTCAACCCGCGCCGCGTCAACCGTTCCCGCAGAATCTCGCGTCCTTGATTCAGCCGACGTTTGAGGGTGCCGAGCGACCACCCAAGTTGCCGCGCAGCTTCATCGCGGGACTTGCCCTCCAAGTAGCAGAGGACGATGGGCGCCTGATAACGCCAAGCCAGCCGAGCCAGTTCTTCATCGAGCGCCGTACACAACTCTTGCCCGGCCGTTGGCGCCTCAGGTTGTCGGATTGATTCCGTCATCCGCCTCTTCGCGGCAGCCGCCCTCACCTTGAACGCCAGACGCGAAGCAACGCCGTATAGCCAACAGCCAAGCGAATCCGGCTTCCGGATCGAGGAGGCCTTACGAGCCAAGGTCAGGAACGTCGCCTGGAAGACATCCTCAGCATCCTGCTCACGGCGAAGAACGCGACGGCAAACGCCGAGGATAGCCGGCCCATGCCGCTCGATAAGCATCTCGAAAGCGGCTTCCTCATGCCGTGTGGCAAACTGGTGCAAGAGCTGCCGGTCACTCGCTTTGCCGTCACCGGCCAGCTTGCGAATGTGCCGCAGGACCAGGCTGAGCTGTGCGTGAGCCATGATGGTTGTTCTCTCACAAACGCTTCGGTCCGTCCACTATGATAGTTCCTCGAAGGGGCGGAGTGGCTCACTTTTTTGCGGGAGTTTTTCGGGAACGGATTTGTCTATTTTCGGATTTCCAGGACCCGTTTTTCGGCTCTGCAATCAGGAAGGTACGGCTACTCAAACTCTGACACAGTTTCTACCAGCGAGGAACTGGTTGTTACTTTTATGCGGATCTCCGCATAAACGAAAGAAGTGCGATCAGATGAGGCCATTTGTGATGTGGCCATAACAACAAAAACCTAGATTACATAGCAGAGTAGCTGGACAATTCGAGTGGTACCAGTTGCCGTGGCCGCACAGAGTGCGCCCGCCAAAATGCCCAAGCCACGCCGATCCACCCGAGAACGGCGAGAAGTCCAAAGATGCGCTTCCGCCGATGAATCGGGATAACCGCCATGGGTCGCCTCTCCGGAGTTGTACTCGGCACGATGCCGAAAGAAATTTGAGAAAATGCTCTCTGCCATGATACCAGCCAGAATACAGCAGACCCGATGACCGAGGGGGGCAAATTGAATCCTGAAAGGGGCATCCTTTCGAAAGAAAATGTACCAGCGCCCCGTCGTCATTCGCAACTATTCCCCAGATGAACCTGATTCCCCGAATCAGGAACCACGCAATACTCTGCCAGGAGCTTTGTGCCGTGAGGCAGGATTCCGGAAGCTACGGAGTTTTCCGCCGTGGCCCATAGTTTCGATAGCTGCAACCGAACCGACTGTTCGACGGAGATCCAATGGCAGACTTCCTGCTGGCCGAAGACGGTCCAAGAAACATCGCCGGATTCGAAGTCTGGTGCCGAGCCGCTCGCAGGCGACTTCACCAACTCGCCAAACACGACGACGAGCTTGGCAAGGCGGATTGTCAGCGTCACGCAGCGGACCTGGTGGCGCGAGCCGGCGATTTCGGGCTGACTTTTCCCCACACGCTTTGCAGGCCCCGCGAGAAGATGGCACTGGCCGAGGCGATTAAGAGTATCGAAGCGTGCCTGAACTGGTGTAGCCGGAACCTTGTTGTTGATGAAGCCGGGCTGGAAGCCTTCGCGGCTCGGTTGGACGCGAACTTTGCAGGAATCCGCGCCAATCTCGCATTGCTTACGCAACAGAAGACCGTCAAGGATCACGAATCCCATTTGGGCGCCCCATGACCAGATGCTGCTGAAGCTCGCGACTTCCTTCTTCATGATGACGGGGCTAATGGAACGTTTTCGGTCCCGCGAACGTGACTCCACGTAAGACGGCAAGGGTCAGATTCTGAACAGGGAACCGGGAGCCCAGATGCCGGAGAAAATGCTTCATGTGGAGCTGGACAATATCCAGGGAATTGGCTTCCATCGCGCCGGCGGGGGAGATTCTCCTTGTACTTCTGGAAGAACCCTTCCAGGGTCATGGGGCGGTTCGCTTTGGTTTTCTCCGACCGTTTCCCATCGGAGAGGAGGTTTTTCTCCACGCCACCCAGAAGGACTTCGGCTTCCATGCGGTCATCGGTCTTGGCAGACTGCTTGAACCTCCTGCCTCCGAAACGGAAGCAGACCTTATAGCAATTCGAATCGGGATCGAGTTCGAGCCAGGCCATTGCGTGGCTCCGCAAAAGGCGTTGTTCAAACTTAGTCCGGGAAGCGATCCCGAACCACCGACGCGCAAGGCCAATGCAAATGCCTTACTGCCCCCGTTTTGCCCCCGGAAAGGCGATGGCAAAAAAAAGAGGACTTGCATCGATTTGACGCAAGTCCTTATCCCATAAGTGCCGAAGAGAGGACTCGAACCTCCACTCCCTAAACGGGAACCAGGTCCTGAACCTGGCGCGTCTGCCAATTCCGCCACTTCGGCAAGAAATCTCTTGAATTCGGATCTCAACGAGAGACTTCAACGGAAAATCATCAACCCACGGGTCTTTGTAGTGCTGACGTCCTACTTTCGTCAAGGCTCAATCGGACCATGCCCAAATGCCGGGCTCCGCCTACCTTTTTCCAGCCAGAGGGCTATAATGCCAGTGGCCGGGCTTCGTGGACCATCCTCGGTAGAGTGCGCACGTACCCAACGCCCTTTTCTTGCCCGATTGAAATCTGCGACCCTCATGAGGGTTTGCCGGCATTTCAGGGTGCCTGCTGGCACAGGGGATTCGACCCCCTTCACCAACCGGGCTGGTTTACGGGTACACGGCGCCTCTCTCGGCGGCCGAAAGAGGGGGAAACTTTCACAATTTCTCTTGTAGAAGGAGGACGAATGCCCTTACGAATGCGCGTGCATGACAAGGAACCGATCGGGATGGCCCTCCGTCGGTTCAAGAAGCTAATTGAACGGAGCGGAATGCACAAAGAGCTCCGTGCTCGCCAGCACTACGAGAAGCCATGCGAACAACGCCGCCGGGCTCAATTGCGCAAACAAAAGTCGGCGCGCAAGGCCCAAGGACAGACGTAGCCAATTTCTCTACCAGCATCACAAGGAAAAAAGGAGCACCACGTCTGCTCCTTTTTTCCTTGTTTTCATTTGGAGCCCTTGCAGCGACAGCGTTGCCCCGGCCTGCATGAGCCGAACATCCAGAAACAGAACGGCCAGCTGGCGGACGTCGAGCAATTTGCCATAATCACGTTATCCTTCGATTCCGCGCCAATCCCGAGGCCAAAGGGAAAATGCGAAGATGAACACACCCCTCAAAGAAACCGTCCAGCGACTCCTTCTGCGTGTGCAGAAGCCGGCTCAGTACATCGGTGGCGAGATCGGCAGTGTCGTCAAGGATCATCGCCAGGTCCGCGGCAAGCTTTGCCTGAGCTTTGCCGATGCGTACACGCTCGGCATGAGCCATCATGGCTTACAGGTCCTGTACACGATCATGAACAATGATCCCCAGTGGGCTTGTGAGCGGGCCTTCACTCCGTGTGCCGATTTCGAATCGCTCCTGCGCCAGCATCGGCTTCCGCTTTATAGCCTGGAAACCTTTACGCCCCTGCGGGAATTCGACGCGGTTGGTTTTAGCCTTCAATACGAGATTTGCTACACGAACATTCTGACCATGCTCGACCTCGGCGGAATTCCCTTGCATAGCAAGGACCGCACGCTGCGGGACCCTCTGGTGATCGCCGGCGGACCTGGTGCCCAAAACCCCGAAGTCCTTGCACCATTCATCGACCTGTTCGTTATTGGCGATGGCGAGGAAAGCCTTCCTTGGATCATGGACCGCTGGCTCACGCTGAAAGAGAAAGGCGGCAAATCCCGTGAAGACATGATTGCGGAAATTGCCGGCTGCACGACATGGGCCTATGCGCCCATGTTCTACGAACCGCAATACCATGCAGATGGCACGATTGCCGCCATGAACCGCATCCGCAGCGATGTGCCGCGTGAGGTCATGGCCTGCACCATTACACAGGATTTCGATGCCATCCCGCTGCCGACCAAGCCATTGGTGCCCTTTGTCGAGACGACGCATGACCGTATTGCCATCGAGATCATGCGTGGCTGTCCCTGGCAGTGCCGCTTTTGCCAGTCCACCGTCATCAAGCGGCCGCTGCGTGTCCGCTCCGTCGAAACCATTGTCCAGGCAGCGCTGGAAAGCTATCGGAATACCGGCCACAACGAGATTAGCCTCCTCAGTCTCAGCACGAGCGACTATCCTTACTTCGAAGAGCTTGTAAAGCGGATGCACGAAGTCTTCACGCCACTCGGAGTGAACATCTCCCTGCCCAGTCTGCGCATCAATCACCAGCTCCGCTCGCTGCCGAAGCTGATGCGGGGAGTACGCCGCGCTGGTTTGACGCTGGCACCGGAAGTTGCCCGTGATGACATGCGCGTGCAAATCCGCAAGCCAATCACCAACGAAGACCTGTACGAAGGTTGCCGTGAAGCGTTCAAGAATGGCTGGCGACGAGTAAAGCTCTATTTCCTGTGTGGTCTGCCAGGGGAGCGCGAGGTCGACCTGGATGGCATTGTCGATATGGCCGAGAACATTGCCACCCTTGGGAAAGAGGTGCTGGGACGGTATGTGGATGTGACGGCTTCGGTCTCGAATTTTGTTCCCAAGCCGCATACGCCGTACCAGTGGAACGGGATGCAGACGCGGGCATACTTGCGCTGGGCAGGGCAGTATCTGCGCAGCCGCCGCCGCATCCGTTCGGTGCGCATCAACCAGCACGATCTCGAATGCAGTCTACTGGAGGGTGTCTTGACCCGCGGCGACCGGCGCGTGGCGCCGGTGTTGGAAGAAGCCTGGCGGCGCGGGTGCCGTCTGGATGGCTGGAAGGAAACCTTCAAGCCCGACGTCTGGTGGCAAACGTTTGCCGACTTGGGCATCGATCCGGCCTGGTACTCGCAGCGCAGCCGACCGGTCACGGAAGTGCTGCCGTGGGACCATGTCAACGTCAAGAAGGGGCGTGAGTATCTGGAAAAAGAGCAAGGACGCAGCGTGACCCAATTGCAGGTAATGGCGAACGCCAAGTAGTTCCCCTCTGCCAACAGGATCCGGGCATCGACTCCGCTCAACCAAGCGAGTAGCTCCTTCCGCGACCACCGGGCTCGCCCAAAATGCTCGGTTGCCTCCAGCGAATAAGAGTGGCCCGGATCAACCCGTTTCAGTCTGCGGAGGAAAAACCCATGCGAACGACTCTTGCGTTGGTTGGCGCACTCTTGGTACCGACGCTGGTGGGGGCAGCCCAGCCGGAGAAGTTTTATTATCTCGGCGAAGCCAAGCTGAGCTCGCCTACCGGACAGCCGATGGGTGCCCAGGTTATCCTCGTGGAGAAAATCCACGACCCGGACCATTCCCTGATCTTGGAGCGGGCCATTGTGGTCGAACAAAATGGATCGGCCACCGAAAGGGCGGTGCGATTGACCGTCAAGAGTGATAACACGTTCACACTCACCGATGATGCCGCCACTGTCGAGGGCGGCGGCAAACTGTTCGGTCCGCCGTGGCACTGGACCTACTTCAAGGGGACCTTCACGGCCAAGAACGGCGTGCAGATCGAGGACGAAAACTTCATGGCGGATGACTCGGTGGGCGCTGCCCGCAAGAAAATAGTCGGACCCGATAAGAAGGTGTTGATGTACATGGACATGACGCTCAAGAGCGTCACACCCAAGACGTTCGAAATCCTCAAGGCTGGGCTGCTCAAAAAGTGATGTGAGAGAATACTCATTCAGCCGGCAAACCCGCTCCCTACCGAAAGACCGCCGTATCCTTCGCTGCCGCGTCAGGCCTGTGGGCTGCCGAATCAGGCATGAGGGTGTAATTCCAAAGCGGATAGAGAAAGGGTGCATCAGACCACACCCACAATCGTTCGGGGTGGTGATCGATCTGCCGCCGGCCGTGCCATTCCGCCGAGCGCAGATAAACTGCGGGCACGTGCATCAGCAAACTCAGCATCGCGAAGGCCAGAACCACCCGTTGTCCCACGCCGGTTCGCCATAACATGGCAATCGGTCGCACACAGAGAAGGGCCAGGAGCGGAATCGTTTCAGCGGTCAACCGGGACCCCCAACAATAGCCTCCCCACCAACATTTCCATGAGCTGATCAACGCCAGCTGAAACACGACCGCACAGAGGCAAAACGTCGTCCAGCCCGCGGGACATTCCCTGCACGCTCGGAACGCCGCCTTCCTCCGTAGAACAGGAAGCCGATGGAGGACCGCCAGCAGAATCCAGGGTTGATAAACGAATATCCCCCGTCCAGGGCTGATCAAGATTCCCGCCAGTGAGCTGACCGAAACGGGAGACCAATTCCCGGCGGCCAATTGGCCGGTCGAAGGACCGAAGACGCTGCCATAAATCGACACGTGCAGGCAAGCCCAGGGGACAAACGTCAGCCCGCTGAAAAGGGCGACGCCCAATGCCCGTACCGGCGTGCGGAGAAAAACCCACAATGCGAACGGTACGATGAACACAACCGCGGAGAGTCGGCACGGCAGCATCATCCCGATGGCAAACCCCTGTAGCAGCGTGCCCATCCAGCCCGACCGTTCCGGCGCACGAAACTCGATCAGCAAAGCAATGAGCGACCACAAAATAACGCCATCATGCTGCCAAAGTGCTTGGCCGATGGTTGTGAAGAAGACGGAGCCTGTCCCGAGTATCCACGTCGCCATCCAGGCGGGTTGTACTTCAGCCACGTGCAGCGCCAGCAGGAAAAAGAGTCCGAGTGAGAAGGCTGCGATCCAGGCCGCGGTCCATTTCTCGAGCCGATCATGGACATGGGGCAGATCGAGATCCGCACCGAAGACCCGGGCGGCCGCCGCCACCGGCAGCACGAACGGCACCATGCCAAGCGGGTAACTGGAAACAACTCCTGCGTTGGTCTGCCGACAGAAATACGGCATCCCTCCGTCCATTGCAAACATGCCGAGCTGCGAATAGCGCCCTACCAACTGGCCAATATCTGCGTGGCCTTCGGTCACCAAGGCCGAGGCCGTGAGCACGGCCGGCCGGGAATCTCCGCTCACAATGGCATAGTCGCGAAGAAGCAAGAGCAAGCCGAAGGGTAGCACCACGGTGACCAAAACGCCTGGCCAGGGCAGCCGCTCCCTGCACAAGGGATAGGACTCCAAGGTATCCCATAGCCTGCGGAGCCGTCTCCGAACCTGCTGGCGACAATGGAGCGCGAGAAAGAATCGAACCGCGGGAAGACCAAAAGACAGAAGCAGCAAGGCAAGGGGCGACCCCCTGCCTTGCAAGTAGAAAACGCAGCCGAGCCCGGCCGGCAGCCACTGTAACCGATTCACGGGGAGACGCCAGAACGGCAGCGCAGGATCAGAACCAGCCGGTTCCTCGGAGCCTTCGGTCCATTGCCGCGGAATCACCGGTTCTCCCCCCGCTTCGGCTTAGGCGGCCTTGCGGGCCTGCTGACGGAGAAACGCAGCACAGGCTTGAATCACGCGTCGCTGCTGCGCCGGCTGAAGTTCGGGATACATCGGCAGAGCCAGGACATCACGGCAAGCGTCTTCGCTGGCCGGGAAGTCGCCTTTCTGATAGCCCAGGTAGGCCAGGCATTCCTGGAGGTGAAGCGGCACCGGGTAGTAGATTTCGCAGCCAATTTTTTCGCTGTGCAGATATCGCACAAGGGGATCGCGCTGGTTGTCCTGAACGCGAACTACATACTGGTTGAATACGTGCCGCCGCTGTGTGCGAACGGCCGGCCGGCACAAGAAGCGGCCCAGGTAGTATTCATCAATCAAGGCATCGTACCGATGGGCGGCGGCCTGGCGGGCCTCAATCCAGCCCTCAACCCGGGGCAGCTTCACGCGCAACAGGGCCGCTTGCAACGCATCCAGGCGGGCATTCCAGCCCAGGTGTTTGTGATAATACTTGACCTCCATGCCGTGCACCCGGAGGGCTGCCAGTCGTGCTGACCACTCGGGATCGTTCGTGACGACCATGCCGGCGTCGCCATAGGCACCGAGGATCTTGCTTGGATAAAAACTGAAACAGCCGAACGCCCCCAAGGTGCCGGTGCGCTTTCCTTGGTAATCTGCTCCAAAAGCCTGGGCCGCATCCTCGATGATCGGCAGCTGATGCCGTTCCGCCACTTTCCAAAGCGGCTCCATGTCCGCGCATTGGCCGAACAGGTGAACCACCAGGATGGCACGGGTTCGGCTGGTGATTTTGTTCTCGACTTGCAGAGGATCCAGGTTGTAGCTCTCGGCATCGATGTCCGCAAAAACGGGCCGCGCACCGCTTCGACACACCATGCCGGCGGTGGCAAAGAAGCTGAAGGAAGGCAAAATAACCTCGTCCCCAGGTCCGATGCCAAGGGTCTGCAAGGCCAGGAGGAGCGCATCGGTTCCGGAGGCACAGCCGATCGCGTAGCCGGTGCCGCAGTAGCGCGCGATTTCTTCCTCCAGGGCCGCAACTTCCGGCCCAAGGATCACTTGCCCACCCGCAAGGACTCGGGTCAATACCTCCTCGAGATGAGGTTGCAGCTCTCGGTACTGGGCTTGCAAGTCGCAAAGCGGAACCGCTGCTCCGGCCGGTGTGCCCATGCGCTGACTCCTTTCAGCCATGCCTCTTCCCTGCGGATTCGCCCGCCACCCATTCCCTGGGATCGCGGAGAGTATGTCAGAGCAGAAGGAGTGTCAAGCTCGATCGTCCAAGCCCGCGGCACATGCAAATGGCAGCGATTGGCCTGGCTGACCGGGTAAGCCTTGACCACCTTGCAACTCCGATTCGCCTTGACCCCCGCGGCGGTTCTTTCCCATAATTCGCTCATGAAAGTGGTTGCGGCAGTCCGGGAACAGTTCGGCAACGATCGCAGGGACGCGAATGCCAAGCTTGACCAACGAAATCCGTGATTCGGAAGTGGAACACTTGCTCGTCCGGCTGTCTGAGTCGTCGTCGGATCGGGCGCTTGTCTTGCAGCGCTTGCTCGGGGAGGCTGCCTGCCGGCAGCTCGGAATTTACCCACTCCCCAGCGGCTTTCGGCTCTCCGTCATCATCCCAGTTTACAACGAACGGCAATGGATCGGCGAGCTGGTGCGGCGCGTGGCTGCCGTTCCCATTCCAAAGGAAATCCTCATCGTCGATGACTGTAGTACCGATGGCACGCGGGAAATCCTCCGTGAGCTGGAGCGGCACCGGGATGTCCGCGTCGTGTATCAGCCGTGCAACCGAGGGAAAGGCGCTGCCTTGCGCGAGGGCTTCCGCCTAGCCCAAGGCGATATTGTGGTCGTCCAGGACGCGGACCTGGAATATGATCCCGCCGAGTATCCCCGCCTCATCCAGCCAATCCTCGATGATCATGCGGACGTGGTCTACGGCTCCCGATTCATCGGCGATAGTCATCGGGTCTTGTACTACTGGCACTACGTCGCCAATAAATTCTTGACGACACTGTCGAATATGTTCACCAACCTCAATCTCACGGACATGGAAACCTGTTACAAGGTTTTTCGCCGGGAAGTCCTGGCCGATGTCCGCCTCAAGTCCAACCGGTTCGGATTCGAACCCGAGATCACGGCCAAGGTAGCTCGCCGCCGCGATCCGTCCTGGCGCATTTACGAAATCCCGATCAGCTACTCCGGCCGCACGTACGAAGAAGGGAAGAAGATCGGGCTGCGCGACGCGCTGAGTGCCCTTTATTGCATCGTCCGATACTGGTTATTTGATTGAGCCAAAAATCCATCGGCCTTAGCAAAATAAACCGCGGGGCCAAGAGGAACGAGAGGAGTGCCCATGCGAGGCGTTTCGATCGCACTGGCGCTGGTCGTCTGTTCGGGGCTCGGCGCAAGTGCCGGCGAGCTCCGCAATTTTGACGATGCTGCTCTGCGCGCGGTCCAATTTGTCGATGAACACGAGGGCTGGGCCGTTGGCGACGAGGGCGTAGTTTGGCACACGATCGACGGCGGCCAGACCTGGGAGCGGCAACCGACCGGCCAGCGGGCCTCGCTGCGCTCCGTGCACTTCCTCAATCCTTACACCGGTTGGATCGCCGGCCGGGAGGAGCTGCCGCACGGGCAGGGGAGCCTCGGCGTTTTGTTATTTACCCGTGACGGGGGTTTGAAATGGCAGCGCATCGGTGCCCATTTCTTTCCGGGCCTCCAGCACGTGCATTTTGTGGACAACAAGGTTGGCTTCGTGGTCGGCGAAGGAACGGAGCAGTTTCCGACCGGCGTCTTTCGGACCATTGATTCAGGGCGAACGTGGCAGGCCGTTCCAGGGCCTCGCTGCCCCACCTGGTTGGCCGCCGATTTTCAGGATGCCCAGACAGGCGTCCTCGTGGGGTCCTGGAGCCGGCTGTTCGTCCTGCGCAACGGCGTGCTCGCCCCAGCCGATGTCGATGTGATTGGCGGCCGAGCCGTATGTGCCGTCCAGGTGGTCGGGAATCGAGCGGTGGCGGTAGGCCAGGGCGGGCTCGTGTATGTAAGCCGCGATTCGGCCGGGGCGCGGTGGGGCTATGCGGATCTGAAGCTGCCCGCGGCAGTGCGCGCCTGCTGGGATTTTCATGCCCTCCATTGCGTGGGCGACCATATCTGGGTGGTCGGCCGACCCGGCTCGGCCGTGCTCCATAGCCAGGATCAGGGGCGTACCTGGTCCG